>NZ_JBDOQS010000023.1:23086-55642 GCF_039839285.1 Mucilaginibacter sp. CAU 1740 | reverse complement strand
CATCAGGGGATTAATGGTAAAAAGCCCATTGATATGGCTACCCTAAACAACAAAAATAATCCCTAATTCTGTTACCGAATTATCTAACCTTTACAATTGCGAGGTACGAAGCAATCGCACGGAGGCAGAGCGGCTCGGTATAGCATGCGATTGCTTCGTACCTCGCAATAACATAATGATTTGAGAGCGAGGGGCGTGGTTTAAAACGACAATATAAACGCCGAACCTTTCCCCTCGGTAGATTGCACCTGGATATTGCCTTTATGCAACAGCATAATCTGTTTACATAAACTCAAGCCGATACCGCTGCCTGTTTTACGGGTACTGAAAAACGGAATAAAGATTTTATCCAATAACTCCAGCGGCATGCCTAAACCGTTATCAATCACTTTAACAAAGGTTTTGCCGCTTTGTACCTCGGCAGTGAGGGTGACGCGTGGTTCTTCGCGGTCCTTTACTGCTTCGATGGCATTTACTAACAGATTGATCATTACTTGCTCAATAAGATTAATATCAGCCTCGATAGCAAGGGTTGGGTCGCGGAGGATGATCTCCAGTTCGATGTTCTTTTTCTCGAGTGTTGGTGTCATCAGGCTGTTCAGGTTTTCGAAAATATCGCGCACCATGATCTTGTTCAGATCCAGTTTGGTTATCTTGTTGAGGCTCCGGTAGCTTTCTGTGAATTTAAGCAGGCCTTCGCTGCGGCGTTTGATGGTATCTATGCCCAGCTCCAGGTCTTCCAGATCGCCGTGTGGCAAACTCTCGGTAATATCCGGGCTTTGCAGTCTGTTTTTAAGCGTGTCTGCCAATGAAGAGATAGGGGCTACGGAATTCATGATCTCATGGGTCATTACATTAAGCAGTTTTGACCATGCTTTCGATTCGGTTTCATCCAATGCCTCGTTCACGTTTTGGAAGGCAATGAGCTTGTTCAGTTTTTCATCACTCCGCATCAAACTGGCGCTCACCAATATTTTAACCTGTTGATTGCCTCGGGTTACCGTGATAATTTTGCTTTCGCCAGGTTTTAGCTTGATCAGATCATTGTATAATTCAGGTTGCCGTTTTTCGAGCGAGTGAATGGTTTTAAGATAGGGTACACCGATAATGCCCTTAAAAGCCTCGTTGATCCAGCCGGTTTCGCCGGTTTCCTCCTCGTAGGATAGGATACCGGTATCAACCAGTTCTAATATTTTTTGCAGGTAATGGTATTGCGTTTCGCGTTCGCGGCTGATGAGTTTGAAGGTGGTATTGATATCGTTAAAACCTTTACGCAGTGGTTTTAATTCATTCGGCGCTTTGCGTACATCAAAATGGCGGGAAAAATCCCGGTAATGGATCGACTCTACAAACTGGTTCACCTCGTCCTGCGCCTTCCGCTGAAACCGGATCATATCCACAACCGAATAAGCAACCAGCGGCAACAAGATCACCAAATACAAAAGCTGACCGAGATGAACTATTACAAAGGCGGTAACCACCAATACAACAAGCAGTAAAAAAACACGCAGCAGCAGCCGCCATTCGTAACGGTTAAATATCATATTTGCTTAATCTTCGGTATAGGGCGGTGCGGGTAAGGCCAAGTTCTTTGGCGGCACGGGTAATATTGCCGTTGTGCTTCTCAATCACCCTGAGTATCGCGTTTTTCTCCAGCGTACTTAACGGGATGTTATCTGCATCAACCGCGCCGCTATCGGTGTTTGTTTCCAGTATAGAAAAGATCAGATCATCCGGCCTAAGGGTCGTATCGTCAGCCATGATCACGGCACGCTCAATAGTGTACTGTAACTCACGCACGTTACCGGGGAAGTTGTACATTTTAAGCTTGTTGATGGCCGCCGCATCAAAATCCATCGATGATTTGAGGTACTTACTTGCGTACTGTTTTGCAAAATGACGTGCCAGTATCACAATATCCTCATTACGGCGGCGTAAAGGCGGCATGTTGATCTCCACAGTGTTGATCCTATAAATTAAATCTTTCCTGAACTTATTCTCATTAGCCAATTCGCTCAGTGGTACGTTGGTTGCGCAAATCAGCCTGATATCTACATCAACAGCCTTGTTGGTACCCAAACGGGTTACCTGTCGGTTTTGTAAAATGGTTAACAGTTTGGCTTGTTGCTGTAGGCTGATATTGCCTATCTCATCCAAAAACAAAGTGCCGCCCTGTGCTTCTTCAAAACGCCCCATACGGTCTTCACGGGCATCTGTAAACGCCCCTTTTTTATGACCGAAGAGTTCGCTTTCAAACAGCGTATCGGTAAGCGCGCCTACATCTACCTTAACAAAAGGTTTATCGGCACGCAAGGAACGCTCGTGAATAGCTTTCGCCATCAAATCTTTACCGGTGCCGTTCTCACCCAATATCAAAATATTGGCATCGGTAGGGGCAATTTTGTTCACCTTGTAAAAAATATCCTGCATCGCGTCAGATTCACCGAGGATGGCGGTATCGCCTGCGGTGCTTTTAACCGATGTTTTAGTGCTTTTAGCGCTTCCGCCTTCTTTTTTCTCCAGCAGATCGCTTATGGTGTTCAGCAGTTTTTCGTTGTGCCATGGTTTCACCACAAAATCGTTAGCGCCTTCTTTTAAGGATCGTACGGCCAGGTCAATATCGCCATAAGCTGTTATCATGATCACGCATACGTTGGGCTTCCACTCTTTCACCTTGCGCAACCAATACAGGCCTTCGTTACCGGTATTGATGGCGCTGTTAAAGTTCATATCAAGCAATACCATATCCACCTCATGGCGTTGCAGCAGCCAGTTCAGGTTTTCGGGGTTTTTCTCGGTGATGATCTCCCGCGCCTCGGGTTTTAACAACAGTTTTACCGCGGTAAGTACGTCCGGATCGTCATCAACAATTAAAACGGTAGCTTTTTTAAGTATCATTTATAGTTTCGGTTAATAGTTCATAGATGATTATCATAGCTATACATCATTATAGCTTATGATTAATTGAAGAGGTCAATTTAATAAAAGTTATAAATTTAAAGTAAATTGTAGTCCCTTTATTAACCGGCCGATAATAAGGCGAGAAATACTGAACTATAACCTATGAACTATATAATAAATTAAAGACTCGTTAACAGCCCAATCCGTTACAAATTTTATGCTAAATAGCCCTGTTTTACGATATATAAGCTATAAACCGTTCATTGTGAACGGATAAGCAGATGCGTAGCTATTTAAGCTCAAAAGCCGTACAAATACACTGTATCAATACCGTACACTTGCTGTAACAGAAGCGTACGCTTTAATTGAGTAAATGGTGTTTAAATAGCTGTAAAACAGTATTTTAATTTGTGGCATGTGTTTTTGTTATCACTAACAAAATATTATAAAAATACAGTGGACAGAAAAATTGAGAAAAAGACCTGGAACAGCAAAAAGATACTAACCATTGCGGGTATTACAGGCGTTATTATACTGATTGGCGGCAGCATTTACCTAACATCGGGCAAAAGCAAGCTTGATGTGGATACCGAACGTCTAACTATAAGTACTATTACTAAAGGCCCTTTCCAGGAGTTTATCCCGGTTAATGGCGTGGTTATGCCGTTAACTACCATATATCTTGATGCATCTGAAGGCGGTGTGGTTGAAGAAAAATATGTTGAAGACGGTGCCACCCTTAAAAAAGGCGACCCGATCCTGAAACTATCAAATACCGATCTTGAGCTTAACCTGGCTAACCAGGAAACCGCTGTATATGCCGAGCAAACTCAAATGCAAATTTCGCATAACAACGCTCAGCAAAACACCATTAGCAAGCTGAACACCATGGCCGATGTGGAGAACGCTTACAAAGAGGCCGAAAGGATCTACAAACTGGATAAACACCTGTTTGATCAAAAAGCTATCGGCTTGCAGGAATATCAATCGGCAAAAAACACTTACGATTACCAGGTTAACCGTTATAAATTAGCCAAACAGATCCTTACACAGGATACATCATTGGTTAAGCAACAAGCCTCACAATCGCAAGAGCAATATACCCACATGAAAACCACGCTCGAGCTGATGCGCAAAAAAGTTGCAGGCTTAGTACTAAGGGCACCTATCGACGGTCAGTTAACATCTATGGATGCCGAGGTTGGTCAGAACAAAAATAAAGGTGAGCACCTTGGCCAGATCGACGTACAATCGGGCTTTAAAGTTAGGGTTGATATTGATGAGCACTATCTTTCACGTATCTATACCGGCCTAAAAGGCGATTTTCAGTTTGCTGATAAAACCTATAACCTGGTTATTAAAAAGGTATATACCCAGGTAAAAACAACCGGTAGTTTCCAGGTTGATATGCAGTTTGTGGGCGCGGTGCCAACTGGTATCCGTAAAGGACAAACCCTACAGGTGCGTTTAGCGCTGAGCGATCAAATGCAGGCAGTGCTGGTACCTAAAGGTGGTTTCTTCCAGCAAACCGGTGGTAACTGGATCTTTAAGGTAAGTGAAGATGGCAGCAAAGCATATAAAGTAAACATCCAGCTTGGCCGTCAAAGCCCTGATTATTATGTAGTGACCGATGGTTTGAACCCTGGCGACAAGGTTATTACCTCGAGCTACGAAACCTATGGTGATATTCAGGAACTTGTATTGAAAAAATAAATATTTGTTGCAACGTATTCACTGTACCGAGCGTCATTATAATATAAAAGCCAATTAATTAATTCAGCATAAACAAAAAACAAATCATTCCCGGTTTTACCAGGAATGAAATAACGGAGGCACCAATGATAAAAATTTCCAATCTCGAAAAATTCTACCGTACTGAAGAGGTAGAGACCATCGCGTTAAACAAGCTGTCGATGGAAGTAGCAACCGGCGAGTTTGTTGCCATTATGGGCCCTTCGGGCTGCGGCAAATCAACCTTGCTTAACATCCTGGGCATGCTTGATGATCCGGATGCGGGCAGCTACGTTTTCAACGAAATTGAGGTAGCACACTTCAACGAGCGTAAACGTGCCGATCTGCGCAAGCACAACATTGGTTTCGTTTTCCAGAGCTTTAACTTGATCGATGAGCTTACCGTTTTTGAAAACGTTGAATTACCATTGATCTACACCGGTGTTGCCGCTTCAGAGCGTGTAAAAAGGGTAGAAGAGGTATTGGATAAAATGCAGATTATGCACCGCCGTAACCACTATCCGCAGCAGTTATCAGGTGGTCAGCAACAACGTGTGGCTATTGCCCGCGCGGTAGTTAACAAACCCAAACTGATCCTTGCGGATGAGCCCACCGGTAACCTGGACAGCAGCAACGGTAACGATGTAATGGAACTGCTTACCGATTTGAACGAACAGGGTACAACCATTATCATGGTAACGCACTCTGAGCACGATGCCCGTTACAGCCACCGCATTATTCGCCTGCTTGACGGACAAACCGTTATGGAAAATATCATGGTATAATTTTTCTAAGTCCGAAGTTCTAAGCCTCAAGTTCAAAGTCAGATTTAAGACTTAGAACTGTTGACTAAAGACTTGCGACTTAAATTCAAGTCGGAAGTTCAAAGCCGATAGTTCAAAGTCTTTTAATACTTTGAACTTAAGACCAAAGACTTACGACTTGCAATCCGCCCCCGAAATCAGTTTATAATAAGTTAATAAAATGCCTCCGCTGCCCCTCCGCAATTATTTGCAGAGGGGCATGCCGGGGAGTTTTTTGTTAAAAAATACCTACTCCTATGTTTAGAAACTACCTGAAAACCGCCTGGCGCAACCTAATTAATACCAGGTTTTATAGTGCTTTAAATATTGTGGGGCTTACCATTGGCCTGGCCGTTGGTATACTTATTTTGATTTGGGTGCAGGATGAGTTGAGTTATGATAGTTTTAATACTAAACGCGATAATATTTATAAGGTAAACGCTTCAATAGGTTCAGGAGCGAGCCAGCAGGTTTGGGGTGGAGTATCTCCTCCGGTTGCAGCCTTCGGCCTGAAGGAAGTACCGGCCATAGTTAGCGCGGTTAGATTGGTTACCTGCTATGATTATTCTGTTTTCAGGTATAAAGACAGGCTATTGAAGGAGGATTTTGGCAAACTTCAGTTTGTTGATGATGCCTTTTTTACACTTTTTGATTACAAGTTATTAAAAGGGAATGTTAAAACACCTTTCCCTAATGATCAATCGGTTATTATAACCGAAAGCACTGCAAAAAAATACTTCGGTAGTGAAGACGCGATGGGTAAAACCATTATGGGCGATAGTAAAGTTCCTTACACCGTTTCGGGCATATTGGCTGATTTTCCTCATAATTCAAGTATCAAAGGAGATATGTTATTCTCCATGAATGTAAGGAAGAAACAATACGATGGTAAAGGAATGTGGAAAACGATGGATGGCGATTGGGGTGATTATTATACCACCACCTTTTTACAGGTAAGGCCCGACGCGTCTATCAAGGATATCGGTGCCAAACTTACCGAAATACACATGAAAAACCAGCCGGGCATCAAGCCAACCGACGGCGTCTTTCAGCTACAACCGCTAAAAGATATCCATCTGTATAATCCAGATGGTACATCAACCGGGATGCAGATCGTGAAAATATTCTCAATTATCGCGGTGCTGATCTTGCTGATCGCCTGCATTAATTACATTAACCTTTCAACAGCGCGCTCTATACTCCGCTCAAAAGAAGTGAGTGTGCGTAAAATTATCGGTGCCGAACGGAGCCAGCTTTTTATACAGTTTATTGTTGAAACTGTATTGTGTTTTATTGTTGCCCTTGGCTTAGCCATCGGGCTTATTTACGCTATTATGCCGGTTTACAATAGCATATCCGGCAAGGAAATGCATTTCGACCTGTTTAATGCAGGCGTTTTGCAAATTATTGCTTTAACTATTATAGCAACGCTTGTTGCATCAAGTATATATCCCGCGTTACTACTTTCATCATTTAAACCTGTAAACGCGCTTAAGGGTAAAATATCCGGAGCCGGGAATGCCACCTTCCGCAAGGTTTTGGTGGTGTGTCAGTTCGCGTTTTCGGTAGGGCTCATCATCGGTACATTGATCATTAATAAACAGCTTCAATACATCAACTCTGTACAATTGGGTTATGATAAAGAGCATGTTTTTGCATTACCGCTGCGTGCCATGCAAGATCATTATGAAGCTATAAAAGCCGATTTGCTAAGCCATACCGAAATAAAAGGCATTAGTACCGGTAATACCAGTGTGCTAAGCAGCAACGGAAGCACCAGCGATACCGATTGGGATGGTAAACCTGCAGATCTGAGCTTTTTGATCAACCCGTTTGATATCGATAAAGACTTTATCGGCATGTTTAAATTAAAGTTTGCCGCCGGTACTGGTTTTACAGGTTCAAAATCAGATTCGGCTCATTATATATTGAACGAAACAGCTGTACGGTTGGCCGGGATTAAAGATCCTATAGGCAAACGTTTTAAGCTGCACGATCTTAACGGCACCATTATAGGTGTTGTTAAAGATTTTCATTTCGCTTCCTTAAAGCAAACAATTGAACCTGCAATATTTACATACAGGCCAACTTCGTGGCAATTGTTTGTAAAAACAACTGGTAAAGATGCCCCGGCTGCTATTAAACTGGTAGGGAAATACTGGAAAGAATACAACTCCGACTTTCCTTACGAATATAATTTTCTGGACGACGAGTACAACAATATGTACAGATCAGAACAGCAAATGGCTACGCTGTTTAACATATTTACAGGCATAGCTGTATTTATTTCATGCCTTGGTTTGTTTGGTTTGGCTACCTATACCGCGCAAATTAAAGTTAAAGAAATAGGTATCCGCAAAGTACTGGGCGCATCGGTAACCAATATTACAGCCATGTTATCGCGCGATTTTTTGATGCTGGTACTGATAGCCATTGTTATAGCCGCGCCAGTTGCCTGGTATGCTATGGATAGATTACTGATGAGCTACGCCTATCGTGCCGAACTGCATTGGTGGCTAATAGCCATAGCCGGCGGAGCCGCCGTGATAGTTGCTTTTTTAACTATAAGTTTTCAATCTATAAAAGCTGCGTTGGCTAATCCGGTTAAAAGTCTGCGGTCTGAATAGTCATTGAGTCATTTGCTGTGCGTCGTTAGGTCATTGTTGCAGGGCGCAAAGTAAAAGTGACTTAATGACCAAATGACTCAATGACGCGCAGCAAATGACTTAATGATAAATAAAAGGAGGGTTTTATGTTAAAGAGTTATGTAGTTATTGCTTTCAGGAATATCCGTCGTAACCTGAGTTACGCCTTCCTGAACATTTTCGGGCTTACACTTGGCGTGGCGGCCTGTTTGGTGATTTTTTTAATTGTGAGGAATGAGCTGGGGTACGATGCCTACAATAGCAAGGCCGATCGTACCTATCGTGTAACACTCCACGCACTCGATTTTAACTCCAATGTATCCATGGCCGTTATACCTGCCATGCGGGTAGATTTTCCTGAACTGGAACAAACCACGCAGGTTTTTTACCAGGGGGATGCCATGGTGAAAATAGGGGATAACCGTTACACTGAACACAATGTTGCCTTTGGCGATAGCCAGATCGATAAAGTTTTTGATTACAAATGGCTCGCCGGCGACCCAAATACTGCTCTGTTACAACCAAATAGCGTTGTCCTTACCGAAAGTATCGCCAAAAAATACTTTGGCAAAGGTAATGCCGTAGGTCAGCTGATCAATTTTGAAAACCAGCTGGATGTAAAGGTAACGGGCGTAATTAAAGATCTTCCTGCTAATACAAGCCTTCCGCTTTCGTTCCTGATCTCCTTAAACAGTATCGAAAATAAACTAAAAGGACCAATGGGCAACTTTTGGGCTATTATGGGCGGAAGCTATGCCTATATTGTTTTACCTAAAAACTATTCCATTAGTCAGCTAAATAGTAAAATGCCCGCCTTTATTAAAAAGAACTGGGGCGCCGATGTTGCCAAGGCAGCGGTTTTACCTTTTCAGCCTTTAAAAGATATCCACTTCGATCAACGATACATCAATAACATCATTACGCCTACATCAAAAGATACCTACTACGCCTTAATTGGTGTGGCTTTGCTCATCATCATCACGGCTTGTATCAATTTTATTAATCTGGCCACCGCCCAGGCCATTAAACGCGCCAAAGAGGTAGGCATGCGCAAAGTGTTGGGTGCAAGCCGATCGCAACTCATTAAACAATTTTTAGGTGAAACTACAGTGCTGGTACTATTCTCGGTGTTGTTGGGTGTTGCCGTATGTGCTTTTTTCCTGTCAAAAGCAGGGGATTGGATGTCAATCAATATTGATGCCTCGCAATTGATGCAACCTGCAGTGTTAGGTTGGATCGGTGCTATTACTTTAGCAGTGATTTTGCTGGCCGGTTTATATCCCTCGTTTGTGCAATCTGCTTTCCAACCAGTTGATAGTTTTAAAAATAAAAATGCCGGTGGCAGCGGAAAACTTACTTTGCGGAAGGGTTTAGTGATTGGGCAATTTGCCATATCGCAGATAATGATCATAGGCACCCTCATAGTAGCCAGGCAAATGGACTTTTTTAAAAACCAGGACCTTGGTTTTGATAAAGACGCCGTAGTATCTGTCCGCCTGCCCGATATAAAGAAAAAGGACGTTTTTAACCAGGAGATGGCAACCTACCCGGGTATTAAAGAAATAAGTTTTTCGTCGGGTGCCCCAAGTTTTAATAGCAGTTTTACCAGTTTTTCATCTGTAGAACAAGGGGTAACCAAAGATGATGTTACCGAGATTAAAGCTATTGATGAGAAATTTACAGATATGTTCAAGCTGCAAATGCTGGCCGGACAAAAGATCTGGAAAAAGAACGAAAAGGATACCATTCAGAAAGTAGTGATCAACGAAACCCTGATGCAAAAACTGGGGATCCAAAACCCACAACTTGCCATCAATAAACATATAACATTAGGTGGTGGCGACCAAAGTGCAACCATTGTTGGCGTGGTAAAAGATTTTCAAACTGAATCCAAACATAAAAAACGCCGCTCGTGCGTGCTGGAATACAATCCCGGTAGGTTTTTTATGGCGAGCATAAAAATACAACCGGGCAATATGACCGAAACCATTAACTATATCAACAAGCAATGGTCGGCCCTTTATCCTGATAATGTTTTTCAGTTTCAGTTTGTAGATGAACATATCGCTAATTTTTACAAGCAGGAACAAAAGGTTTACGTTGCATTTCAGCTTTTCTCCTACATCGCCATTTTTATTGGCTGTTTGGGCTTATACGGCTTAATTGCCTTCGCTGCATCGCAACGTACCAAAGAGGTTGGAATCCGTAAAGTGTTAGGCGCACCGGTAGCAAGCATCGTAGCATTGTTTACAAAAGAGTTTATTTACCTGATAGCGATAGCCTTTGTAGTGGCCGCACCGTTGGGTTACTACGTGATGCATAGCTGGCTACAAAATTTTGCATATCACATTAACATCGGCCCTGGGATATTTATGGTAGCGATAGCATCGTCATTTATAATAGCAGCCCTTACTATATCATACCAGGCCATAAAGGCAGCTACGATAAATCCGGTAAGGAGTTTAAGGGACGAATGAGTTGGTCATTGGGGCATTTACTGCGCGTCATTAAGTCATTGTTGCAGGCGCAAAGCGAAAATGACTTAATGACCAAATGACCCAATGACCCAATGACACGAAGTAAATGACCTAATGACCTAATGACCAAATGATACAAAGTAAATCATGATAAAGAACTACATCAAAATCGCGTTCAGGAACCTTTGGAGGCACAAGGGTTTCTCGATCATTAATATCATTGGCCTGGCTGTTGGGATGACGGCCGCGTTCCTGATATTTATGTATGTAAAGTTTGAGTTGAGTTATGATAATTTTAACGAGCGATCGGATCAGATCTATCGTGTGGTATCGGACATCAAAACACCTACCGAAACTTTAAACTGGTCGTCATCCATAGCGCCAATCGGGCCGGCTTTGCAGCAGGATTACCCGGAGATCAAGGCCAATACCCGCATTTTTGGCGCGGGCTTTTTGGTGCAGCGCGGCGATTTAAAAATCACAGAAAATAACGCGCTGTTTGCCGAACCTTCGTTATTTAAAATATTCACTTTCCCGGTAATTAAGGGCGATGTTGACAAGGCTTTTTCGCTGCCGTATACCGTTGTATTGACCGAGAAGGCTGCCAAAAAATATTTCGGAACCGAAGACCCAATAGGCAAACCGCTTATCCTCGACGGTAAAAATCCCGCTAATGTGGTGGCCGTAGTTAAAGATGTTCCTTCCAATTCGCATTTTAAGTTTGATATGCTGGTATCTATAGCCACCATAGCCAAACAAAGTAAGGATAGGCTGAACCAGTGGGGAAACTTTGGCAATTTTACTTATATCATGCTGCCAAAGGGCTATGATATTAATAAGTTAAGCTCAAGGATGGTGGCTTTTGTAAACAGGCACTACACCGCGGCAGATAAAAAGAATGGCATGGATTACACCTACTTTTTAGAGCCTTTGAAAGATGTGTACATGGTATCCAAACGCGGCGCGCCCGAATCTGGCAACCTGTACAACGTCCGCATCTTCTCTATTATAGCTGTATTTATCCTGCTCATAGCCTGTATCAATTTCATCAACCTCACTACCGCTCGTGCTACCGAAAGGGCTAAAGAAGTGGGCATCCGCAAGGTGATTGGTGCCATGAAACAACAGCTAACCATCCAGTTTTTAAGCGAGTCGGTTATACTTTGTTTGATCTCGTTCCTGTTTTCGGCGCTGTTTAGCTTTTTCCTGTTATCGTTATTTAATCAGCTGGCGGGTAAGGTGATTAGCGATAGTATATTTCATCATGGCTATTTGTTCCAGTTGTTTTTGATAGCCTGTGTTATTGGTTTGTGCGCGGGTTTGTATCCAGCTTTAGTGCTATCAAATTTTAAACCGGTTACTATATTGAAGGGCAGGTTCAGTAAATCGAGCAAAGGAATCTTGCTGCGCAAAGGTTTGGTGGTTACGCAATTTACTATATCTATAGTGTTGATTATCGGTACTATAGTAGTTTATAATCAGCTGAGTTTTATGCGGAACCAATCGCTCGGGTTTCAGAAAAACCAGATGCTGACTATTGATTTCAGCGGTGACTCTGCTATACAAAGCAGGCAGGATATCATCAAAAACGAATTAAAGAAAATTCCGAATGTGTTGGGTGCTACAGCGTCGGGCGCAATTCCTGGTTTTGGTAACAGCGTTGCCTATTCCGAAATTCAGAACCAGGCCGGTGCTATGCAGCAAATGAACATGAATATGTACGATGTGGATTATGATTTCATTTCCCAGTTTGAAATGAAGCTGGCTGCCGGTCGTATATTTTCACAGGCATTTGGCACCGATACCACTAAAGCTATTGTTATTAATGAGGCCTCCGCTAAAAGTTTAGGTTACCGAAACCCTGCCGATGCCGTTGGCCGCAATTATTCGCAATGGGGGCGTACAGGCAAGATCATTGGCGTATTGAAAGACTTCCACTTTCAATCGTTACAGGAAACGGTAAAGCCGCTTAATATGCGCATCAACCTGCGTGGTACCGGCGCGTTCACTTTAAAAGTTGCCGCTACCAATGTACCGGCAACCATATCGGCCCTGCAAGCCAAATGGAAAGAATTAGCGCCCGAACGGCCTTTTAACTATGTTTTTGTCGACGAGACATTCAATAAGCAATACGCATCTGAAGTTACCTTCGGCAACCTGTTTGTGAATTTCGCGGTACTGGCCATCTTTATTTCATGCCTTGGTTTGCTTGGTTTAGCATCGTATAGCACAATCCAGCGCACCCGCGAGATTGGTATCCGCAAGGTGCTCGGCGCATCGGTATCGGGCATCGTCAATATGTTATCTAAAGAGTTTTTGATCCTGGTGCTGATATCAGCATTAATAGCATTTCCGATAGCCTGGTTTGCTATGCACAGCTGGCTGCAGGATTTTGCTTATAGGATAACCATAAGCTGGTGGATATTTGTTTTCGCTGGCGTGCTGGCACTGGTTATCGCTTTTACAACAGTAAGTTTCCAGGCTATTAAAGCGGCGTTGACAAATCCGGTTAAAAGTTTGAGATCGGAGTGATTAGAGGTTGGAGATTAGAGGTTAGGAGCTTAGAGCTAATCTTTAATCTCCAACTTTTATATTTCAATACCTAACCTCCAGTCTCTAATCACTAAACCCCGTTCACTTCCGTACCCCTAACTGTTCCATTACCGAACGGTTTTAATAGAGGGTTAAAATATAAAGTGTTGATTTTTAATTATTTGAATAATTGGTACAGGTTTTAATAAATTAGTGGCATAAACCATTTACCTATGTTACGTAATTACATCAAAATAGCCTGGCGAAACCTCATTAAGCATAAGGTTTTTTCGTTTATCAATATTTGGGGTTTGGCTACCGGTATCGCGGCGTTCTGGCTCATCAGCCTGTATGTTGTTGATGAATGGAGTTATGACCGCTACAATGTTAAAGCCGATCGTATTTTTCGCGTAGCACAGCACGGCATCTGGAACGGCGGTAAGTTTAACCTCGCTATTACCTCAGCGCCCTTTGCACCTACTTTAAAAAATGATTATCCCGAAGTTGAAGATGCCATCCGCATTGATGCCGAAGGTGGTGGTAACATAACTTATGGCGAAAAACACATCAGCGAAGGCGGCATGCTGTTTACCGATAAAGGTTTCTTTAACCTGTTCACCCACCACTTTTTATCGGGCGATCCCGAAACGGCTTTAAGCAAACCTCAAAGCATCGTACTAACCAAAACCCTTGCCGAAAAACTGTTTGGTAATGCTGACGACGCTCTGGATAAAACCGTGATGATTGAAAACAATCCCAGCACAGTAACCGGCGTAATTGATGATGTGCCCGCAAACTCACAGTTTAGCTTCAGCGCCTTGCGTTCGCTGCCTGATGGTTATACTGATAGCTGGGGAAATTCACACTTATACACCTATCTGTTGCTTAAAAATCATGATGATTTTAAAAAGATAGAAGCCGGATCTGACGCGTTTTTTAACAAATATCTTAAAGGCTCGCAGGGAGCAATGCAGTACAATATGGAGTTGCAGCCTTTAACCTCTATCCACCTGCATTCAAATTTGGATTACGAATTGGGCAGCAACGGCAATATCACTTATGTATATGTGTTTGGAGTTGTAGCATTGCTAATATTGGCTATAGCTGTTATCAATTATGTAAACCTCACCACAGCCCGCTCATCTATCCGCATTAAAGAAATTGGTGTGCGTAAAGTAATCGGCTCGAGCAAAAAACAACTGGTAACAATGTTCTTTGCCGAATCAGTTTTATTTACGCTGATTGCCGCTTTGATTGCAGCCGTTATGGTGCAGTTTTTATTGCCTTATTTCAATCAGCTATCTGGTAAAAGTTTAGTGCTGTTGCAGTTTGGTTTAAGCCAAACTGTGGCTATGTTTATTGTATTTGCTTTGGCTACCGGTATTTTAAGCGGAATGTATCCGGCGTTGTTCCTATCCGGTTTCCGTACTATTGCTGCCATGAAGGGGCAGATGGGCAGCCAGGCAACTACAATATTGTTCAGAAAGTCTTTGGTGGTTTTTCAGTTTGTGATCACTATTGTGATGATAGCCGGATCGTGTATTATTTATCGCCAGTTACATTATGTGATGAATAAAGATCTGGGCTTTAATAAAGCTCAAACGCTTACGTTTCATATCAGCGATAAGCAGGCCCGAACCAAAATTGCCACTATCAAAAGTCAGCTATTGCAAAATCCGGCTGTTGAAGCTGTAGGTATTGCTGGTAACCCAATAGGCAATAACGATATCGGTTCAGATTATTTCAATATCGGCGTAGATGGCAAAGCCAATTCGGAATCGAAAATAGTGGAGAACCTTATTGTTGACGAAGATTTTATCCCAACGCTTCAAGTAAAAATGGCTAAAGGCCGCAACTTCTCGCCAGCAATGGCTACCGACAAACAGGAAGCGATAATCGTAAACCAAACCCTGGTTAATGAAATGGGCTGGAAGGATGCTGTAGGTCGCTCGGTTAGGGTAGGGCTGGATGTTAACGGCAACGTGATCAGCCGGAAGATCATCGGTGTGGTGAAGGATTTTAATACCTATTCCTTACAGCATAAAGTAGCGCCAATGATGTTGTACCTGCCGCCTGCCGCTAATGATGAGGATAATATGTATATCCGCATCGGCAAAAATAATATCCCGGCTACACTGGATTACATCAGTAAGGTTTACGGTCGTTTCGATATCGAAAACAAAGTTGAGTTTCATTTCCTCGATCAAAACTTCGCCAAGCAATATCAATCCGAACAAAAGCAGGGTAACATCTTGCTGATATTCACTATTCTGGCTATCAGTATCGCCTGCCTGGGCTTGTTCGGACTGGTAACTTTCACTGCCGAGCAGCGTGTAAAAGAAATAGGCATCAGAAAAGTTTTGGGCGCAAGTGTAACCTCTATAGTAACCCTGTTGTCGAAAGATTTAATGAAGCTGGTGCTGATCGCTACGCTGATAGCATCGCCGCTGGCCTGGTATGGGATGAGCAAATGGTTGCAAAGCTTTGCCTACAGGGTTGATATTAACTGGTGGGTGTTTGCGGTAGCAGGTATCCTGGCCGTGGTTATTGCCTTTGTTACTGTGAGTGTGCAATCTGTGAAGGCAGCAAATGCTAATCCTGCTAAAAGCCTTAAAAGTGAATAAGTTGGTCATTGAGTCATTAGGTCATTGAGTCATTGAATAGTTCAAAATGACTCAATGACCTAATGATGCGAAGCAAAATGACTCAATGACAAATCGTAAATGAAATAAAGACATGTTTAAAAACTACCTAAAAACCGCTTATCGCACATTAAGAAAAAATGTGGGGTTTACCGCTATTAATGTTTTTGGTTTGGCCCTTGGGCTGGCCACCTGTATGCTCATTGTATTTTATGTGGTTGACGAATTGAGCTACGATAAATACAATACCAAAGCCGATAGGATCTATCGTGCCAATATGCAGATCAAGTTTGGCGGTATCGATCAAACTTATGCAAGTTCGCCTTCACCGCTGGGACTCGTTTTTAAAAAGGATTACCCTGAGGTTGAAAATTTTTGCCGCTTTTTTCAGCGTGGCGGTTTCAATGTTAAAAAAGGCACACAAACCATTCATGAAGATAGAATGGTCTACGTTGATTCGACCATGTTTGATGTGTTTACGCTACCCATGACGGCCGGCGATCCGAAACATGCCTTGGTTGAACCCAATACAGTTGTTATAACCGAAACTATAGCCAAACGCTATTTCAATACAACGCAGGCTGTAGGTAAAACCTTTACGTTTGATGAGAAGCTATTGTACAAGGTTACCGGTGTAATTAAAGATCTGCCAAAGCAATCACATTTTCATTATGACTTTTTCCTGTCGATGACATCGAAAGAGGAAAGCAGGGAAAACGCCTGGTTCAGCAATAATTTTAATACCTATGTGCTGCTTAAGCCTGGAGCAAATGTTAAGCAGTTTGAAGCCAAACTGCCGGAGTTGATGCGCAAAAATGCTGGTCCGCAATTGCAGGATATCCTTCATTTAAATTTTGATTCGTTTGAGCGCGC
Source organism: Mucilaginibacter sp. CAU 1740 (assembly GCF_039839285.1). Lineage (NCBI taxonomy): Bacteria > Pseudomonadati > Bacteroidota > Sphingobacteriia > Sphingobacteriales > Sphingobacteriaceae > Mucilaginibacter > Mucilaginibacter sp. CAU 1740. Next base: position 39,038 of record NZ_JBDOQS010000023.1, on the reverse strand, counting down.
TGGTAACAGGTATCAGCTAAGCCTGATGCCGTTGTTGGATATCCACCTGAAATCGAACCTGATGTCGGAACTTGACCATAACGGCAATATCCAGTACGTGTACATTTTTGGCGCGGTGGCTATTTTTATATTACTGATAGCCTGTGTAAACTTCATGAACCTATCAACCGCTCGCTCGGCCAATAGGGCAAGAGAAGTCGGGGTACGTAAAGTATTAGGCTCAGCACGTAAATATTTGATTGCCCAATTCCTCTCCGAATCGATGATGGTAACTTTTGTGGCTACCGTTATAGCGGTTGCGGCGGCTTATATGTTGTTGCCGATGTTCAATAATATTGCGGGCAAAAACATCGAATTGAATGCGGCCTCGCTTATTTGGCTTGTTCCGTCGTTATTGATCACCGTTTTTGTTATCGGCTTTCTTGCGGGTTCATATCCTGCATTCTTCCTTTCGGGTTTTCAGCCTATCGAAGTTTTAAAGGGTAAGTTATCTTCCGGCTTTAAAGGCGGCATGCTCAGAAGCTCATTAGTGGTGTTCCAGTTTTTTATATCGATAGTGCTCATCATCGGTACGTTGGTGATCTATAATTAGCTTAAATACATCCAGAATAAAGATCTGGGCTATAACCGCAGCCAGGTAATGGTGGTGCACAATATTTACAACCTTGGCGAACAGACGAAGGTTTTTAAAGAAGAAGTGAAGCAACTGCCGGGTGTAACAGGCGTTACCATGACGGGATTTTTACCTACAATGGATTACCGTAACAGCAGCAGCGTTTTCCAGGAACGGGCCCTCGACCCTAAAAAAGCCGTTTTAGCCCAAACCTGGACGGTTGACGATAGCTACCTGCCCACCCTTGATATCAAAGTAACCAAAGGCCGCAATTTTTCAGATCAAATGCCAACAGACTCGACGGCAATGATTGTAAATGAAACTGCAGTGAGGTTAATGGGGGTTAAAGATCCGCTAAATAAACCGATGTATTTGCCTATGGATAACATGGCCAAAACATTTAAAGAGTATCATATCATTGGCGTGATCAAGGATTTTAACTTCGCTTCGTTGCGTAACAATGTAAGTCCGGTGATATTGATGTATGGGCAGGATAATGGTGCTTTAAGTGTAAAATTGAATACGGCAAATATTACCGGGCTAATGGCACAGATCAAAGACAAATGGAAATCCATCCAACCCGGCAAAGAGTTTTCATACTCGTTTATGGATGATGATTTCGACGCCTCGTACCGTGCCGAGCAGCGTATGGGTACCATCTTCATCATCTTCACCAGTTTAACTATTGTGATAGCCTGCTTAGGTTTATTTGGTCTTGCTGCATACGCTGCCGAGCAGCGTACAAAAGAGATAGGTATCCGCAAGGTGTTGGGTGCTAACGTGGCCAATATTGTAGGGATGTTATCTAAAGATTTTATCAAGCTGGTATTGATAGCTATTGTGATAGCTGTACCGGTGGCATGGTTCGCCATGCAAAACTGGTTGCAAGGATTCGCATACCGGCAAAACATTCAATGGTGGGTAGTAGCACTTGCGGCGTTGCTGGCGGTTGTTATCGCTTTTGTAACTATCAGCTTTCAATCTATCAAGGCAGCATTGGCTAACCCGGTGCGGAGCCTTAAAAATGAATAAATTGGTAATTGAGTCATTAGGTCATTGAGGCATTTTGCGAAGCGGTCGAATTATTGCCGAACTTTTCAATGACTTAATGATGCGCAGCAAATGACTGAATGATTGAAATTTAGTTTCCAGGGCCCGTGTCAACACGGGCTCTTTTTATGTTGAAGAAGCAAGTCTATCTCATAAAATTATTTTCGATACGATGCAACGTATTGCATCGGCCCTTGGTCTTGTAAGTATAAAACCAAAGATCATTATTATGAAAAAGTATTTACTTGTGTTATTTGTTGCCTCCGTAGGTAATATAGCTTTAGCTCAAAATAACGGGAAAACACCATATCTAACTAAATCATTATCGGGCCAGTCTGTTAAAGATGTATTTGTAAACACATCGGGCGGCAGTATTACCGTAAGCGGCGCTTCGGGCGAGGAACCGCGTGTAGAGGTTTTCATCCAGGCAAATAATGGCAATGGTGATTTGGCTAAAGAAGAGATCCAGAAACGCCTTGACGAAAATTATGATCTTAAAGTTGATGTAAACGGCGGAGAATTGCATGCATCGGCAAAAAATAAAAAGAATAACATGGACTGGAAAAAATCATTGAGCATTTCTTTCCGTGTTTATGTTCCTGGCAATGTTGCTACCAACCTCAATACAAGCGGCGGCAGCATCCATTTAGATAATTTAACCGGCGCGCAGCAGTTTGAAACCAGTGGCGGCAGCTTACACCTTGATAAAATTGCAGGTAATGTTAAAGGCCGCACTTCGGGCGGCAGCATCCATGTAAGTGATTCTAAAGATAATATCGACCTGCAAACTTCAGGCGGTAGCATCGAAGCTAACAACTGCACCGGCCGTATCAGGTTGGAAACCTCGGGTGGTTCGTTACGTTTGAACAGTTTAAAAGGCGATATCAAAGCAACTACTTCAGGCGGCAGTATCAACGGAAATAAAATTGACGGCGATTTTGTTACCGGTACATCTGGCGGCAGCATTAACCTTACCGACCTATCATGCAGCCTTGACGCTTCAACAAGTGCCGGTAGTGTTCATGTACAGTTTTTAAGCGTAGGTAAATCAGTTAAAATTGATGTAAGTGCTGGTCGTGTTGATTTGCAATTGCCATCAAAACAAGGTTTAAACCTTGATGTACGTGCCGATAGGGTAGAAGCCAATTTGGGCGAAAGCTTTACAGGCAACAAAGATAAAGAGCGGATAGAAGGTAAATTGAACGGCGGCGGTGCTTTGGTTGAAGTACATGGCGGCAACCGGGTTAGCCTCACTGTAAATTAAGTAATTACAAACCTATATGTAAGGCCTGCAGGTACAAACCGGCAGGTCTTTTTTGTTTAGGTAGGATTGTATCATAACCGTACACATGGTGTTACGTCTTCGTACAGTTTTAATTGAAATTATTTTATAAGTAACTGATATTTAGTAATTTGAATTATTGGTATGTTATTTAAAACAATGATACAGGTTAACCGTACGCTCATGTTAAAAAACTACATCAAAACCGCCTGGCGAAACTTAAAGCGCAACAAAATATTCTCGTTCATTAATGTGTTTGGCCTTTCGGTTGGGTTGGCTTGCTGTATGTTGATCTGTGCTTATGTGTACAGCGAATTAAATTATGATACGTATCCGGCGCAGGCCAAACAAATGTACCGGGTGGGTTTACGCAGCATTGAAAATAATGGCGTAAGCGAATATCCAATGGTTGATATCGCGGTAGCGCAGGGTATTAAAAGCATGTACCCCGAAGTGCTGGAAACAACCCGCTTAACCGGCCGTGGACCGGTATTTATTAAATACAACGATCGCCAGTTTAAAGAGGAACACGTTCAACTGGTTGATCCTAACTTTTTGCAGTTGTTTTCTATCCCGCTAATTGAAGGCGATAATAAAACCTCCTTAACCGACCCAAGCGGCATGGTGATCACTAAAGCAATGGCGGTTAAATATTTTGGCGATCAGCAGGCTTTGGGTAAAACGCTTGCTATTGATGGTAAGCCCTACAAGGTTACCGGGGTAATTGATCAAGTACCTGATGATTCGCATTTTCACGGCGACGCGTTTTTGAACCTCCCGTCTTTTACAGAAAAGGCTAAGCAAACCTGGAGCAACATTGGTTTCTTTACCTATGTTGTATTGGATAAAAATGCCAATGCTAAAAAGCTGGAAGCCGCCTTCCCCGAAATGGTGCGGAAATTTGTTGTTCCCGAAATTGCTCACGATCTGGGTACCAGTGTTGCACAGGCCAGTAAAGCCGTTAATACTTTCCTGTTTTATTTGCAACCTTTAAGTGATATCCACCTGCATTCGGCCACTAAATATGAGCTGGAGGCTAATGGCGATATCCATTACATATACATTTTCGCGGCACTGGCTGTTTTTATATTGTTACTGGCCGGTATCAATTTTACCAACCTTTCTACAGCAAGTTCGGCTAAACGCTCAAAAGAGGTAGGCATCCGTAAAGTTCTCGGTTCAGAAAAAAGCGGATTGGTTTCACAGTTCCTTACCGAGTCGGTAATGCTTACAGTGTTCGCCTTATTACTCGCCTTGGGCATGGTGCATTTACTTTTGCCGTTGTTTAACAATTTGGCTGGCAAGCATATCGAATCGGCTTTTTTCTTAAGTCCCAAAGCTTTAACTATCGAACTGCTGACGGCCTTTATAGTTGGCATATTGGCGGGAATTTATCCGGCTTTTTTCCTTTCATCGTTCCAGATCATTAGTGTATTGAAAGGAAATAGCGCTACCAAAGCCGAAGGGAAAGGCACTTTACGCAGCGGGTTGATCATTTTTCAGTTTGCGGTTTCTACAGCGTTGATCATATCAACCTTTGTGGTGTACCAGCAGCTGCATTTTATGCAGAACAAAAAGTTGGGGTACAATAAAGAACAGGTTTTGGTTATTAATGATACCTATACCCTCGGCAATAACGTAGATGCCTTTAAAAATCAGCTTTTGCGTAATCCGCAGATAACCAGTGCTACCATATCAAGTGCAGTGCCCGGCAAATCGAACGGGATGGATGGTACGCAGATTGCGGCTAAGGAGTTTGACGATAAGGCTGGTCACGCTGATATCCATACCAATATTTACCACGTTGATGAAAGCTATGTGCCAACTTTAGGTTTGCAGGTTATCAAGGGGCGTAATTTTTATCCTTCGTTCCCCGGCGATTCGATGTCGGTTGTAGTCAATGAATCTTTAGTTAAAGGCCTGGGCTGGGGGGATACCGATCCGGTGGGCAAAACCATTGTCCGCTCGGCAGTGATGCAATACAAAGTTGTGGGTGTAATTAAAGATTTTCACTACGCCTCGGCCAAACAAAAAATAGCGCCATTGATGCTGTTATCAGGTCATAATACAGGTACCGTTATTTTAAAGGTTAAAACCGGCGATATCAAATCGCTCATTAACAATATTAAAACCGAGTGGGACAGCTTCAGGGCCCAGGCACCATTTAGCTATTCGTTTTTAGATGAGCAGTATGCCTCGCTTTACGCATCTGAACAACAAACAGGCGAGATATTTACCATATTCTCATGTGTAGCACTGATCATAGCCAGCTTAGGCCTGTTCGGTTTAGCTGCATTCATGATCAGGTTGAGGGTAAAAGAAATAGGCATCCGCAAGGTGCTGGGCGCATCAACAGGCAGCATTACCTATATGCTCTCGAGGGAGTTTTTAAAGCTGATCGTGATCGCCTCGGTAATATCATTCCCTGTAACCTGGTTCGCTATGCACAAGTGGCTTCAGGAATTTGCCTACCGCATTAACATACAATGGTGGGTGTTTTTAGCAGCTGGTGTAATAGCGTTTTTAGTGGCCGGAATAACCATCAGCTTCCAATCGGTAAAAGCCGCGCTGGCCAACCCGGTTAAGAGCCTGCGAAGCGAATAGGTCATTGAGTCATTTGCTTCGCGTCATTAGGTCATTGAAAAGTTCAAGAATGATTTAATGAATTTGCAAAAAATGACTTAATGACCTAATGACTCAATGACCAGAAAGAATGACCTAATGAAATAATGACATAAGTTATGATAAAGAATTATTTACGAAGTGCCTTCCGCAACATTGCACGGCACAAATTTATCTCGTTCATCAACATATTTGGTTTAACCATTGGGTTAACCTGTTGCCTGCTTATTTTAACTTATATAGTTAAAGAGTTGAGCTATGATAAGTTTAACCATAACGCGCCCAATATTTATAGGGTAAGTCGCAGTTTTAATACCGGCGATGGTGTGGTTAACCTGCATTTAGGCGCTGTGGCGCCGCCGTTTGGTCCGCTGCTTAAAAACGAGTTTCCGGATATTAAAATGGTTACCCGGTTGTTCCCTAACGGCGATGTGGTTTTGCGTTATAAGGAAAAACTGTTTTCTGAAACAGGATCATATTTTGCCGATGAGAATTTCTTTAAATTTTTCGATATCCAAACCATAGCAGGTGATCCTAAAACGTCCCTTAACGAGCCTTACACGGTAATGATGACCGAAGATATGGCCCGTAAATACTTCGGCAATGAAGATCCGATAAATAAAGAGATCAGGCTGGATAACACCGCTAACTTTAAAGTTACCGGTATTTTTAAACCATTCCCTGCCAACTCGCAAATGCACCCGCAGATGCTGATCTCATTCAATACCCTGAATGATGATAAGATCTACGGCCGCAACGCACTGCAAACCAATTGGGGCAATAACTCATTTTTTACTTATTTGATGATGCCCGATAATTACAATATGGATCGTATTGTATCGCAGTTTCCGGCTTTTATTGATAAGTACATGCGTTTTCCGGGACAGGCAGCCAATTTTAAGCAGTCGAAGTTTACACAGCTGCATATTCAAAAGTTCCTGGATATCCACCTACACTCGCACCTGGATGATGAGGTAGAACAGAACGGCGATATCACAAGGGTATATATATTTTCGGCCATCGCTTTGTTTATTTTGCTGATAGCCTGTATCAACTATATGAACCTATCAACAGCCCGCTCAACCCTCAGGGCAAAAGAGATCGGTATCCGCAAGGTAATAGGGGCGCAACAACAAGAGATCATTACCCAGTTTTTAAGCGAATCGGTATTGGTAACTTACTTTTCGCTGGTATTGGCATTGATCTTAACATGGGCTTTGTTGCCGCTCATCAACCGGTTTTCTGAATTGGGATTATCAATAGATAGTTTATATCACCCGATGATTTTAACTTCCGTACTACTACTGCCGCTTGTTATCGGCCTTATCAGTGGTATTTATCCGGCTATCTTCATGTCATCGTTTAAACCTATAAAAGTTTTAAAAGGTATTCTTAAAGTAGGATCTGGCAATATTTCTTTCCGTAAAGTGCTGGTAGTAGTTCAATTCTCCATTTCTATTATTCTGATCGTTGCCACTACCATCGTTTTTCAGCAATTAAGATATATCCAAACCAAGTCATTGGGCTTTAATAAAGATCATTTGTTAACAATACCGGGCATTCCAGCTAACCAATTTGAAGCTTTTAAAGCTGATATACTTCGTGATCCGATGATAAAAGATGTTGGCCGCTCGTCGCGGATCCCGTCTGGCAGGTTGCTGGATGATCAGGGTGCTTCTGTTTTTGATGGAGATAAAGCATTGCCCGTTAAAGCCGATATCAAATGTATTAACACCGATTACGGCTTTATCCCAACCTATGGCATAAAACTGGCGGCGGGTAGGAATTTTAGTCGTGATTTTGCTACCGACAGCAATAATTTTGTGATCAATACCACTACCGTAAAGGTGTTAGGTTGGAAAACGCCTGAGAGTGCTATTGGCCGCGATATGAGTTACGGCAGCAGAAAAGGAAAGGTAATTGGCGTGGTTAATGATTTTCATTTCGAATCGTTACACCAAAATATAGTTCCGCTACTGATGGAGATGCCACCATTCGACAATAATAACTACGGCAAGGTCTCTATTAAAATTAGCGGAAGCAATACCAATGCAGCATTAGCGACCATCGAACAAACCTGGAAAAAATATCAACCCGAAACACCTTTTCGCTATACTTTTCTGGATGAGCGTTTCCAAAGATTATATAACGCCGAGCAGCAGCAGAGCCATTTGTTCACCATATTCTCCTGCCTGGCTATATTCATTGCCTGTTTAGGCTTATTCGGACTTTCGGCCTTTACCATATCACAACGTGTAAAAGAAATTGGGGTGCGCAAAGTGCTTGGTGCCAGCATCCCGCAAATTGTAACCGAGCTATCAAAAGATTTCCTTAAACTGGTAATTGTAGCGGCAATAATAGCGCTGCCAATAGCCTGGTACGCCATGAGCAAATGGCTACTTGATTTTGCCTTTAGGGTAAGCATCCAATGGTGGGTATTTGTAATGGCCGGTGTAATAGCGCTCATCATCGCGTTTGCCACCATCAGCTTTCAATCAATAAAAGCAGCACTGGCAAACCCGGTGAAAAGCCTTAGAAGTGAGTAGATCATTAAGTCATTGAGTCATTTTTAATAGCGTGAAGCAAAAATGACTTAATGACCTAATGATTCAATGACAAAAAAACAATGACCTAATGATAAAATGACTTAATGACCAATAAAGATGTTTAAAAACTATATTAAAATAGCATGGAGAAGCCTGAACCGTAACCGGGCATTCTCGATAACCAATTTGCTTGGGCTTACTATTGGTATGGCCTGCACTATTTTTATTTTTTTATGGGTGCAGAACGAGTTGAATTACGATAAGGTTCACAAAAACTACAAAAACATACACCAGGTTTATGCCAACCGCGACTTTAAGAACAGCATTTTCACCGACCCAAACATGGTGTTCCCGCTGGCCAAAGCGCTTGAAAGTGGCTATCCGCAAATCAAAAACGCGGTAATGACCTCACATTTGGAGCAACACCAGTTTAACGTTGGCGATGTTAAGATCAAAAAACAAGGTTACCAGGTTAGCGGAAAATATTTCGATATGTTTTCCTGGCAGTTTATTAAAGGTGATGCCACCACCGCCATTAACGATCCAACATCGGTAGTGCTTACCGCTTCGACCGCGAAAGCTCTATTCGGCAACGCCGACCCAATAAACAAAGTAGTAAAGGTTGATAACGCTTTAGTTTACAAAGTTACTGCCGTGGTAGCCGATCCGCCGGCTAATGCCACGCAGCAATTTGATTTTATAGCGCCGTATAACTTAAATGATCCTGGGGTTAAGGAACTGCTTAACCGCTGGGGCGGATCATCATGGGATGTTTATGTGCAAACTACTGATAATGCCAACATGGAGCAGGTTAACAAATACATTACCGATGTAATGTTTCAGCACAACCCGGATAAGATAAGTACATACTTTACCTTCCCAATGAACAAATGGCACCTGTATAGCGATTTTAAGGATGGCAAGAACATTGGTGGGATGATAGAATACGTGCGCTTTTTTATCATTATCGCCATCATTATCCTGCTTATTGCCTGTGTTAATTTCATGAACCTATCAACCGCTCGGTCGGAGAAAAAAGCTAAAGAAGTAGGGGTAAGGAAAACGCTCGGCTCGGGCAAAGGGCAGCTGGTGTTACAGTTTTTTTTGGAGTCGATGACATTGGTTATAGCGGCTTTTATTTGCGCCTTGCTTTGCGTGTACCTGTTATTGCCGCAGTTTAATTTGCTGATAGAATCGCATTTGCAGCTAAACTTTAATCAACCGGCATTTTGGCTGGGTGCCTTGGTTATCATTTTATTTACGGGATTAGTTTCGGGTAGTTATCCAGCCCTGTATCTATCATCATTTAACCCTGTAAAAGTATTGAAAGGCACCTTTGTGGCAGGTAAAGGTGCCATAGCACCACGAAGGATTTTGGTGGTGTTTCAATTTATAGGTTCGATATTGCTGATCTCGGCCACTATTATTGTTTATAAGCAGATCGAGCATGTAAAAGACAGAAATATTGGCTACAACCCCGATAACCTGATCATGGTACCTTCTACCGCTAATACCGATAAAAGCTTTAACGCGGTTAAAAATGATCTGTTAAAATCAGGCATTGTGAACAGTGTTACTCGCACATCATCCATGGTAACCCAAATTTCATGGCGTTCGGGTTCGCCGGATTGGGCCGGCAAACCGGCAAACGTCAACATCATATTTTCGAACATGGCGGCCGATGTTAATTACATTAAAACCATGGGTATAAAATTATTGCAGGGGGGCGATTTTACTGGTATGCCTTCAGATACATCGGCTGTGTTATTGAACAAGGCAGCGGTTGAAGCCATGCAGGTTAAAAACCCGCTTGGTATGCAACTACGGTTCGGATCACATAAATATACGGTTATAGGTATTACAGATAACGTAGTGATGGAGTCGCCTTATGTACCGGTTAATCCGATGATGGTTTTTGCCAATCATAATGACTCGGGCTATATCGATGTCAGGCTGAATGCAAATGTAAAACCGCAGGAAGGTGTTAAATTGCTTCAAAGCATTTATACAAAATATAGCCCGGCAGATATTTTCGAATATAACTTTGTTGACCAGGAGTTTGGCAAAAAGTTTTTTACTGAAGAACTGATCAGCCGCATCACCAACATATTTGCGGGCCTGGCAATTTTTCTTTGCTGTATGGGCCTGGCAGGTCTGGCATCGTTCACTATCGAAAAACGCTTTAAAGAGATCGGTATCCGCAAAGTATTGGGTGCCAGTGTACAGCAATTGCTGGTACTTATCTCTACCGAGTTTTTAAAACTGGTTACCATAGCATTTGTAGTGGCCGTGCCTTTAACCTGGTGGATAATGCATAACTGGCTGCAAAAATATACCTACCACATCAATATCAACATCTGGTTGTTTGGCGCTGTCGGTTTGCTGATATTATTGCTAACGCTGATTGTGGTGAGTTTAAATACAATAAAAGCTGCACTGGCAAACCCTGTGAAAAGCCTGCGATCTGAATAAATTCGTCATTAGGTCATTTGCTGCGCGTCATTAAGTCATTTTTTTGATTTACGCAAGGCAAAAATGACTTAATGACCTAATGAAATAATGACCTAACAATATGTTTAAAAACTATTTTAAAATTGCTCTGCGCAATTTTTGGCGGCACAAATTTTTTACGTTCATCAACGTAATCGGTTTATCTATCGGCATCAGTTCTGCGCTGGTGATATACCTTATTGTGCATTACGATTTTACGTTTAATCAGAATTTTAACGATGGCGACCGGATTTATCGGGTAGTATCCAACTACACTTTCTCGGGCGAGGAAGCGCATAACCGCGGTGTATCCGGCGCGGTGCCTGAAACCGTACGAAATAATGTAAGCGGCGTAGAACTAACTGCTCCGTTTTTTACATTGAGCCAGCCCAATGTACTTGTTCCGGGAAAAGGAAGTGAGCCTGTTAAATTTAAATTACAGGATAACGTGATCCTTACAGATGGGCGTTATTTTAAAATGTTTAATTACAGCTGGCTTGCCGGTTCGGCAAAAACGGCCTTGAACGCGCCAAATCAAACGGTGCTTACTGCTGATCAGGCAAAAAAATACTTCCCTCAACTTTCGTACAGCCAAATGATAGGAAGGGTAATAAGTTACGATACCCTCAGCGTAGCTGTTACCGGCATTGTTGAGCCGCTAAAAGGTAATACCGATTTTACTTTTCATGATTTTGTTTCGTACTCAACTGCAAAAAGCAACAAGGCCCTTGCCGATGAGCTTTCACTTACCGACTGGGGGGGAACCACTTCGTCGTCCATCCTGTTTGTAAAATTATCAGCTAATGCTACCAAGGTTGGTTTTGAAAAACAACTGAACGAACTGCTAAAAAAGAATAACCCGCCAAAGCCCCAAAATAAAGGCAACACCCGCAGTTTTGCATTGCAACCGCTTAGTGATCTGCATTTCAATAGCGTTTATGGTACGTTTGATTCGGGTAGCCCGGCAAACAAAACTACACTTTACGGTCTGTCGGCTATCGCGGCTTTTCTGTTGCTGTTAGGCTGTATTAACTTTGTTAATTTAACCACGGCCCAGGCTACGCAAAGGGCTAAAGAAATTGGTGTGCGCAAAACAATGGGAAGCAGTCGTACGCAACTGGTTACTCAGTTTTTAAGCGAAACATTTATAATAACCCTGTTTGCTGTAATTATTTCAATAGCTTTGGCCCCGGTTATTTTAAAGCTATTTAAAGACTTTATAGCCGCGGGGATTCAATTCGACCTGTTCCATCACCCCAGCCTTTTTATATTTCTGTTGATACTTACTATTGTGGTGAGCCTGCTATCCGGTTTTTATCCGGCGGCTTTGCTCTCCGGTTACAAACCTGTGCTGGTGCTTAAAAACCAGGCTGCATCAAACAGCAGCAAAACACGTAACTCATGGCTGCGTAAATCATTAACGGTAACGCAGTTTGTGATAGCCCAGTTTTTTATTATGGCTACCGTATTGGTGAGTAAACAAATCCATTACGCGCTTACCAAAAATTTAGGTTTCAAAAAAGATGCTATCGTGGTTATTAATTCGCCCTGGAAAAACCGGACTTTGAGTAAGAACCAGGTATTTATGAATAAGCTAAAAGCCATGCCACAGGTGGAGCTGGTGAGTGTAGGCAAGGCTGCTCCGTCATCAACCAGCACCAATTCTACGGAGGCTACCTACATCGATGGCAAAAAAGAAACTAAAGTTGAACTGTATGAAAAGTTTGGCGATCCTAATTATATCAATGTATATAAAATAAAACTGCTGGCCGGGCGCAATTTGCAATATGCCGATAGCACAAGGGCGTTTTTAATTAACAATACTTACGCAAAACTGATGGGCTTTAAAAATCCGGCCGATGCGGTTGGTAAGTACATTGATAAGTTTAACGGCGATAAACGGATGCAGATTATCGGTGTTGTGGCCGATTTTTATTCCGAATCGTTGCACGCGGCTATAAAGCCTACCTGTATCCATATCAGCAACGCTTTTTATAACAACGGTACTTTTCATATTGCACTTAAGCCGCAAATGGCCGGAGGTAATGAATGGAAAACGGCAATTACGTCGATGGAAAAAGTGTGGAAGGAAATTTATCCTGAAGACGATTTTGAATATACCTTTTTTGACGATAGCATCGCCAAACTTTACGATTCGGAACAGCATACCTCAACTTTATTAGCCTGGGCAACCGGTTTATCTATCTTTATCAGCTGCCTTGGTTTATTAGGATTGGCCATATACAATACCAACCAACGCACCAAAGAGATAGGCGTACGCAAAGTGCTTGGCGCTACAGTTGGGCAGATAGTAAGCCTGCTTTCGCGCGAGTTGGTAACACTTATCGCGCTGGCTTTTATATTGGTAACACCAGTGGCCTGGTACGCCATGAACAAATGGATGGAAAGCTTTGCCGACAGAACCAGCATTAGCTGGTGGATCTTCGCGGTAAGTGGTGGAGGAATGTTGCTAACGGCTTTGATAACCTCAAGTTTTCAAACCATTAAAGCAGCGCTGGCTAATCCAACAAAAAGCTTGCGTTCTGAATAATATTTGTCATTGAGTCATTAAGCCATTTTTTGGAATAGTCAAAAAATGACTTAATGAGCGCAGCCAATGACTTAATGACCAAATCAAAAATGACATAATGACCCAATGATTAAATAATATGCTGAAGAATTATTTTAAAGTAGCGTTTCGTAATTTAATTAAGCACCGCACTACCGCGTTTATCAATATTGCCGGACTTACCGTTGGCATTACCGCGGCGGTATTTATAATGCTGTGGGTGCAAAACGAGCTTAGTTTTGATAATTATCATAAAGATGTAGATAACATCTACCGTGTAAAAACCAAGCTTGCCCTAACCAAAGATGAAACCTGGATCTGGGAATCGTCGCCTTATGTTTTAGGTAGTGTGGCCAAAAAGGAAATTCCTGGCATACAGCAGTACACTTTTTTATGGCCGGGGTATATGATCACGGTGCATAACAACGGGCAGCTCATCTCCGAAAAAAAGTATGCTTATGTTGATGCCAACTGGTTCAATGTGTTCCATTATGATTTTGTGGGAGGAAGTGCCGAAAGCTTTACGAAAAATCCTTTCAGCCTGATCCTTACCCAATCAACAGCAAAAAAATACTTTGGCAATGCCGATGCGGTTGGCAAAATGCTAAAGGTTGATAGTGTCAATTACCAGGTGCAGGCGGTGGTTAAAGATAACCCGGCCAATTCAACTTTTCAGTATGATATATTGATGCCTGTTGAGGCTAAGTTGGCCAATCCACACGAAAAAGAACAATCAACCCATTGGGGCAATTACAATGGCTTAACCTTTTTTAAATTACAACCCGGCGTAAGTACCGCGCCGATAGCTAAAAAGCTTACCGATATTGTAAGGAAAAACAATACCGGCAGCGAAAATACTTCGCTTAATGTTATTAAGCTGAAGGATATGCACTTTGAGAGCGATCTGCAAAGTTCATCGTTTGAACATGGTAACCGCCGCATGGTAAATATCTTTATGATATTGGCGATATTGCTTTTGGCTACCGCATGTATCAACTATGTAAACCTTACTACGGCAAGGGCAAGCGTACGATCGAAAGAGGTTAGCGTACGCAAAATAGTAGGGGCGGGCAGGTTGCAGTTGTTCGGTCAGTTCATGTCCGAATCGTTGGTGGTGAGCGTGCTGGCTTTGGTTTTATCGGTTATTGCTATCCAGGTGTTTTTGCCTTCGTTCAATGCTATTACCGAAAAGCATTTTTCGCAGCCATTAACCTCGGCCACAACATGGCTCATTTTGTTGGGTACTTTACTGGTTAGTTTTGTGTTTAACGGTTTGTACCCGGCTATTTTATTATCATCATTTAAGCCGCTAAGCATTTTCAAGGGCCGTAACGCGCTCAATTTTAAAGATGGCGGCATCCGCAAAACTTTGGTGGTGCTACAATTTGGTATTTCGGTTATGCTGATCATCTGCACTATGGTTATTTACCGCCAGCTGGATTTTATGCAAAAGGCCGATTTGGGGTACAACCGAGAGCATGTGTTCACCTTCAGGATCCCATGGAATGCATTAGGGTTTGATGATAAAAAACGCATCTCCATACTGAACAGCATCGGCAACGAACTGCGCGGACAAAGCGCCGTACGCGAGGTAGCGCAAAGCGGCGAGGATAATTTTTACAACAATGGCACTAAAATGTCGGGTACGATGGATTGGGATGGCCGCCCTGCCGACTATAAGCCCTCAACGGCTACATTGGCTGCCGATGAAAACTTTGGGCGGATGCTAAGCCTGAAAATGAAAGACGGGCATTGGTTTGGCAAAGGCGATATTGATAAACACAATGTTATTTTAAACGAGACGGCGGTTAAACAATTGGGCATCCATAAGCCTGTTATCGGTCAGCGGATGAAATTTAATGGCGATTCGGGCGTAGTGGTTGGTGTTGTGCGGGATTTTAATTTCAGGAGTTTGCATGAAAAAATTGGTCCGATGGTGATTTATAACCATATCGATTGGGCTGGTGCTTTTTATATCAAAACCGCACCCGGCAGCACAGCCGGAGCCATCAAAGCAGCGCAAAATGTTTGGAGCAAGTTTGTACCCGACCAGCCCTTTGCCTACAGCTTTTTAGATGACGGCTATAATAAACTATACCACGCCGAACAACGTTCATCAACATTGATCACCGTTTTTGCGTCAATAGCCATCGCCATATCGGCCATGGGGCTATTGGGCCTGGCCGCCTTTGCTGCCGAACAACGTGTAAAAGAAATAGGGATCCGTAAGGTGTTGGGAGCGAGTGTGCAAAGCATTATCAGGTTACTCTCTACCGACTTTTTGAAAACGGTATTGATAGCCAATTTGATCGCGTTCCCGGTTGCCTGGTATATGATGAACAAATGGCTGCAGGATTTTGCCTACCGCATCAATATTTCCTGGTGGATCTTCGCCGCGGCGGCTATCGTGGCCATGCTTGTGGCTTTGGCAACAGTAAGTATCCAATCTATCAAAGCTGCATTGGCTAATCCGGCAAAGAGTTTGAAATCTGGAGATTAGCTTTGAGTGATTAGAGGTTAGAGATCAGAGGTCGTGTTTGAGTGATTAGAGGTTAGAGGCCAGAGGTTAGGAAAAAATGAAGCCCTGCATTATGAAAATTGCGAGGGCTTTTTTTCATTATTTTAAAACAAAGCAGATAAAAATGCATTGACCTCTAACCTCTAACCTCTAACCTCTAACCTCTAACCTCTAACCTCTAACCTCTAACCTCTAACCTCTAACCTCTAACCTCTAACCTCTAACCTCTAACCTCTAACCTCTAACCTCTAACCTCTAACCT
>NZ_JBDOQS010000023.1:0-22986 GCF_039839285.1 Mucilaginibacter sp. CAU 1740 | reverse complement strand
ACCTCTAACCTCTAACCTCTAACCTCTAACCTCTAACCTCTAACCTCTAACCTCTAACCTCTAACCTCTAACCTCTAACCTCTAACCTCTAACCTCTAACCTCTAACCTCTAACCTCTAACCTTAACACTTTTTAACTACTCATTTAAAGGGTTTTGCGTATCATCGTATAAAACAAAATGGTATGATCAAAAACTACTTCAAAATAGCCTGGCGCAACCTGTGGAAGCATAAGTTTTACACTTTTATTAATATGTTTGGCCTTGCGCTGAGCATTGGTTGCAGTATCATACTGTTTCAGTTTATTACTTACCATTTAAGTTTTGATACCTATCATCATAATGCCAAAAACATTTACAGGGTTGTACACCGCATAACTTTTGATGACGGCGTACCGATTTATGATCAAGGCGCTTCCATAGCTTTGGCAAATGGTGTAAAAGCTGCCGATCCGCGGGTGAATGAGGCCGGGATCTTGTTACGGATGCACGATATCAATGTAACTATTCCCCAAACCGATGGTATCGGGAAAAAGATGTTTGCCGAGCATGAGAACATTGGCATTACCGATGGCCATTTTTTTAATCTGTTTGATTATCAATGGGAGCAGGGAAATAAAAGCACTTCGCTTACTGAACCCAATACTGTTGTTTTAAGCCACGGCCTGGCGCAGAAATATTTTGGTAGCCAGGATGTAATTGGCAAAACCATCAGGGTTGATAATAAAAATACGTTCAGGGTAACCGGTGTGGTGGCAGATCATCCCGCCAATACCGATATCAAGGCCGATCTGTTCCTGTCGCTATCAACACTTAAAAATATTTACCCGGACGTTTATCCTTTAATGCACGATAATTGGAGTTTTATTAACTCCACCAATTCCATCTACCTCGAACTGAAAGAAGGCGTAAACCCGCAGTTAATGGAAACGGATATCAACAAATTAGCCGTTAAAGCATTAACTGCCGCGGGTGCTAAGCCTTATCATTTTATGGTACTGCCTTTAAGCGAAGTACATTTTGATGGCCGTTTTGCCGGGGTTATTCAGCGCTCGTTATTAAGTACTTTGGGAGTAATTGGTTTGCTACTTATTATAATTGCTTGTGTTAACTTCATTAATATGGCAACAGCGCAAAGCTTTAAAAGGGCAAAGGAGATAGGCACACGCAAAGTTTTAGGCAGTTCACCTGCTGCTATATTTATCCAGTTCATTTCCGAAACCTCGTACATAGTACTTTTTGCCGCGTTGTTATCATTTGCATTGGTGGTTGTAGCCATGCCTGTTTTAAACAGCTGGCTGCAAACGGAGTTAAGTTTTAACCCCTTTACCGATGTCCGGCTCATTGTTTTTATATCAGTTGTTTTATTGCTGATCATTGGCGCCGCCGGCTCATATCCAGCATTGATATTAAGCAGGTTTAAGCCGGTAAACGCGTTAAAAAACCAGGTTGCAGGCAAAGTACAATCGGCAGGGTTTACACGTAAAGGTTTGATCATTGTACAAAATGTAATAGCACAGGTGCTTATCATCAGCACCATATTAATCACATTACAGGTACGCTATCTTAAAACTGCCGACCTCGGTTTTAATAAAAATGCGGTGATCATGCTGCCTGTGCCCGATAATAGTAAAACTAAAACCGACTACCTCCGCAATCAATTATTGGCCGATCCTGCTATCAAAAATGTCTCCTTTTGTTACCGTGCGCCATCCTCAACGGCCGATAAAGGCGGTTCGATCAAGTACGATACCCGCGATTGGGAAAAATTTGTAGGCTACACCATAATGGGCGATGCCGGGTACATTAAAACATTTGGCATACAATTAGTTGCCGGGCGTAATATTGTAGAAAGCGACACCGCCCGCGAGTATCTAATTAATGAAACGCTGGCCAAAAAGTTAGGGGTTAAAGATCCGCAACAGGTAATAGGTCGGAAGTTTGCAGCAGGCGACCTATCAGATAATCCGGGTACAATAGTAGGGGTAGTAAAAGATTTTCATGCCAAATCATTGTACACCGCTATTGCCCCCGAATATATTTCCACTTTTAGAAAAGGCTATCAATACGTGGGCGTAAAAATTGCTTCGGGTAATCCCTCAGCAGTTATTGATCATATCAAAAAAGAATGGCAGGCCGTTTATCCCGATAATGTTTTCGAATACCGCTTCCTCGATCAGCAGATTGCCGATTTTTATCAGAAAGAAGATCTGCTGAATAAACTCATTACCTCGAGCGCGGTGATAGCTATATTCATCAGTTGTTTAGGTTTATTGGGGCTGATTTCGCTGCTTACCTTGCAACGCACCAAAGAGATAGGGATCCGAAAAGTGCTTGGTGCATCTATAGCTAACATTACAGGTTTGCTTTCTGTCGATTTTCTGAAACTGGTATTGATTGCTGTTGTTGTGGCATCGCCAATTGCCTGGTTAATGATGAATAAATACCTGCAAAACTTCGCTTACCGCATTGATATTCAATGGTGGGTTTTTGTGCTGGCGGCTTTCGCTGCGTTGTTTATCGCGTTTATTACGGTTAGCTTTCAATCTATCAAAGCGGCTATGGCTAATCCGGTGGATAGTTTGAAGAATAGTGATTAGAGGTTAATGAATTAACTTTAAGAAGCAATGACGTGGGGGATAACGGTTTTATTTGATAAAATTATTGTAACCATCTCTATTAAAGCATCGTCTTACCTAAAATCAAAATGCTTATCCTTATGAAATCTCAGTTATATTTATTTTTAGCTGCTATTATCCTGTTAATGCTTAATCCGTTTGGCAAGGCTTATGCGCAGGACAAGGACATGCCCGGCAAACGCGATTCTATCAATTCGGTTGTATTAAATGAGAAGCGTGTTCTCCAGGTGATTCTGCCTGATGGCTATAAAGTCGGTTCGACAACTAAATATGATGTATTTTACATTCTTGATGATTGGAATATAAAATTAGGCCGCGATATTCAACGCTTTATTGAAAATGAGCATACCATGCCGCCAATGGTTATTGTTGGTGTGCTAAATACCGATCGCGACCGGGATTTTTTACCAACCCATAACAAGGGCAACAAAACATCTGGTGGGGCCGATAAATTTCTGAAGTTTTTTAAAGATGAATTGATCCCATACGTCAATAAAACTTACCCAGCCAATAACAACAATACGCTTTTTGGCCACTCCTTTGGAGGAGTGTTTGTTACCTATGCATTGCTTAACGAGCCGGATCTTTTTGATAATTACATAGCCGGTGATCCGAGTTATTGGTGGGACGGTGGCGTGATGATCAAGCAGGTAAAAGAAAAACTACCTTCGCTGGCCGGTAAAGGAAAATCGCTTTACATTGGTGGCCGCGAAGGGCAGGGGATGAAGGAAATGAATATCATAGCCATAGACAGCCTGCTGAAAAAAGATGCTCCGGCTGGTTTTGAATGGGTGGTGAAAGCTTATCCTAAAGAATCGCACGGCACAGTACGGCTAAAAAACTTCTACGACGGATTGAGGTTTGCGTATGAAGATTATGGCGGCAAGCAGTTGGCATTTCATCCGTCAAACGGAATTGTGCTGAAAAACAAACCCATCAAGATCTGGTATTTCAACGATACAACAAGGGTACATTATACCATAGATGGTTCGCAACCTATAATGCAATCACCGCTGATAAGGTCCGAAATAGAACTATCCGATGCAGGCAAAGTTACGCTGCGCGAAATAACGGTCCGCGCTAAATCTGAAAAAACGGTTACGGGCGAATTTGTTGAAGGCGGTTATCTGCCTGCAACAAAACTTAAAAAGAACTATAAGTCCGGCGGCTTTCATTATGCTTACTACGAAGGCCAATGGGATAAACTCCCCGACTTTAAAAAGCTGAAGCCAATAAAAGAAGGTATAGCCGACAGTACCTTCAGCTTAGATAAACTTCCGAAGCAAAACAATTTTGGCTTAGTTATGAGCGGGCAAATAGAAGTTAAGGAGGATGGTTATTACATCTTCGCATCAGGATCTGATGATGGCTGTAAATGGTACCTGAATGATAAACTCATTATAGATTTGGATGGTACCCATGATGGCGATGTAGGACAAACATACATCGCGCCTCTTAAAAAAGGATTTTATCCGCTAAGCATAGAGTATTTTCAAAAAGAGGGAGGTCGTCAGCTTATTGTGGAGTATCTAACTCCGGAGGATATTCTCAAAAAGAAATCGGTTACAATTCCTTACGCTTTGCGGTATGGATATTGAGTGAGGTTAAAGGCGAAAGGTCAAAGGCAAAAGGTAGCAAACAACGATAACTTACGAAGTTTCAAAAACTTCGTAAGTTTAATCTTTCAATAAAAAATCCTGCCCATCCCAAAAATCTCCCCAAATCCCGGTTCAGACTAATCTCCCCAAAACACTGTATCAATACCGTACACATGGTGTTACACTTGCGAACACCTGAATATTTTAATTTGATATAAAATGTTGATAATCAGTTGTTTGTTATTTTGGTATAGCTTTTACATAACTATCGAAAATCACAATTCGATATGCTGAAAAACTACTTCAAAATAGCATGGCGCAATATTATCCGTCATAAAGGTTATTCTGCCATAAACATTGCCGGCTTAACTGTTGGTATTGCAGCCTGTTTGCTCATTTTTGTGATCATCCAGTTCGAACTGAGTTTCAATACCTATAATCCAAATTTCAAAAATATATACCGCGTTACCACACAGGGTAAATCTGAAGCCGAAACAACAACAAATCCGGGCGTTGCCGTTCCAGCTACGGAGGCTTTGCGGTTAGATTTTCCGCAGGCTAAAGTGGCAGCTTTAAATAGCAGCTACGGCAGCCAAGTAACTGTTCCCGAAGTGGCAGGCAGCAATACCGGCGATAAAAAGTTTACCGAGGGTATTGGTGTGCTGTTTATCCAGCCGCAGTTTTTTGATATTTTTAGTTACAGATGGCTTTCGGGTGGCGCATCAGCATTAGCTAACCCCGATATGGTGGTTATTGATAAAACTACCGCCACCAAATACTTTGGTGATTGGAACAACGCAATGGGCAAAACCTTGCGGATGGACAATGTTTTAACCCTGAAAGTAGCAGGTGTTGTTGAAGACGCCCCATCAAACTCCGATTTTCCGTTTAAAGTGATGGTATCCTTTGTTACCTGGAAACTGCATCCTAAAGATTACAGCTATACTGAAGACTGGCACTCCACCAGCAGCAGCCACGAGATCTTTATGCTGTTCCCCCCAAGTATGAGCAAAGCAAATATCGAATCACAGCTCAAAGCTTTCTCTGCAAAACACTTCAAAAAAGAAAATAATTCAGAAACCACACTGATCGCGCAACCGCTGGGCGATATGCACTTTGATAAAGTGATAGGCAATCCGCTGGGAGATCATAGCACCAGTATGGCAACCTTGCGTACACTTTCCTTTATTGGGTTGCTCATTATTATCATGGCATCCATCAATTTTATCAACCTTTCTACAGCGCAATCAGTTGGTCGTTCAAAAGAGGTTGGGATCCGTAAAGTATTAGGCAGTACCCGTCCGCAACTTATTTTACAGGTAATTGGCGAAACTACTATCATCGTTATTATATCAGCATTAATTGCCATTGGCATTGCCAAATTGGCTATCCCGCAGTTAAAAAATATCGCGAATGTGCCGGAGAATATTAACCTGTTTAGTACCGGAAGTGTATTGTTTTTACTGGCGAGTACGGTAGCTATCATCCTGTTGTCAGGCGTTTACCCGGCGTTGGTGGTATCGGGCTTTAAACCGGTACTGGCGCTTAAAAATAAGATCACCGCGGCATCAATAGGGGGCATCCCGCTGCGCAGGGCATTGGTTATCGCCCAGTTTGCTATTTCGCAATTGCTTATCATCGGTACCATCGTAGCTGTAAACCAGATGGATTTTGTGAACAATGCCGATCTCGGCTTTAGTAAAAACGCTCTGCTCATCATCCCCGGTTATACCGATAGCGTGAGCCTGGGCAAAATGGAATCGTTTAAATACCAGCTGTTGCAAAACAAAAATGTAAAGGCGGTAAGTTTCTCATCAGATGTGCCATCGTCAGAAAACAACTGGGGTACTAATTTCTACTTCAATAACTCGAACAAGGATATTGGCTTTGCCACATTCATGAAGTTTGGTGATGCTGATTATTTCAAAACTTACGGACTGCAATTTGCTGCTGGTAAAGGTTATGACGTTAGTGATACCGTTAAGCAATATGTAGTTAACGAAACATTCATCCACAAATTAGGCATCCAAAACCCAGAGCAGGCCATTGGTAAAATGGTGAAACTTGGCGGCGGCAAATGGAAACCGATTGTTGGCGTAGTTAAAGATTTTAAAACCAATTCGCTCCGCGAAACTATTAAGCCACTGGTAATTGCACCTGCTAAAGGTTACGAAGGCCAGTTAGGCATCAAGATAGAAACAGCCAACCTCAGCAAAACCGTGGCCGAATTGCAAAAACTATGGGCAAATACCTATCCCGAGTATGCCTATAACGGCTACTTTTTAGATGAGCGAATAGCACAGTTTTACGAGCAGGAAAACAAAATGGCACTGGTGTACAAGGTGTTTGCTGGTATAGCAATCTTCATTTCGTGCCTTGGTTTATATGGCTTGGTATCGTTTATGGCAGTTCAGCGCACCAAAGAAGTTGGCGTGCGTAAAGTTCTCGGCGCATCAGTTACAAGCATTGTATTTCTGTTTTCAAAAGAGTTTATGGTGCTTATCGGTATCTCGTTCATCGTTGCCATGCCTACCGCCTGGTATATCATGAATGGCTGGTTGCAAACCTTTGTGTACCGCATTTCAATGAGCGCCTGGATCTTTGTATTGGCCATAGTATCATCATTGTTAATAGCTTGGATAACGGTAGGCTATAAAGCTGTGAAGGCCGCGCTGGCCAACCCCGTTAAAAGTTTACGATCTGAATAAATTGGTCATTAGGTCATTTGCTGCGCGTCATTAGGTCATTGTTGCCGGGTACAAAGCAAAATGACCGCCGAAAATAAAATGACTTAATGACCTAATGACGCGTAGCAAATGACGCAAAGTAAAATGACCCAATGACGCGTAGTGAATGACACGAAGTAAATGATATAAAAGATGCTTAGAAACTACATAAAAATCGCCTGGCGCAATATCCTTAACAATAAGGTTTATAGCGCTATTAATATTCTGGGGCTTGCCGCGGGGATGGCGGTAGCGTTGATGATAGGCCTTTGGGTGGTAAATGAGTATTCGTACGATAGGTTTTTGCCAAACTACGAGCAGCTTTACCAGGTTGAACAGCATTTTACAACCCAGCACGATGGCGAGCATACCCAAACCGCGCTGTCATTACCATTGGCCGAGGTTTTACGTAAAGAAATTCCCGGCATTAAACGTGTTGCCGAAACTGATTGGGTTGGTATGCAATGGCATGATCTGCTGGTGGGCGACAAGAAGCTTTATCTTGCAGGTGGTTCGGCACATCCCGATTTTTTGCAGATCTTTAAATACCCTTTTATAAAAGGTAGCGCAAAGGATGTATTCACTCAACCCAATTCCATTATCTTAAATGAATCGACTGCTAAAGCCCTTTTTGGCGATGCCGATCCCATTAACAAAATAGTACGGTACGATAACAGCCAAAACCTGAAAGTAACCGGGGTTATCAAAGATATCCCTAAAAATGCTACGCTACAATTCAGCTTTTTAACTCCTTTCGCCTTTAAAGAGGCTACAGAAGGTTGGATGAAAGGCGCCCGCACGATGTGGGTTAACAACTCGTTCAATATGTATCTCGAGTTGCAGCCCGGTGTAACTATGGAGCAGATTGCGCCAAAAATCAAAAACATCGTTTACGATCGCAGCGAACAAATGCGACCCGCCAAGCCCGAAGTAATTATTCATCCGCTTAAAAAATGGCATTTGTACAATGATTTTAAAAATGGTAAAGCCGTAGGTGGTTTTATTGATTATGTGCGGATGTTTAGCGTAATAGGCATTTTGGTATTACTTATTGCCTGTATCAACTTCATGAACCTATCAACCGCCCGCTCGGAAAAACGGGCACGCGAAGTAGGGGTACGCAAAGCAATCGGCTCACAACGCATCGATCTGATCGCCCAATTCCTGGCCGAATCTATCATGATCACTTTTATCTCGTTTTTGTTATCGGTGGTGATAGTGCAGTTGGCTATCCCATCGTTCAACGAGATTGTAGGTAGTGCAATCAGCATACCTTATACCAACGTATTGTTTTGGTTAATCATGATTGGTTATGTGCTGTTTACAGGTTTGCTGGCTGGTAGCAGGCCCGCGTTTTACCTGTCGTCATTTAATCCGGTGCAGGTTTTAAAAGGGACTATCAAAGTGGGTAAGGCGGCTTCATTACCGCGTAAAGTTTTGGTGGTGATGCAGTTTAGCTGTTCGGTAGCGCTGATTATCAGTACCATCATCGTTTATCAGCAAATACAGCATGCTAAAGACCGACCAACCGGCTACAGTTCTACCCGCCTAATGTTCACTGATATGAGCGGTGACCTGGAGAAAAATTATAAAGCTTTAAAAAATGACCTCATAGCCAGCGGAATGGTAGAAGATGTAGCATCGGCCTCAAGTCCGGTTACAGCTATCTACAGTCATGCGGCCATCGATAACTGGCCTCAAAAAAACGCCGACGAAAATGGCATTAGTGTAGGCGCTATCTCCATCTCAGCCAATTACTTCAAAACTATGGGGATGGCCATGAAGGACGGTCGCGATTTTTCGGCTGAGTGGGCTACTGATACTACAAGCGTGATCGTTAATGAGGCCGCGGTAAAACGGATGGGTTTAAAAGACCCTATCAATAAAGAGATCAATTACAATAACATGGGCCGCGTTCATATTATTGGTGTTGTTAAGGATGCGCTAATGGAATCGCCCTTTACGCCGGTACGGCCTGTAGTGTTTAACCATGGCAGGGGAGGTAACGAGATCATGTACCGCCTTGCACCCAACGTAAATATGCAGGATGCCATTAAAAAAATAGGCAATATCTTCGATACCTATAACCCTGCATACCCTTTCATATACAAGTTTGTTGATGAAGAATATAACCGCAAGTTTAGCCTCGAAGCGTTAGTGGGCAAACTGGCCGGCGTATTTGCAGGGCTGGCTATTTTCATCTCATGTCTTGGCCTGTTTGGCCTGGCCGCTTATGTGGCCGAGCAACGCACCAAAGAGATAGGCATCCGTAAAGTGCTTGGTGCTTCTATAGCACAGGTATGGCTAATGTTATCCAAAGAATTTATTTTACTGGTGATGATAAGCTGTATAATAGCTACACCGGTAGCCTTTTACTTTTTGAAAGATTGGTTACAGAAATATGAATACCGGATAACCATCGGCCCGGAAGTATTTGTGCTATCCGCAGTTGCGGCGATATTGATCACTCTGGCTACCATAAGTTTCCAGGCGATAAAAGCAGCATTGACTAACCCGGTGAAAAGTTTGCG
This sequence comes from Mucilaginibacter sp. CAU 1740, assembly GCF_039839285.1. Classification (NCBI taxonomy): domain Bacteria; kingdom Pseudomonadati; phylum Bacteroidota; class Sphingobacteriia; order Sphingobacteriales; family Sphingobacteriaceae; genus Mucilaginibacter; species Mucilaginibacter sp. CAU 1740. The sequence goes on along the minus strand of NZ_JBDOQS010000023.1, from coordinate 13,494 downwards.
TTCAGAATAAATTGTCATTCGGTCATTTGCTTCGCGTCATTAAATCATTAAGTCATTGTTGCAGGGCGCACAGCAAAAGGGACTTAATGACCTAATGATTCAATGACGCACAGCAAATGACTTAATGATATAATGATCGAATAATATGATAAGAAATTACATCAAAATTGCCTGGCGAAATTTGGTTCGTAACAAGGCTTACGCGAGTATCAGCGTTATTGGTTTGGCGTTGGGCATTGCCTGCGGCGTATTAATTTTTACGCTGATCACTTATCACCTTAGCTTTGATACTTTTCATAATAATGCCGATAGAATCTACCGTTTTTACACCGAGTTTCACGAAGAGGATGTGAGCCGCGTTGGGGCCGTGCCTCAGCCCATGGCAAAAGGTTATCGTGCCGATTTGGCTTACAGCGAAAAAACAGCGCGTGTAATTGATTTTAACCGCACACTGATCACTATAACCAAAGGAAATGATGTTAAGAAATTTGGTGAAGACGTTGGTGTTTCGTTCGCTGAGCCTGATTATTTCAGTATCCTTAATTTCCCTTTAATAAAGGGTGACAAAAAAACAATTCTGGCACGTCCTAACGAAGCGGTGATCACCGATAAAGTAGCTCATAAATACTTTGGTAACGACAACCCGGTAGGCAAAGTTTTTAGGCTGGATAACAAAGTGAACTTTACAGTAACCGGCGTATTGAAGGATCTGCCTAATAACACAGATCGCCGCTCAGAAATTTATCTCTCGTACAGCACAATGGATGAGTATGCAGGTAAAGACCGTGAAAATAATTGGGGAGGCGTGTACAGTGGTTGTCAGGCCTATACCTTATTAAAACCGGGCATAACCCCGGCTCAGGCAGAAAAAGGCATGCTGCAACTGATAAAGAAAAATTATACCGGCCGCGATTTGCAGGTATGGCGTTTTAAACTCCAACCCATTGCCGATATGCACTTCGACCGCGAATTGGGTGGTTACGCGGATAAAAAATACCTCTGGGCTTTGTTTTTTATCGGCCTGTTCCTGATCATAACCGCTTGTGTAAACTTTGTGAACCTTGCAACCGCGCAGGCCCTTAACCGCGCTAAGGAAGTTGGTGTGCGCAAAGTATTGGGCAGCTTACCGAGCCAACTGTTTTGGCAGTTTATTGCCGAAACCGCTATTATCAGTATAATAGCGGTAGGCGTGGCTATAGGTTTAGCCCAACTTGCGCTTAAACCGCTTAATAACCTTTTCCATTCGGAAATGGCCTTTAATTGGCCGCAATTAATTGGGTTTATAGTGGTGATAGCTATTGCTGTTGTCTTTCTTTCGGGTTCATACCCTGGGTTGGTTTTGGCGCGGTTTCAGCCTATACAAGCATTAAAAAGCAAGCTATCTCAAAAAGCAGTGGGCGGTTTTTCGTTGCGCCGGGTGTTGGTTGTAACTCAATTCACCATATCGCAGGTGCTTATTATAGGTACTATCATTGTTGTATCGCAGTTGCACTATTCTCAAAATGCCGATCTCGGATTTAATAAAAAAGCAATAGTTATAGTGCCGCTCCCGCAGGATGATAAGATTAAAATGAACACGCTGGGTAATCAGATCAGCGCGATACCAGGCGTAGAAAATGTTAGCTTTTGCTCTAATCCGCCGGCTTCGCGCTCAAACAGTAACACAGGTGTACAATATGACAACCGCCCCGAAGATGAGCATTGGAGCATAAATACCAAAGAAGCCGATGTTAATTATCTGTCAACCTTTAAAATAAAACTGATAGCCGGACGGAATTTTTTCAAAGGCGATTCGGTGAAAGAACTCCTGGTTAATGAAACTTTTGTTAAAAAGCTAAACCTTAAACCGCAAGATGTTTTGGGCAAGCAAATGGCAGTAAACGGTCGTTCGTACAAAGGGACTATTGTAGGCGTGATGAAGGATTTTTACAACTACTCATTCCATACCGAGATCGCACCTATATGTGTAATGCCTAATTTTCAAGGTTTATATACTATAGCTGTTAAAATAGATATGCGTAATGCCAAACCTACATTGGCTGCGCTGGATAAGGTTTGGAACCAAACTTTCCCGCAGGAATTGTACAAATACCAGTTTTTGGATGATACTATCGCTCATTTTTATGAAATGGATAATATCCTGCTAACCCTTATCGAAGCGTTTGCAGGTATAGCTATCATCATCGGTTGTTTGGGCTTGTATGGTTTGGTATCATTTATGGCCGCGCGCAAAACCAAAGAAATTGGCGTACGCAAGGTACTGGGTGCCAATATCAGCAGCATATTGTGGTTGTTTGGTAAAGAGTTCAGTATCCTGTTACTTATTGCTTTTGTTATAGCGGCGCCGTTGGCCTGGTGGGCAATGCATAATTATTTGAAAGATTTTCAATACCGGATCAGTATCGGCCCCGAAATATTTGTAATGTCAATCATTTCTACGTTCATCATCGCCTGGATCACGGTAGGGTACCGGGCTACTATGGCAGCGTTGGCAAATCCAGTTAAAAGTTTAAGATCAGAATAGGTCATTTGCTGCGCGTCATTAAGTCATTGAGTCATTTTGCATTTGCGTCATCAATGATCGAACAAAGCAAAATGACTCAATGGCCTAATGATCCAATGACCAGGATAAAAAAGACTTAATGACCTAATGATTTAAAAGATGCTTAGAAATTATATAAAAATCGCCTGGCGAAACATCATTAATAATAAGGCCTATACAGCAATTAATGTTTTAGGGTTGGCGGCCGGTATGGCTGTTGCTTTGATGATAGCTTTATGGGTTACCAACGAATACTCGTACGATAAGTTTTTACCTAACGCCGATAGGGTGTACCAGGTGCGCCGCAATTTTAACAGTAATGGCGAAATGCTTACGTTCAGTTCAACATCATTAAAATTGGCTGATGTATTAAAGACGTTGCCCGAAGTTGAGTACGTAGCGCCCACAGATTGGGGTGGCACTCATGGATTGATGGTTGGCGATAAAAAGCTATCGATAGATGGCGTACAGGCAGGCAGCGATTTCCTGAAAATGTTTGAATACAGTTTTTTACAGGGAAGCCGCTCATCTGCTTTGAACGATCCATACTCAATTGTGCTAACCAAGGCTACTGCCATTGCGTTATTCGGAACCGAAAATGTGATCAACAAAGTGGTTAAGGTTGATAATAACTACAATTTAAAAGTTACCGGTGTAATACAGGATGTGCCTTTAAATTCAACGCTTCAGTTTAAATACATCATACCCTTTAGTTTAATGGAGCAGCAGCCTTACATGAAAGGCGCTCACGATAGTTTCGGCAACAATAGTTTTGAACTTTTTGCCAAGCTAAAACCCGGTGTAACCTACGCGCAGCTCGCTCCAAAGATAATCCATATTGAAAAAGGGGAGAAAAACATCAACGCCGAAAACTCGGATGTGATCATGCAAGCAATGGCCGACTGGCATCTGTATTCCGACTATAAAAATGGCGTAGCCGGTGGTGGTTTTATTGATTATGTGCGCACCTTTAGCATTGTTGGCATTTTGGTATTACTGATAGCCTGCATCAACTTTATCAACCTCACCACAGCCCGGTCTGAAAAACGCGCCCGTGAAGTAGGCATCCGCAAAGCCATCGGCTCACAACGTCAGCATCTCATCTTCCAGTTTCTTACAGAATCTACCTTGATCACTTTGATCTCTTTTATCTGCTCGGTACTTTTTGTGCAGATAGTGCTTACGCCGTTCAACGCGCTTACGGGTACTACTATCGCTATCCCTTTTAATAATATAACCTTTTGGCTGGTAGCTATGGGTTGCGTACTGCTTACTGCATTAATTGCGGGGAGCAGGCCGGCATTTTACCTATCGTCATTTAATCCTGTTAAGGTATTAAAGGGAACGATACAGGTTGGCCGCTCGGCATCCTTCTCACGCAAGATTCTGGTAGTAATGCAGTTTAGCTGTTCAATAGCGCTGATCATCAGCACAGTGGTTATTTACAGGCAAATTCAATACGCTAAAAATCGACCCGCGGGTTATGACATTAATAGGTTGATGGCCACCAATGCCAACGAGGATCTGGGCAAACATTTCTCCGCGTTTAAAAACGAGTTATTGCAAAGCGGCGTAATTGAAAGTATCTCTACAGCATCGAGCGCTATTACAGATATCAATATGCACAACAATCTCGACCAATGGCCTGGTAAAATGGCCGGCGAAACAGTTGAGATGGGTGTAGTTGCAATTGCTAATGATTTTTTTAAAACCGCCAACATGAAAATGCTTGCCGGTAGAGATTTCAATAATGCCGGATCTGATTCTTTGAACATTATTTTTAACGAAGCTGCTGTTAAAAGGCTTCGTCTTAAAGGCTATCCGATAAGTCAAATACTAACTTATGCTGGCAGGCCTGTTAAGATAATCGGTGTAGTTAAAGATGCCTTGATGCTATCGCCTTTTGCCAAAGCCGATCCAACCATGTTTATCTATAACAATGATCCGCATCAAAACATGATTTACCGTTTGTCGGCTAAGGTAAACCCGCATACCGCTATTGATAAAATAGGGGAGATATTTTCGAAATACAGTCCTGCTTATCCATATACCTATCGCTTTGTTGATGATGATTACAACCGCAAGTTTGGTCAGGAAGTATTGGTAGGTAAACTATCGGGCATATTTGCAGGCCTGGCAATTTTCATTTCATGCCTCGGGCTGTTTGGTTTGGCGGCCTATATTGCCGAGCAGCGCACTAAAGAGATAGGAGTACGTAAAGTATTAGGCGCAACGGTAAGCCAGTTATGGTTTTTATTATCAAAAGATTTTGTATTACTGGTGCTGATCAGCTGTGTAATAGCATCGCCATTAGCATTTTACTTTTTACAGGGCTGGTTGCAAAAGTATGATTACCGGGTAACCGTTGGGCCGGGCGTGTTTATCATATCGGCTATAGTGGCTATCGGGATCACGCTGGCAACTATAAGTTTCCAGGCTATCAAGGCGGCGATTGCAAATCCGGTTAAAAGCTTGCGTTCGGAATAGAACTGGTCATTAGGTCATTTTGCTGCGCGTCATTAGGTCATTGAACGCATTCAAAAATGACTTAATGCCCCGATGACTTAGTGATATTTAAGAATGACTTAATGAAATAATGATATAAGATATGCTGAGGAATTACTTCAAAACCGCCTGGCGGAACATCTGGAAAAGCAAGGTTTTTTCGGCTATTAACATTTTCGGATTGGCCGTGGGGATGGCCGCCTGTATTGTTATTGTACTTTTTGTGAGCTATGAAAAAAGCTTCGATAACCTGCATACCAAAAATATTTACCGCCTAAACGAGGTGCAGAAATTTGAGGGGATGGGTGCATCGCAAAAGGTGGCTTTATCCATGTTCCCGATGGGGCCGACCTTAAAAGCCGACTTCCCCGAGATCAAAAACTTTACCCGAGTACGCTGGCAGCAAAAATTCCCCCTCAACTATGGGATGAAACGTGTGTACATGCCGCAGGTGTTTTTTGTGGATTCGGTGTTTTTAAAAATGTTTGATTTTAAGCTCGTAAGGGGAGATAGGGAAACTGCCTTGCTAAGGCCACGCAGTGTTTTATTAACCGAGGATGCCGCCAAGCGCATGTTTGGCAACGAAGATCCGATGGGCAAAACCATCACCAATTACGGACAGGATACCGTAAGTTATGCCGTAACTGGTATCTTAGCCAATACGCCTAAAAACTCGCAATTGCAGTTTGATTGCCTGTTCTCATTCAGTAGTATTTACAAGCCTTGGATGTTTACCAATTGGGGCGGCAACTGGCTCAATACTTATCTGGAACTGGCCCCTGGTACTAACACCGCCGCTTTAGAAAAGAAATTTCCGGCCTATCTTGAAAAATATCGTGGTAAAGGCGGCTCAAAAAGTTATGAGTTGTTCCTGTTATCCCTTAAAGATGTTCATTCCAACTCGGCCGATATTGGGTTGGATTATATCAATTATCAAAAGTTCGATAAACATATCACCAACCTGTTTTCTGTTATAGGCATTATTGTTTTGGTGATAGCTTGTATCAATTTTATTAACCTTTCCACCGCGCGTTCGTCCGAGCGGGCCAAGGAAGTTGGTGTTCGTAAATCTATCGGTGCGGGCCGTTTCCAGTTGGCTATGCAATTTTTGGGCGAAACAGTGTTGCTCTCACTCATTGCTTTGATTTTTGCATGTGTGCTGGTAATTTTTGCTATTCCGTTTATCAATAGTTTAAGTCAGCGGGATATTAGTTTGCCACTGCATGATAACCGGATGCTGATCGGTTTGATATTGATAAGCACTGTGCTGGTGGGTATTATATCTGGTATTTACCCGGCGTTGTTCCTGTCGTCGTTCAAGCCCGTGAAGGTATTGAAGGGTGCTATTACTTCGGCCGGCGGTAACAAGGTTCCGTTGCGTAATATTTTGGTGGTAGGGCAGTTTACCAGTGCCGTGATCTTGATGATCGCCACCGTGTTTGTGATCAAGCAGCTTAAGTTTATGCAGCAAAAAGATCCGGGTTTTAACCGTGATCAGATCGTTAATGTTCCGGTAAAACTTGTGCCCGGAGAAAAATATGATTTATTTAAGCAGGAGTTACAATCAAGTACCCTGGTACAGGGAGTTACCGCATCGCAGGATATTTTGGGTAGCCATCTTGATCAAACAGGTATCTCATTTAAACTGGGCGATTCGCCTTTGCGCCAGCTTACATCAACCTTGCTGGTGGTTGATAATAATTATCTCGATCTGTATAAGATCAAACTGCTGATGGGGAGTAACTTCTCTAAAGATACCTCGGCCGTTTGGAAGCAGTATATCATTAACGAGGCTTTGGCTAAAGAACTGCTAAAAGATCACAAGGGTAAAAACATGGAATCGTTGCTTGGTCAGCGTTTTGGTTTTGACTCGTTGGGGGTGATTACCGGAATTGCCAAAGATTTTAATTTTAACTCGTTGCATTATAAAGTTGAAACGCTGTTCCTTGTAAATGGAAAAGGGTTTAGCCAGATGTCAGTAAAAGTTAACGGTGCCCGGGCTAAAGACGCTGTGGCCTTTATCCAATCTACCTGGATGAAAATGTTCCCCGGTGTACCTTTTGAGTACCAGTTTTTGGACGATCATTTCAAAGAAGTTTACAGTGTAGATAATCAGATAAGTACTGTAGTAAGTATTTTAGCGGGATTGATCATTATTATATCTTGCCTCGGCTTATTTGGCCTTGCATCATACTCCGCCGAAAAACGGGTGAAAGAAATTGGTGTTCGTAAAGTGCTTGGTGCATCGGTACAAAATATTGTGGTGCTGCTTTCGGGCCATTTTGTAAAACTGGTACTGATTGCCAATGTAATAGCATGGCCTATCGCGTTTTACGGCATGACCAGGTGGTTGCAGGATTTTGCCTATCGTATTGATATCAGTTGGTGGGTATTTGGCATAGCCGGCATCGTATCGCTACTAATAGCTTTTGCAACGGTAAGCTTCCAGGCTATTAAAGCGGCGGTAGCTAACCCGGTTAAAAGCCTTAGATCGGAGTAGGTCATTCGCTTCGCGTCATTGAATCATTAGGTCATTGAGTCATTTTTGCATTCGCGTCATTAACGATCAAGCAATTCAAAAATGACCTAATGATTCAATGGCCAAAGCAAAAATGACTTAATGACCCAATGACATAATGAAACAAGAATATGATTAAAAACTATATAAAAACAGCATGGCGTAACCTTATTATCAACAAGGTTACTTCGTTAATAAGTATTTCGGGATTGGCGGTTGGGATAGGCTGCTTTATGCTGCTGGCTACCTATTTGTTAAATGAGTTACGGTATGACACTTTTCACGTTAATGCCGATCGTATTGTGCGGATAGTGTATAACTATAAATCGGCAGATGATGCTGAGGCAAAAACGGTAGGGGTAACGCCCACAGCCGCAGTTCCGGTATTTAAACAACAGTTTCAGGATGTTGCCGAAGCGGTGAGGGTTTATGATTATTCGAGCGGCGGTGTTGGGGTGAAGTACAAGGATAAACTTTTTAACGAAAAAAGGTTTTTATTGGCTGATGAGCCGTTTTTCAGAATATTCAGCTTTAAGTTTTTGCAGGGCGATGCTGCTACAGCGTTGAATGATCCTTCATCGGTGGTAATCACCGCTTCTACAGCAAAAAAATACTTCGGCAGTGAAAACCCGGTAGGGAAAGTGTTTAAAGTTAAGGGCACTAATAACATGATGGTTACTGGTGTTATTGAGGATGTTCCGGAGTATTCACATATCAAATTTGATATGCTCGGATCATACGCCATCGCGCCAAGATCAAAAAACCTAACCTGGGATTCTGCAAACGATTATTCTTATTTATTATTGAAACCAGGCGTAAGCGTGGCATCTGTTCAAAATAAAGTAAATGGTTTTTTAAGCAACTTGTTTAAAGATGCTGCCAGGCAGGGTTATCACGTATGGTACACCCTCGAGCCATTAAAAAGGATCCATTTATATTCACCGGCGGCCGATAGCCTTACGCCCCAGGGTAACATAAAATATCTTTATATTTTAGGAGTAGTAGCTATTATAATGTTATTGCTTGCCTGTGTTAATTTTTTAAACCTCGTTACTGCTAAGGCTATCGATAGGGGCCATGAAATAGGTGTTAGAAAAGTGATGGGTGCAGGGAGATCGCAACTGTTTTCTCAATTTATGATAGAGGCGGCCATGATTACAACGGTATCGATCATTGTTGGTTTTTTAATTGCCCAATCAAGTTTTGGTTGGTTCAGTAATTTTTCGGGACAGCAGTTGAGTTTTGATACCTGGAATACATCGTGGCTTGTTATGACTTCTGTTGTGTTATTGGTAGTAGTTACTTTTTTGGCAGGCACCTATCCCTCGTTATACTTATCCTCATTTAACCCGGTGGTTACCTTAAAAGGTAAGATGACCGGTTCCAGAAGCAGTAGTTTTTTGCGCAGATCGCTGGTGATCTTCCAGTTTGTTGTATCGGTGTTTTTTATGATCTGTACTGTTATTGCAGGCAGCCAATTGCGCTATATTCAAAATTTAAATGTGGGCATTAACCGCGACCAGGTAATGGTGTTAAACAGCTGGCAATCGTTAGATGAAATGCGGACGTTCAACAACGAAGTTAGTCAGCTGCCGGGTGTAGTAAATGTAACCGCCTCTTACGATTCGCCGCTAAGTGTGGGTGGTGGATATAGTATTGACAAGGCCGATGGGAAAAGTGCCAATTACTCACTCTCCGTTACCGCCCTTCCGGTTGAGCGTAACTTTATAAAAACGCTTGGTATTAAATTGGTTCAGGGAAATGATTTCACGCTGGCCGATGAACAGCAATTGGCTGTGAAAGATGAAAATCAGCGTGTTTATGGCTTTATTATTAATGAAAAAGCAGCCGCTGCTTTAGGATGGAAAGCGGATGAAGCTATTGGCAAACGCATAAGCCTTAATGGTAGGGCAGGTGAGATCCGAGCGGTTGCACGTAATTTTAATTTCGCCTCTATCCGTCACGAAATTACACCGATTGTAATGTTTACCGATTCATATTTCGGGAAGATCCTGATCAAAACATCCGGAAAAAACCTCCCGCAAACCATTGAAGCCATCAAACATAAATGGGCCGACTTTAAGCCAGCGTCGCCTTTTGAATACCACTTCCTCGACCAGGAATTTGATGAGATGTATAAATCCGAACAACGCACAGGATCAATTCTTACTGCCTTTACATTGGTTACCATATTCATTTCCTGCCTCGGTTTATTTGGCCTCGCTGTATTCTCTACCAAACAAAGGGTAAAAGAAGTAGGTGTACGCAAAGTGTTGGGTGCAAGCGTATTCAGCATAGTAAAATTGGTTTCGGGCGATTTTCTGAAACTGGTGATCATATCGGTTGTCATCGCTTCGCCAATTGCCTGGTATGCTATGCACCAATGGTTGCAGGATTTTGCGTATAAGATCAGTATCCAGATCTGGGTGTTCATCGCTGCGGGGGCTACAGCCATATTGATCGCGTTTATAACGGTTAGTTTACAATCGATAAAGGCAGCATTGGCTAATCCTGTGAAGAGTCTGCGTTCAGGAGATTGATTTTTGAGGTAAAAGGTTAAAGGCGAAAGCTGAAAGGTAAAACATCTTAGTAGGATGCCAAATCTTTCAGCTTTCGTTTTTTACACCAAAAACCTTTAGCCTTTCACCTTTTGACTTTCGCCTCCAAAAAAACACTGTATCATAACCGTACGCATTCTGTTACATAAGCGAACAGTAATAATTAATGATAATCATTTAATGTGTTGATTTTTAGTTAGATATAACTTTGGTATGTTATTGATATGTTAATCGCCAAATGATGAGTATTATTGTTCAACTCATTTATTTACTAACAAACTAATTCAATAACAAAAAATGTTATCACTGCAGCATATTTCAAAGTATTACCAGGTAGGGGGCAACAAAAATATCATCCTGAACGATCTGAGCCTTGAGGTTGACGAGGGCGAATTTATTTCGATCATGGGTCCATCGGGTTCGGGTAAATCTACCTTGCTGAATATCATCGGGATGCTCGACGAGCCATCAGACGGTTACCATTACTTTGAGGGCCATGCGGTGCATCAGCTTAAAGAAAAACAACGCTCGGCCCTGTACAAACAGTATATCGGTTTCGTGTTCCAGGCATATCACCTTATTGATGAGCTTACCGTTTACGAAAACATCGAAACTCCGCTTATTTACCAGGATTTTAAAAGCGCCGAACGTAAAGCCATGGTTGCCGATATGTTGGATCGCTTTAGCATTGTAGGTAAAAAGGATCTGTTCCCTGCCCAATTATCAGGCGGTCAGCAACAGTTGGTGGGTATAGCCCGCGCCTTGATCGCTAAGCCAAAACTGTTATTGGCGGATGAGCCAACCGGTAACCTCAACTCAAAACAAGGGGAGGAGATCATGGAGCTGTTCCGAAAGCTTAATAAAGAAGATGGCGTGACCATTATACAGGTTACCCACTCCGAAAAAAATGCCGAATACGGTTCGCGCATTATCGATTTGCTGGATGGCAGGATCGATTCATCAAGAAAACTCTGAACTCAATAATAAAATGCGATACTATAAATTTCTATTTTTTGGTTTGGTTGCGTTATCGTCGGCAAAGGCCTACGCTCAATCAGATTCTACGTACAACTTGCAAAAGTGCATCGACATCGCCATAAAAAACAACCTCGATGTTAAGCAAAGCGAACTGAAAGCGCAAAGCGCCCGGATTGATTTTAATCAGGCTAAAGAAAATATGCTGCCTACCTTAAACGGTACTGTTAATCATGGTATTAACAACGGGCGTAACATTAACCCTTTTACCAACGCTTACGTAACCCAATCATTAACCTACGGTAACTACAGCCTTGAATCGAACCTTACTTTGTTTGGTGGCTTGCAAAATGTAAACGCCATCAAACAAACCTCGCTTGCTTACCAGGCCGGTAAAATGGACCTGCAACAGGCAAAGGACTTGGTTACTATTAACGTGATCACCGCTTATTTGCTGGTTTTGGATAATACCGAATTGCTGGCAGCGGTTAAAAACCAGGTTGATGTATCGGCTAAGCAGGTAGAACGCTTAACCGTATTGGAAAAAGATGGAGCGAATAAACTACCATCTGATCTGTACGATTTGCAAGGTACTTTGGGCGATAACAAGTTAAACGTAGTATCGGCAAATAGCGCGCTGGAAAATGCCAAGCTAAGCTTGATGCAGATCCTCAATATCCCGTACAGTAAGAATTTTGTGTTGCAACCTATCAACGCCGAAGATGTGGCTAAACAAAGCGCTTTATCGTCTGATCAGATCTATGAGACAGCCCTACAAGAATTAGCATTGGTTAAAGCGGCTACGCTCCGCCGCCAAAGCGCCGAAAAGGCTGTTAGCGTTGCTAAAGGTGCTTTATTGCCTAATATATCGCTATATGGAGGTTTATATACCAATTATTCAAGCGCGGCACAATCGTCGGTATTTAAAGATTCGTCGGTTGTGAATACCGGTGGTTACATCAACACACCGGGTGGTGGCAAACAATCTGTGTTAAGTACTCAGGCCAATTATGTAAATAAAGATATTGGCTACTACGATCAGTTTAAAAACAACTACAGCACGCAATTTGGTGTGAGTTTGAGGATCCCGATCCTGAACTACTTCCAAAATCATAACAAAGTAGCTAAAGCTAAGATCGATCTGTTGAGCTACAAATACATTGAAGAAAACACTAAGATCAAGCTGAAACAGGATGTTGAAACTGCTTATCTGAACATGACATCGGCTTACAACAGGTTCAGCGTATTGATTGACCAGGTTAAATCATACGGTGAATCGTTCCGTACGGCCGAGATCCGTTTCAACGCGGGTGTTTTAACTTCGGTAGATTATGTGGTGGCCAAAAACAACCTTGATAGAGCCCGCATTAACCTCATCAACGCCCGTTACGATTGCTATATCTACAACAAAATATTAGATTACTACCAGGGCAAATTAGCGCTCTAAAACTTTTGGAATTGTAAAAAAGTTATACTTTTATTCCAGCTAATTAGTTTATATATCCGGTTGAAACTTTATTCACTTACAGTGGTTATGGTTTTAATCGGATATTTCTAATTTTAAACCGGTACTTAATTATCCTTATATCAACCTATTAATTCAATGAAAATGAAAAAAACACTTTTACTCTCATTAGCAATTTTCTTATTCTCTGTAGGAGTATCAAAAGCACAGGTTATCCCAAGCTTTTCTTTTGGTCTTAAAGGCGGCTTAAACTATTCAACATTCCCATCAAACGGTATTTTTAATAATGATAACAAGGCGGGTTACCAGGCTGGTGCATGGGCACGGATCGGCGGCTTGGGATTTATCTTCCAGCCGGAGTTATATTTCACCAGCAAAAACGTAACTGTTAATAACGGCGGAGCGCCCAATAAACAGCAATTTAAAAGCTTTGATGTGCCGCTATTGGTAGGTGGTAAAGTTGGAGCCTTAGGTTTAGGTGGAAGGTTTTACGGTGGCCCGGTGTTATCATTTACTACAGGAAGAGACAATGCTTTTGATGATGCTACAAGGCTTAAATACAAAGACGCCAATTACGCCTTACAGGTAGGCGCAGGTGTCGACATTAGCAGTCTTTCTATTGATTTACGTTACGAAGGCGGTTTGAATAAAATTGCTTATGGCAATGATAATTCGCATACCCGTATTAGCTTATTTAGCTTAGCGGTAGCTTATAAATTGTTCTCGTTGTAAGATCCTAACTTTTTATATAACAGAAGAGACCGGACCCAAAAGGCCGGTCTCTTCTGTTTTATATCGTATTTACTGTACGTCATTGCTGTAAAGGTTAGATAATTCGGTAACAGAATTAGGGATTATTTTTGTTGTTTAGGGTAGCCATATCAATGGGCTTTTTACCATTAATCCCCTGATGTGGCCTTTCCCAGTTATA
>NZ_JBDOQS010000022.1:0-58510 GCF_039839285.1 Mucilaginibacter sp. CAU 1740 | reverse complement strand
CGTTTTCTTCGGCCTGCCGGGCAACCGTTTTTTCTGTATTTTATCTTTTTCAGTTGCTCCTGTCATAAAATCACGTTCTTAAAACTCCTTCCAAAACCGACCAACGGGAGCGAGTTACCGGATTACCCCGGCGGGGTGTATCCGGGTTTTTGTGAAGCAAAAACATTAACTCGCTCCCTTCGGGTCGTAGATTTCTCCGCCATATATCCGGCTATTTATTTATGTGCTGCATACCGCAAGCGGTATGCTATTCCAATGTTGCAAAACGAAGTTTTGTGGGACTTCAGACACCATCTTTTTTCGCCACTGCGTGCGCTACCGGCCAGTAAACCAAACTGCCCTGCTTCGGATGATAGGACGGCTGATACCGGATATAACCATACTCATCCAGTTCCCTGATACATTTGTGATAAGTGGCAATCGATGCGACCTTGGAAAACGCCATAAGCGTTTTCCGGGTCACATTGAACGGACTTGCAAAACCATTACGCTGCCAACAGACAAACAGACCGGTGAAAAGGCTAAGATGGGTTGGCAGCAAGCGGTTATCCTTTTCCATTCGTTTGAGCAAGCTGGCATAGGCTGCCAGCTCTTTGACAATTTCCTTTCGCAGTTTCATTTGCCTTCTCCTTCCAGGATCTTGTTGATGTCTTCCAACTTATAGTACATAATGCTACCCACTTTGGTAAACCGCAGCGTACCGGGCGATATCCCCAACAGTTTTCTAACCTCCACGCTCTTCAGCCATTTTTTTGTACTTGCCTGTCCCGGCTGTATGATCCTTTTGATCTCGTTTAGCAGATCGCTTTTAAATTCCTGTAAATCCCCTTTGGTGATCAGTTCCACATTCATCATTTCCTCCGTGTTTTAATAGTTAATGGTTTGTTGCATTGCATTAAGTATTTCACTTTTTCTGAAGTACACCCTTTTATGCAGGCGCAAATAGGGTAAGCCTTTTTTCATCCAGTCAGTAAGCGTAACGAGGGACACACCCAGTTCGGCGGCGAGTTCCTTCTTGGATAAAAGTTTTTCCGAGTTAGGCAGTTGGCTGCCCTCTGTTTTAAAATGTTCCTGTAGTTCTGCCCTCACTGCCTGGCGTATGCACAGGCTAAGGGCTTCTTGATTGATTATCTGCATTGCATTTTTTTTGGAACAAATGTGTGCTGTACAGAACAAACTTCTTGACCATGCAGAATTGCATGGTTAAAATGGAGTAGTTTGGAGAAAGTTAAAAGTGCGTATAAGGCACTGATTGACAACTTGATATTATATTGGCAAATAACTGATGCATTGCCGGCAAAAGAAAAAGTTAACTCCTCTTTTTTGCAGGATTGATCGTAAAAAGCTTGGATTTTGCAGGAATATCAGCATGTTTATCTCCTGGCTCCCGCTTGTCGCTCGGGAAATAACGGCGTATGGTTTCGTAATTGATCTCTTTATCTCCCTCCCGGAAATACTTACAGATCATTTTCATCCAGACACTCTGCGTCTGAGAAAACATGAGTTCCCTCCCTTCAGGTGTTTTAAGTTCCTGCATTTGCAAGTGCAGGTGTAAAACCGCATTTCTGTAGCCTTCCGGGATATTGATATAGCCTTCTGTTTCAAGCAAAGTAACTTTCTTAAGGTCAGCTTTCAATTGGGTTACCTCTTGTTTAAGTGCGACTATTTCCGACTCTTGCTGTGCTATTACCGCATCATTGGATTTGTGAATATTCCAGCGGTCATGCGAGATCAACATTGCCGTAAACTTTTGCAATCGTACTATCTCGCGCTCATTCCTCAAATGGTTCTTGTCATAGACGTCTTTGCCCAACAACACTTTTAATTGTCTTTCAATGAGCGACCAAAAATATTTAAAGAAGATTTCTTCTGTACCATGGGTATGGCGAGATAGATAATAAGCCAAGTGGCGCTGGTAAAATTCATCTATGCGGTCTTCGGGAATAGCAAACACTCTTTTAAAAAAGTGTTTTAGAAAATGTGATCTGTCCCATTGTAAAGGATTGCCGATATCCAGCGTGTCCTTCGCAAAATTGAAACGATCACGCGGTTTAAAATAAGTGATACTCATAGGTAGGTGATTTACTCAAAAATAAGCGTTTCTTAGTTTGGAGAAAAGGGGTCTTGAAGGATGGTATATAGCCAGAGCGCCGATCCAATGCTTGATTATTTCTTACTTTAAAACAGATGGCTGTCTCGGATAATATTTCTTATATTGGACGAAACATTATTCATTTCTCAATTACGTACGTCAAATGCCAGGCGCAAGGTCCGGCTTTTGCGTTTTATAATCTTAATATTCGATAGATTAGATAATTACTATAACTGGTAAACAAGTTTCTCAACTTTTTTCAAAAGCGACTCGATCGTAAAGGGCTTTTCTAGAACTATGTAGTGTGGATGCGTTTCAATGGTTTCCGTGACTTGGGTATAATAGGAGAGCAATTGCGTGAGCATTTCTTCGTTATTGCCGCTAAGACGTATAAGCAAATATGCCTGACCATGACCAATACCGCTTAAGGTGTAATCCATAATGCAAAGATTGGGGGGAAACTCCAGGATATAAGGAAATAGAGCTTCTGATCGTTGTATGACCAGCGTCTTATATCCGGCATCTTCTAGAATGGTCGCAACCACCTCGCCGAGTGCAACATCATCTTCCAAAATTAATATTCTCTTCATGGTTCTTAGGGTATAGCGTATTAGTTTGGTTTTGTCAACTGCTTTTTAATTAATGTATTCAGTCTTGCAATCTGCTCATCCTTGCCCGGAATCAGCTTTTGATACAGTTCTTTCTGCTCACTCGCATCCTACTGTATCCCTCTCATGGTTCAACGAAGTGGATAGGCAAGATTTCTTATTTCCCTTACAGCAAACAACTACTACTCCTTTTGGTTGTGGATAGGCATTACCGCTGATTTTTGCGTAAAATGTGAAATAAATATGGAATTAGTAAAGAGAAAAGTAAAATCAATTGTTGAGAAGATTCGCATTGTACGCTAGGCTAAAGGATACACTCAGAAATGTTTACCAGCAAAATTGTTAATCAGCCAAAATGCGTATAGTAAACTTTAACTTGGATACAGCACCTTAACCGTTGTCCGCTTATTTGCTATTGCTTCAATTTTAGAGATTGATGCCCGCCAACTTATAAAGCGGCGCTGACTTTAATTCATGTACCATTTTCGATGATATGCTGATGGAGATCAATCCTGCTCTGGCAGTGACGCTTATAGAGAACCACGATACCCAACCTTTGCAATTTCTTGAACAACCTATACATGCTTTTCTATATTCCAGATTGTTCCGGTCAAAATTGTATTTCTGCATGGCCGCATTATATTCTTCTTTAAAGCTCGTGCAGTTCATCTCGTTTGCACAGGAACTGTCGTCGTCCGTCAGAATAACGAAGGCCGAATGGAAATGCTTCAGGTAGCGAACATTAAACGCAGCCCCTACGTGAGGATAGGTTACACTATTACAATGAGGGTAAACATTAAAATCAGCGATATGGTTTAGAGCGGCCATACAAAACCAAATCACCGGTATGTGCATGCCGCTTAAACGCTGGCTCAGGATAGCCCGGTATCAACTTATAAAAAAGTCATTATGATGCCATTGGCTAGGCCAGTAGGCCCAAAATTCTAATTCCGTATCTATTAAATCGATATCCCATGCTATTTGATTTTCAAAGCTGCTGCCATTGTATTCAGAATCAATGGTTATTGTGTGATTCTCTTCATCTATTTTGAGTAGAATCATCCCTTTACCCCGATGGCTAAGATTGACAGCAATACGATAATATCGGGGTTAATAATACATTATTTAACATCGACGCGGTAACATAATAAAGCCATTGACCTTTTGAAACTAAAGAGCTACGCCCCAAAAGTTAGTCACAGACATGCGGCTGTAAATCGTTGTAATTTTTTAGTGGGTTTAAATCATTAAGTCCCTGGATTTTTTAGCTCCTATGGCAGAGTTTTCCTTGGCAGTCGAGACATTGCATTTTAATATCGTCGCAGAAACCTTATAAGCATATTCAAAATGCATGACATTACTAAATATATTACAGCATGACTTAACGACTAACTTTCCGTTAGCGATAGTTATCTCCGCTGAAAGGTGATGTTCAAGGCAGCGTAATTTTTGAAGATAGTTTCTTATTGACTCGGTTTCCACAAGCATATTAAAATTTTCATTTAAAATACATTAAACTATCTTCAAGAACAAGTCGCGAATACCCTGACTAATGAAATGAAGTATTATAGCGCGAATTTCACGTACCATTATAATGGCTTCTTCGTATAAATGACCTTCGATACTGCATTTAATAATCGGAAAAAACTTTTTAAAATCTATTTATATTTAACGGGAAAAGCCCAGTTTTATCGCCTAACAGAACTAAAGCAGGCTTTCGTCTGTCCGCATTTTGTCTTGAAAGATTTTTTTATCTAACCTGCCATTAATAAATTAGTGATATCTTTTAAACGGACATTAAATGCCACACTATAAACATTTGACAGTACATAAAACCCTTTTGAATTGATGCTGATATTTGAAGATGCTCCACCGAACTGATCGCTAATGTTGTGATTGAGTGAGAATGTTGAAAGCTTGTTAAATTGTTGCGCTCGAAAACCTCATATAACAATAATAAACATTTTAATCAAAACCTCCTATTGCTAACCAGAATAGATAAGGCGAAGAAAATTAAATCGCAAAGGAAAAAACAAGGATTTTGTTTCATAATGATAGAAATGAATTCGTACAAGCTCAGCAACTATTAAGATTAGATTAATATAATAACGTTATTCTCAACCGTACGTCAGAATCACAAAAATAGACAAGTTTAGTTTATATATATAATAAGTTTAATTAATTATAGAACTTTTTTTAAAAAAAACAGAGGACAAATGGCAAGGCAGTTTGTTAAAGTAGTATTAATTTATAAAAACTATTATTGCTGATTAATTATAAGCTCTTTCCGAAGTATGTCATTTATAAAATAACACATAAGCAAATACAGCATTCAATCTTTTAGCTTCCTGACATTCAATGCAAAAATCTTGCTGATCACTTTTCATCTGTAATTTTAAAATAAATTCATAAAGTCAATGACTTTAGAAAGCTGATTTATCCTTCGTAAATATTGATTTAACATGCAAACAGCAGCGGTATTTAACTTCTGCAGTTAATAATGGGCCATATCTCAGTATTTTAAAAGACCTTTACCGAAGAAAAGATGTAAAAGGAATAAATTACTTTTTACGTAAGCAAGCAAATGAATGAAATTCGTTTCTTGACTATGAAACAATTCAAGGAATCTGTATCTGTGCTATCAAAACCGTCCATTCATTGACAATCGTTTTGTGCCGTTTAATTATCGATTGATGTACCAGTGATGTCGTCTGCATCGCAGGCATCGATATCGTTTAATTGGTAACCAGAACAGAAACGTTTTCATGAACAAAGTGCGCTTGGTGCGTTGAAAGTCGGAATGGGAGGCACCACATTGGCAAGCTTTTTCAGTAGGCTTAATAGTAAGAATGTTATTCATAAAATGAAAATATGTTTTCTATTTCCCTCTCATGACAGCTTATCGTTGGTTGCACAAATATAGCTACAGGTTGTATATTTTGATGAGGATTATTTATGAAGTTTAATCTGTAGTTAGTATTCAGCTGTGTCGATATTTATTGCTCATTAATTAGGTTCTTTATATTCTCATTAGCCGTATTAGCAGCGATGCATCTACCTAAAGTAGATCACCGATTTGCAAAATCGCTCAACGGAAAGCAATGTATATTTTACTTCTGTTTTACTGTCGGCATTTTGACTAATTGAAAGCTTTGCTCCACATATCTCTGACTATAATTTTGGTTTCCGTGTAGTTCGAATGAAATCTATAACCGCTTTTATTTCGGCTTCTGTTTCCATGCAAATTCTGGCACTACTCATATTTATTAATCAAAGAATATGATTATCATCGTGTAGGAATTGAAACAAGTAGTCGCCTTGGATTTGCGCTTATTGTTAAAAATAGGCCTTTGAAAACAATTGAGCGTCAAATTGACGGAATCGTGTCCTTAAATCTTGTTGAACGGCGAGGAAGTCGTAAAACAGGCGGATATTTTAAGTATATCGATCAAATAGGTGAAGATTAACTGCTCCGAAAGTCTTTGTGGATACTCAATCGCCTATTGCGAATACTTCCCGAATAAGGGCTAATTACATTCCGTTACACATGACTATGCTATTACTGCTGGAAAAAGTGCATCTAAAACCAGGAAAATGTTTTGGCTGCAGAATGCTTCATCCGCCTATTTCAACGAAATCCTAGTCCAAAGAGGCCTGATATTCGTGAACTTTGAACAACTTCTGCTATTAAAGAAGAGATCATGGCGAAAATATAATTATTCTATTAAGCGCATCAAATTGCGATACATTTATTAATTTGTCAGCCTCAGCTGCTCATTATGATTAGTCTAATAAATATTATTTTTTTCCTTGCTTTTCTGGTCTTTGCTTACCTTAATTTGAACGATATTGCCCCCTGGCTTTGGGTGCCGATATACCTTAGCGCGGCAATTTGCTGCGGACTGGTAGTATTTCATCTGGTATACCCGCTGGTATATTTGTGTCTAATTGCCGCTTACCTTATTCATGCTACCACTATTTATTTTTCCAAAGATGGTGTTCATGACTGGATCACGAAGTATAACAGGCCAAGCCTGGTGGAAACCATGCAGGCCGAAAAACCATATATCGAAAAAACAAGGGAGTTCTTCGGCCTGTTAATCATTGCCAGCGCCTTGCTGATCAATTATTTTGCCGCTTGAGCCATCGGATCAATTATCCTTAATTAATAGAGTGTATGTTCACTTATGACGTTGGAAAATTTAAGTCCCTGTTTACTGAACTTATAACAAGGAATATAGCTTCAGATGCTGCAAACTGGTTGCTAACACAAGCAGCTAATACTGCATCTGCCGCAACATTTAATAACGCCTTCGCAGCCCTACCGCGTAAAACCGGAAAGAATCCGGTGAATGCCAATACTGAAATTGAAAGCGGTTTATCTGCTTTACGCACAGGCTTCTCCACTCGGGGATGGTCCGTTGATCGTCTATCACGTGTCTGGTTATTATTAACACTGGATGCTTCAGATCAGCGGAGTTATGAACGAACAATTGAGAACCTTTATTTGGCTGCTGAATTGAACGAGCTGGTTGCCTTATATTCGGCCTTACCATTGTTAGCCTACCCTGAGATCTGGGTAAACCGGTGTACTGAAGGTAACCGCAGTAACCTGGGCGTGGTTCTCGAAGCGATCATGTATAATAATCCTTATCCTTCGGAATATTTGTCGGAATCCGCCTGGAACCAATTAGTGCTGAAGGCGCTGTTTACTGAAAAACGGCTTGAACTGATCACCGGCATAGACGAGCGTGCCAATGTAGCGCTTGCCCATGCATTGATTGATTACGCCCGTGAACGCCTGGCCGCAGGCCGCAATACCGATCCAATGTTATGGCGCTTGATTGGCCGTTTTATTGATGATGGCATTCTGCACGATATCAAGGTTGTGTTGCCCCGTTTAGGTTTACATGAAAAAGAGGCTGTGGCGCTGGCGATCCACGAGAGCGACTTCCTCCCTGCAAAGGAATTGCTGGAAACCGCTCCATTACAAGCAATGGCCGGGAAGAAAACGAATTGGAACGAATTTATCAGTGATACAAAAAATAAAATTTAGGATATGTGTTGCAGTCATTTTGAGAACAGGGAGCAAGTAAACGGCGAAAAGGCCGCATCTTTTGATTTGGCGTCGGTAAAAGGCATGCGTTTCTTTGACCCGCATGTACATATGACCTCGCGCACTACTGATGATTATCAGGCTATGGCAGACGCGGGCGTGGTGGCATTGATCGAACCAGCCTTCTGGCTTGGCCAGCCCCGAACCGGTATTGACAGTTTCCGGGATTACTACAGCAGCCTGATTGGCTGGGAGAGGTTTCGCTCATCACAATTTGGGATCAAGCATTACTGTACTATAGGGCTTAATTCAAGAGAGGCGAATAATGAAAGCCTCGCCGAACAAGTAATGGAGATTCTTCCGCTATTTGTTTATAAAGAAGGTGTGGTCGGGATCGGCGAAATAGGTTTTGATGATCAGACAAGTGCTGAAGAAAAATATTATCGCCTGCAATTAGAGCTGGCCAAAGAAGCCGGGCTGCCGGTACAGGTTCATACGCCGCATCGCGACAAGAAAAATGGCACGAGCCGCAGCATGGACATCGCGATAGAACATGGCATTGATCCGTCTAAAGTCATTATAGATCATAACAACGAAGAAACTGTCAAAGAAGTTCTCGACCGGGGATTCTGGGCCGCGTTTACCATTTATCCTTTCACAAAAATGGGAAATGAGCGTATGGTTGAGATAGCCCGGGAATACGGCCCTGACCGCATTATGATCAACTCGGCTGCTGATTGGGGTATCAGCGACCCTTTGGCGGTACCCAAAACTGCCGCGCTGATGAAATTGCGCGGCATCAGCGACGAAGCTATTCAACTGATCACCTATGGCAACGCAATTGCCGCTTTTGCACAAAGCGGTCAGATCGATGAGGCGGATTTTACGTCGGCCCTCAGTGTTGATCAGAGCGCGAAATTTGAAGGTAACAGTATCTTGCGCGGTGGCCAGCAGCCCAGGATCGATAAATCATCCATTATCATCAGCTAACATTGGACTACAGTAAACCATATCTTTATCTGCAGCTTATGAGGCCAGCCAATATCGTTACCTCTGTAGCAGATATTCTGGCGGGTATTGCCATTGTAAGCGTCCCGGTCAGCTCGATAAGAGCATTCTGGCCGGCAATACTGTTACTTTGCCTGTCAACAGCCTGTCTTTACGGCGGCGGAATTGTCTTCAATGACGTTTTCGATGTGGAACTGGATAAGATCGAAAGGCCGGAGCGTGCGATCCCATCGGGCAAGGTAAGCTTAAGGGAAGCCACTGTGCTTGGCTCAATATTATTATGTACAGGCATCTTATCAGCCCTTTTCGTTTCGATCGTATCGGGTTTGATCGCGGCAGCCATTGCGCTTTGTGCTTTACTTTATGATAGATTTGGCAAACACCACCCTTTTTTCGGGCCCCTTAACATGGGTATGTGCAGGGGACTGAACCTGTTGCTGGGTATCAGTATAATTCCGATAGCGCTAATTAACTGGTTTATGCTGGCCTTAGTGCCTGTAGCCTATATATTTTCCATCACGCTCACCAGCCGCGGGGAAGTACATGGTGGCAGTAAAAGCAGCCTGTATACCGCGGCAACTTTGTATGCAGGGGTGATCGGCTTCATCAGTTATTTTTCATATGCAAATAACCGTTTGCTATGGTCGCTTTTGTTCCTTATTCCCTTCACCTGGATGATATTCCGCCCGTTGCTTAAAGCGATCAGGGAGCCTATCGGTAAAAATATTGGTAAAGCCGTCAAGGCCGGGGTAATCTCCTTAATACTGATGGACGCTTCCTGGTCTGCTACATTCGGCTCGCTTACCTTCGCCGTGCTGATCGCTTGCCTGTTACCGCTCTCAATCTGGTTTGCAAAAACCTTCGCGGTTACTTAAGTAATTTTAAATTAAAAAGACTTTTCCCTCAGATGGAACATTTACAACAAAACTTCAGCGTCAAATATAGTTACAACGTTTTTTTTACTTCAGGCTTATTCTCAGTCAACAACCCACTACTGAATCGCTTTTTAGCAAACGCTGCCACCTCAGGAGCGTTAAGGAAGATTCTTTTCGTGGTTGACCAGGGAGTTGCGGACGCCCATGAGCATTTATGCTCGGAAATCAATGCCTATTTTCGGGTTCACACCGCCGTCGAGCTGGTACCTGAAATATTGATCATCCCCGGTGGCGAACAGGTGAAGAATGATGAACGCTATTTTGAGCTAATCCTTGAAGCGGTCAATAATTACAGAATTGACAGGCACTCCTACATAGCCGCTTTGGGCGGTGGTGCCCTTTTAGATATGGCAGGGTACGCAGCGGCTGTAGCGCACCGCGGTGTAAAACTTATCCGGATACCAACAACCGTACTTTCACAGAACGACTCAGGTGTTGGCGTTAAAAACAGTATCAATTATTTTGGAAAGAAGAATTTTCTGGGCACTTTCGCGCCGCCTGCAGCTGTATTTAACGATGATCGTTTTTTGAGCACGCTTTCTGAACGTGACTGGCGCTCCGGGATAGCCGAGGCGATCAAAGTCGCGCTGATCAAGGATCGACTATTTTTTAACTGGATAGAAGAGAATGCTTCTGTCCTTGTAAGCCGGGATGTGGCAGCTATGAACTACCTGATATGGCGTTGCGCAGAGCTGCACATGGAGCATATTGCCGGTGCCGATCCTTTTGAAAGCGGTTCTTCACGCCCCTTAGACTTCGGACATTGGAGTGCGCACAAACTGGAGTACCTCAGCGAATTTGACATCCGGCATGGTGAGGCAGTCGCTATGGGCATTGCCCTTGACACGGTCTATTCCTTCCTTACAGGCCGTTTAGCAGCTCCGGAAAGTGAACGTGTAGTAAACCTGATCCAAAACCTGGGCTTTGATATCAGCCATGATCTTTTAAGGTTCAGCGGAGAGAACAATCCATTATTAAAGGGACTGGAAGAGTTTCGCGAGCATCTGGGCGGAGAGCTCACGATTACGCTGCTGGATGAGATCGGCAAAGGTACAGAGGTGCATGAAGTTGATGCGCAGCTACTCAAACAGGCAAGCCTCGCGCTGTACAACAGGCAACGCAAACTTCAGCAATCAAAATTTTATTAACAACACTTACCATCATGAAAATCAATGCTGCACACCTTACCTATTGTACAAACATCCATCCCGGGGAAACCTGGCCGGAAACATTTGTGGCGTTAAAAAAACATTTCCCGGAAATCAGGGCCTCCATAGCCGGAGAAGAGCCGATGGGTGTTGGCCTGCGGCTTTCCAATCTGGCCAGCCTGGGTCTTCTGGCGGATGAAGATAATTTGGCAGAATTCATTCAATGGCTTTCTAATAATCATGCTTATGTTTTTACCATGAATGGTTTCCCCTATGGAGGGTTCCATGATACAATTGTGAAAGACCAGGTACATGCGCCGGACTGGACAACTGCCGACCGCCTGGAATATACCTTAAGGCTGTTTAATATTTTGTCCAAATTACTGCCAGATGGCTTGCAGGGTGGCATATCAACATCACCTTTAAGCTATAAGCCATGGCATGCCGCCGGTGAAGCGAGGGATGCTGCAAAAGCTGTTGCCACAAAGAATATTTTAACGGTTGCTGAAGCCCTTTTCGAAAAACACCGCTCGACCGGAATACTCATGCACCTGGATATTGAACCCGAACCAGACGGGTTCCTGGAATCGGGCCCGGAATTTATGGATTGGTTTGAGAAAGACCTTTTGCCGCAAGGTATTTTATCGATGGGGGAAAAGTTCAACCTATCCCCAGCCGATGCCGAGGCAGCTATCAAACGTCATATTAACCTGTGTTACGATGTTTGCCATTTTGCAATAGGTTATGAAGAGCATGAGCGCATTATCGACGAGTTGCTTACAAAGGGGATCCATGTTGGCAAGATACAAATTAGCGCCGCCTTGAAGGCGCTATTGCCAGAAGAAATGACATTAAGGGAGGAAGTGACCAACGCACTTGCCAGGTTCAATGAGCCAACCTACCTGCACCAGGTGATCGCTAAAACAGGAAATGGTAAATTGATCCGCTATCCAGATTTGCCGGAGGCTCTGGCAGATAGCAGGAACAATGCGGTGACGGAATGGCGATCACACTTTCATGTACCTGTTTTTGTGGAGGATATGGAGCACGTGCAATCCACACAAGCCGATATTGTCAGGGTGCTCAATAAATTCAAGGATACGCCTTTCACCCAACACCTGGAGGTGGAAACCTATACCTGGACTGTGTTACCTGAAGAACTGAAAGCCCCATTATCACAATCAATCATCCGGGAGTTAAACTGGGTAAAGGAACAACTATAGTAGAGGAGAGAAATTATGAACAAAACGGTAGTCATCGACGTAGTAGGTTTATCCTCCTCTCTAATCAGCGAGCATACGCCATTTCTTAAAACGTATATTAGCGAAAGGCATCTTGCGCATATTAAACCGGTGTTACCTGCCGTCACAACATCCATGCAGTCCGCTTATCTCACTGGTAAATTTCCGGTAGATAATGGCATTGTTGGTAACGGTTGGTACGACCGTACTGATTGTGAAGTAAAATTCTGGAAGCAATCAAACAAACTTGTGGATGGGCAGAAAATATGGGAAAAAGCCAAAACTGAAGATCCATCGTTTACCAGTTCGGTAATGTTTTGGTGGTATAATATGTATTCTTCCGCAGATTACTCTGTGACCCCGAGGCCCAATTACCTTGCAGATGGGCGAAAAATGCCGGACTGTTATTCGGAGCCTGCCGACCTGCGCGACCATCTCCAGGCCAAGCTCGGCCAGTTTCCGCTTTTTCAGTTTTGGGGGCCCGGTGCGAATATCAAATCAACCCGTTGGATAGCGGACGCTGCCATGGAGACGGATAGATTGCATGACCCGACGCTGACGCTGATATACCTGCCGCATCTGGATTACTGCCTGCAAAAATTCGGTCCGGATTTAGCGCTTATTGCCAATGATCTCAGGGAAATCGACAAGGTGATCGAGGAACTGGTGAGTTTTTACCAGAGAAAAGATGCTAAGGTGATCATTCTTTCCGAATATGGCATATCTCCGGTGGATCGCCCTGTACATTTGAACCGGGTATTGAGGCAAAACGACTTGTTAGGCATCAGGATTGAACGAGGACTCGAATTACTGGACCCGGGAGCTTCAAAAGCCTTCGCGGTCGCCGACCACCAACTGGCACACGTGTACATCAACGATGCAAGTATGACTGAAAAAGTTAAGGCGCTGCTTCAGGCTGTTCCAGGGGTTGAACGGGTCCTTGACCGTGAAGAACAGGCTGCGTATCATATCGACCATCCCCGGGCTGGAGATCTCGTCCTTATCGCTGATAAAAGAAGCTGGTTCACCTATTATTTCTGGGTAGATGACGAGCTTGCTCCGGATTATGCCCGTGTGGTTGACATCCATAAGAAACCTGGTTACGATCCTGTCGAAATGTTTATGAGCTCGAAACTGCGTGCCGGCTACAAATTGCTTCGTAAGAAAGCCGGATTCAGGTATGTGATGGATGTCATTCCCCTCGACGCCACCTTGATTAAGGGCTCGCATGGTCGTGTGGATATAGCACGGGATTACCAGCCAGTCATCATTACCGAAAAAGCTTTAGATGAACGGGACATCATCGCTACTGATGTTAACGATATCATATGGAGCCATCTGAAATGATGAACATTTGATTAAAGTATTATTGTGGGTTGATTAAGAGTGTCGCCACACTCGAATGTTGTATCTCCCGATAAAGGTAGGCAAATGCAAAGATTGAATTATCCACTTGAGCGGAAGATGGTAGGATCAGCCATACTTAATTAACAATGAAGTGAAGCTATTGATTAGATTATGGTTGCTCCTTATAGAGACTCACGATAAGTCTTTAAAATTCACTCATTTGTAAACAGCTTACAATGTTGTAAAGAAATAAACTCAAAAATTCGTTTACACAGTCTGAAAACCTCGGGCAATTCGAAGAACCCAAAAAGACCATCCTGAAGATATCGCTTAATCCTTACGAATATCCTATTCGTCAGTTGCGACAAATCATCTATTAATCAAAATATTGGTTAACTATATGCTGCTGATTGAGTTTTCACAGTAGCTTTAGTTTGGAACTCGATATTATTGATATTTGCTGCTTCTACTTGAAATAAACCTATAGCTTAAGTTCTATCGCGATGGAGACATGATGTGGGCTTTTTTCTTAAGTTAATTAACTCATGTGTAAATATTGTTACAATATTGATATTGAAATTCAATGCAATTAACTTATTATTGCATTGAACTTAAATAATTGAAGCCTAAACAATGCGAAAGATTTACATATTAATTTTATGCTCTCTTATCTTGATCAATGTTGGTTGCAAAAAACAGAATACCCCTGAACCTTTGTTAAAAGCCAGCTTTGACATTAATCACATGGATACCGTTGTATTTAAGATCGGGACGGGTGATAGTATACAGCTAACAAATACCTCTACAACAGTAGCCTCGGTTAAATGGGATTTGGGTAACGGCACGACTGCGACAACAAACAATGTCGGATTATCATTTTCCAAATCCGGCAATTACAAGGTTACATTGACGATTACAGCCAAAGATGGAAAAGCGGCCTCGCTTTCAAAAACAGTAGTGGTACAAGACAGGGTTTTGAAAAACATTATCCTAAACAAGGTTTACTGGAACACAAAGCCGAACCAGATAGATCATTTCAATTACGTTTGGCCAGAATCCCCTACGGCTGATTTATTTGTGCGGATACAGGTTTACAAAGCCGGTGAAACCATCAAAAACGGCCTTCTCACTAATTCAGAAGTGCTTTATGATAGCTCCTTGCTATCTGGGGTATCCAATAATTCAACTACTGCGATAAATATTAACCTATCAACTCCTGTCCTTATCAACAAAAATATGATCGACAGTAGATCTCTCGTTTTGACGTTAATTGCTAAAGATCAAAATGGGAAATTATACGATATTATGTCCAGTATGGATTCGGGATGTTCATGGGGGTTTATAACAGATAATATCACCTTGGGACAATCACTGATTCAGTGCCAGCTATTTAGTTCAATTCAACTTGTGAGCACCTTCAAATAGCTAGGTAACAAGGCTTTTAAAACCCAATTATATATTTAAGCTGCCTGCTTGCTGGACTTTTTTGCCATAAGAAATATAGGCGAATGTGACTTCTATTTTTCTAAACTAAAAACTTAAATCTTGATAAATATGAAAAAAATAACTCTAAAGTTATGTATTACAGCGGTTTTGGCGCTCTCCATTTCCGGTTGTAAAAAAGAAAAACCTTTAGCAATTAAGTCCCCCCAAACCAGTGCGGCAGTTCCCACGCCGACCTTTGACTATGAGCACTCGGATTACATGCCTACTCCTGCAGGTACGGCACCAATTTTGGTGCCTTGGGCATCTGGAAGTAACCAACTGTTTAATCCGGAGATAGCCTTTGATTTTAAACATGCTGATGGCTGGAGTCTGGTTTATAATACATTTAATACTACTCAGTTGTCGCCGCCTTATTATTTCGCACTTTAAAATAAATATCGCGGTATTCTTCGTTTCTATCTTTACGTAGCGCCCGGAAACCCCACGCCTTCAACTTATTTTAGCGATGGACTTAGTTTAGCCGGTTCGGGTACGTCCTCTTCGCTGGCATTTGGACAGGATGTTGCAGACGTAGCCAGTCCACAAAAATCCATCGCAAAAATACAAAGCTACCAGATACAATCGACACGCGCATGGTATGCCACCCAATATGAAGTTGCCTATGATCCTGGAATAAGTGGTCAAAATCAACAAAATCTCAATTGTGTCATAGGATAACAAGTGGTCTTGCTGCTATCCCTAAAGTTACAATGACACCCAAAAAGGCCACCCGGCACCGGATGGCCTTACATACAGAATGCTTTGAAAGGTTAGCTCGCCTATTTCTTCAGTTCAGTCACTTCCTTACGTAATACCGTTGCCAACACTTTGATTTGTTGTAATCCGTTACGTAAACGGATGTCTGCGGCTTTGTTGCCCTTTTCGTAAAACTTGGCAGAATATACAAGGGAATTCACGGTAGCTCACAAAAAGAGGTTTGAAAAATGCTATCAGGTGTTTTTTGGAGGATTAGAAGACTAACGTCGCCAGCTCCTAATATGATTTCAACATCAACCCTGCGGCTAAATAATATTTTTATTCTCACTGTGTCCGCAAACTCGTCACCGATTTACTTATCGCTGCTGCTTTTTTGCGGAGGCAAGTGAAAATTACGCTTGGTTATTTAATTATGGCTTGTATGGCTTACGTTAAAAGGGACATCAATAGGTGTATTCCATCGATCGTCAATATTAATATTAAATGTTGCAGGGTTTGAGAACAGAGAACCTGCAAATATGTAGTGTGTGTTTCTGTTGATATTAACAAAAAAATTCTCATCATTTTTTGGCATTTCTTTTCCAATAATGAAATTGCCATCCTTATCATAGAAGTTAATGGTAATGCCAAAGTATCTATACGGCCACACAACAGTGTTTACACTAAAGTTTGACTTAACTCTGTCACTTGGATTTATCTGATAAGTAAAACTTACATCGTCATAATTATCCTCCCTAAATCTTGGCCTGCCTGTGCCTGTAGCAAGATCAAATCCCGGTGGGTAATCCTGGTAAGTTACAACTGCTTTATCAACCTTGTTAGGAATTATATCATTGATTCGAATGGTAACTAAACTTACCATTCGTTTTAGATCCACTGATTTTTCGATGGGGGTGGTTACTGTCGTGTTGATACTGGCATAATACAAGTCACTGGATAATGTTGGTGTTTGAGAATAATAAATGGGGTGAGTTATATAATATCCAGCGGTGCCATGTATCTCGCTTGGGTTTATTTCACCCTTACTTTGTGAACCGACGAAATAAATACCATATGTTTTGTTGTATAATGTATCTTTAATAGAACCAAAGCCCGGCTCATTAGAAGTCTGAATTATTTTTTTCCGTAATTGATAGGCAAACTTTTCATCAGATGGATCGCCTCGATAAACTGCATATTCAAGAAATTTTATTTGATCACCTAATTCCTGCGTTTTTAAGCTATTAAGGCTTACATTGCTACTTTGCGTGTTGAATTCGTTTAAAGTAAAATTTACAGAAAATGCAGTCGAATCACTGTTAGGTTTCGAGTTTTTGATTTGACCTTCTTTTTGCATGAAAGTAAACCCATACAAAAACACATAATAACAAGATAGATATTTTTCATGTCGTAATATTTATTTCAACAAAAATAAACCTTAGCAAAAGTTTAATTATCAATGAATTAAAGATGTGTATATTATTGTGTAATAAAATCTGAATTTGCATATTATTGTACCATTTCAGAGCTAAACAAATGATGTTTTCTCTGTTATTGGCATGTTTTGTTATTGCCGACACTTCTAAGCTTTCTTGGCGGAGTTGTGCTGTGTCATTTCGCGCAATGCAATGTCAGTAAACGGAAATATTTGAGTCTTAAACCGTTTTTCACGGGATATTGGCTCAACAAAGCAAGCTTATCCAGGTCACATTTATCGCAACGGTCACCGGGCCGAGCTCCAGTTTAATGGGATATACATTAGCATCATCTTTTCCAGCAAATCGGTAAAATCCTCAGGAACTAGATAGAGCTCCTGTCTTTCCTCGTAATATAATTAAAACAAGTGATCAAATAGTGTTAGCTTCGAATACGACCACCCATTCCTGCAATACCTTATTTGTATCATTTGAAACATTACTTTCAAAATTCTCTTACAATTCGAGTACGCTGATGTTACCGAGAAAGAAACAATTTACGAAGCAATGTCCGATGTTCAGCAGGTTGATCATTGGGTACTTCTGGCAGGAACATTTCACGCGTACTGGCAGACAGGCCGGGACCAGGAACGGCCATATTGGCCGCCGCATCATCAGCAGTCGATCTTTGCGCTGGAGCTTTTCCCTTGAGCTCGCCTTGCGGAGAATAAATACCGATTCACCGGAAACTACAGATTCGCCGTTATTATAAAAAAAATTGGGTGTCGGAAAGGACGCATTTGTGGATTCGGTAAAAGATAAATTGACGCTTAAATGTGTAACCAAGTCTGATCAGGTCGCATGCGCTATCTTACGTTTGATGACGAGTGATATAATGACAGGCGAAATCTTACATTTGGAAGGAGGGCAAAGGATGATTTAGCTATAAAGTCTTTTGGCTCTGAGCGGTACAAAACCTATTTCAACCCAATCAGCTTTTCCGTATAGCAATGACGTTACCGCGCTGAATAAAAAGAGTTTACTTCTGACTAGGAATAGACTCTTTTCAATTACATATACAACCGTTTCTTCTACGTTAGTTGCCAGGTTCGATAAACGCATACAACTCCTTCACTTTATCGTTCTCGATCAAAAGAAGTCCATGCTGTTCAATAAACCTCCTGCCGTTTGAATGTGGCCAAACAACCTTGCACTATTTTGAAGAGGCTCAATGAGCTTCGCCGCAGAAAATTTATAAGCAGGATCTTCTGCTATAAGCTGACCTATAAAATCGGAAGCTGACCTTAAACCGTTGAAGGTAAATTCCCGATCATACATTCTGATGTCGTCCGCATAGATTTTTCTGAGCATTTCGTCACGTTTTGACATGTCTTTTTCATTCCAGGCAATAACATGCAGCTCTTGGAGCTGGCTAAAAGTTTCTTCATTCATTGCAAGATGTATTTGTCTTAAATTGCCGGTATTCGAGTAACTGATCCGGATGATACTTCCAAACAAATTTACCCGTAAAATTTCTAAAGCAGGTTGATCTATATCAACAAATGAAAAATACTTGGTGCTTTATCTACATGCGTGATCTGAATTGTTGGCAAAACCTATTTTCGCCAATGTCGAGCCAACCTGCTCCATCATTTGAAACGGGTGTCAATCATCTCTTTCTACCGGGAATAGCAGTTGCTAAAGCCAACCCGGCCAACAACGACGCAGCAATGTACTTGCGGTGAGCTTTGGGGCTTTCAGTCATTCCGGATCCACAATGGGTAATCATGCCGTAATCAACAGTTATTAAAAGGTTGCCATCAGTCATATCGATCGGATCGGACCATGCAAAATAGTGGCGCATTAAAGCTCCGGTAATTTTCATGCTGAGTTCGGCGAAAAGCGGGTGGGACATCAATCGAAAACAATTTTATTTCTTCTTATTGAGGACCCTACTATCGTATCATTACACCAGATATCTTGGTTCAATTACAAAAAAATATTTTTTTTGTGTTGTTCCTTCCATCATACTAATCTACCTTAGGATAAAATGATCCTTATTCGTAGATGAGCGTGGCATAATTAATTTAATGTATTTCATCGCTGGTGACGAGCTTTGATATCTTTGGGAGATAAAAATGCTTTTTCTTTTGATAATCAATTGCAATGCTCTATCACTTTAAGTTCATCCTCGGTATCCGTGTATGTTCCGTTACCCCAAAGATCAAGCGCCGCAACCGTTCGATTATAATGATATTGCCCCGCAGGAACATTATATTCGGTATAGGTAAATATCGGTGCCGACTTTAATTTAAGTATTGGATTTTTAAGCGGACAAAGATCATTTAGTAACGGATTGTTTGAAATTTTGGCTATAGCTAAAGTTTTCACATTTTGCAGACCACTTAATGAAATCAGCTTAGGGTTAGATTCGATTGCGATACCGCCCATCGAGGCTTCCAGGCCTCCCAAACCAAATATTACGCCATTTGTAACTACACCTGTTATTCCAGGTAACTCAAGGCTGTTAAGTTGTTCCAAACCCTGAAGAGTGGTTAGCAAAGGGTTTGCAGTCAAATTTAGCGCACCCAGGCTCTGTATAGCTCCGAACCCGTTTAGATCACTGATATTGCTACCGTATATCATCAATCTCCCGGAAACTGACTTTAGAGCTTTGAAATTTAATTGATACAACTGAGGACAAGCATATACATAAAGCTGTCCATTAACTTTGTTCAATGA
Source organism: Mucilaginibacter sp. CAU 1740 (assembly GCF_039839285.1). NCBI lineage: Bacteria > Pseudomonadati > Bacteroidota > Sphingobacteriia > Sphingobacteriales > Sphingobacteriaceae > Mucilaginibacter > Mucilaginibacter sp. CAU 1740. The sequence goes on along the minus strand of NZ_JBDOQS010000022.1, from coordinate 38,737 downwards.
CTTGAAATTAATGGCACTAAGGTTTTTGTTGAAACTAAAGTTAATGCCATTGGAAGTTACGGAAATCAAGTTTTCCATATTGATTGCTGAGACACCAAGGAAGCCTATCCTGACAGAAGTTGCAGATTCAACGGTATTTAAGCCAGTAATATCCGTAATCAATGGGCAAAATGAAATTTCTAAATTATTTACGGTGACAAGGCTCCTGATTTCCAGCTGGGTTAGCTTGTTTAAGCCAGATAGAAAAAGATCGCCTGAAAACTTTTGCAGGCTGCTTAAGTTTAGGGATTTAAAATCACAAATAGCAACGCGTAAACCACCTGCAGCGGTAACAGTGTTTAAAAACGGGGCATCAGCAATGCGGAGGTAAGACAAGGATATCAGTCCTGAAACGGAGTTGATAATACCTGAAAGTCCCGTTACCGATTGGATGTCGTTGGATTCGTTCGATTTCCCGATGCTCAGATTGCCGTTGACGTTCAGGCGCTGTCCCTTATGTGTCTCGACAAAATTGTCAATATCGGCCTGATTAGTCAAATTCACGTCGTTCTGGAAATCAGTTGATGTGTAGTAAGTGAATGTCAGATGAGATGATGTCGATACCGCGGTCCCATTCATTTTGAAGGTCACCTCTCCGCTGCTGGTTTTTGGAACGATCACTTCAATTTTGGTCGGTTCAACAGATCGTATTATTGCCTGTTTGTCATTGAAATACACTGTCAATCCGTTAGCAGAAGTACCAAGATCAATTCCGCTAATACTCACCAACATGCCCTCCGTAACATCTGAGGGAGATATTTTACTAACCTGCAGTTGCTGCAAACGAGCGGGGGAAGAATTTTTAAATGAATTATCCTTTTTGCAGGCACTTAAAACAAATAATACAAATGATAAGAAAATTAATAAGTTTTTCATTGTTTGTTGATCTGATGCAAGCTAAAGAGAATCTGTTTGCATTACAATCCCGCAAATTGGGTGATTTTTCTGCCAGGCTTAATCCAGCAACCTCTTCGGACTCTTCGCCATCATCACTACAACTCTTTTATCGGAAATACAGTTTCCCCTTCTCTTTGCAATACCTCAGAGGATTAATATCAGTTATCATTCTGTATTTTCAGTTGGTGCCAAAAAACATATGCATAAATTTTCTTATTTTCAGTCAAGCTCATATCGCATCGCACACCGACATACTGAAAGCGGAAAAAGTTGCCGTCAAAAAAGTCATCAAAGGATTTAAGTAGGTTGTTGACGCAAGTCACCTGGCATTTATCTGTACAGCCATCCCCCAATTTGCGGTATTTTAACTGTAAGATACGCAGCCAAGCATTGACATCCTTATCTTAGTGGAATGACATTTGATCAGGCCGTATATATTTGTATGCCTCCGGAGCTGCGGGATGATAAAAGCCACCCAAGATATCAGGAATTCCGTGTGGTAGTCAGTACTTCACTGATCGCGTTGCCGCTGATGCTGCTGTTCCCAATCGTTGTCCATTATATGGGCAAGCCTATCATGGGTTACCTGGTCAACGATTTCATTAATCTGGTGATGCTCATTTCCATACGTTTATGGAGCCATTACCGTATCCCTATGACGATATCGGCGCTGTCCTGCTATTGGATTATGTATGGCCTGGTTGAGGACTCCGGGTTGATCCATTCCCCAAATGTGGCCATCATCCATATGTACTTGCTGGTGTCGATATGGGCGGATAAGAAACACGGCTGGTGGGCCATTTTCGGCAACCTCGCCTTTTTCGGTTTCCTGTATTACAAGACAGTACAATCGGGCCTGCCAGCCCCAATCATTTCAATATTGGGTGGCCCGTTTTATGCTTTAGGTATGAACAGCCTCATTACCATCTTTTTCGGTGGTTTCCTGGCGTACCTGCAGCTTGATCAGGAGAAGGACCGTCTTAAATTCAAGGCTCTGCAGGAACAAAAGATCAGTCTGCTGGATGACGCGGTTAAACTCCGCACTGAACAGTTGAACAGCATGCGCGAAAACATTGCTACCGATTTTCATGATGAAACGGGTAACATGTTGTCGGCGATCACCCGGCAGGCTGCGCTGTTAAAGCTGAAACTGGACCACGACAGCGACGTGCAGCCCATTGTCACTAGCATTATCCATAATAGCAATGCGCTATATGCCAGCAGCAAGGATTTTCTATGGCACCTCAATCATGACAGTGACGATCCAAAAGAACTGTTCGGCTATCTGACCGCCCATGGACAACGGTATTATAACCAGTTCGACATCGCCTTTTCTTCCAGTGCAGATGAAGGTCATTTTCAGCAATTTGGGCCAACCGCTGCACTGAACGTACTTTTTATCTTTAAAGAGGCCATGACCAATGTAGTCAAGCATGCGGGGGCAAGCGAAGTGGAACTCACAATGAATTGTCCGGGTGCTGAAATCATTTATGCCCTTAGCGATAACGGATCATGGAAAGAAGCGGATCCGCAAACCGGACACTATGGGCTGGCTAATATGGAACGACGCTGCATGCGGAACGGCTTCGGGCTAGCTTTGTCCAGACAACCCAGTGGGACCCGTATTGAAGTTACCGTTCCGGTAAATAAATTGACGCAAGTTTAAGATGGAAAAACGAATTACAATTATTGAAGATAACGGCAAGATCCGGGAAGGCTTCGCTGCCATAATTGATAATACTCCCGGTTATTTATTGTGCGGACAGTACGGTACCTGCGAGGAGGCTTTAATTAGTTTCAATCAGGATAACCCTGATCTGGTGCTTATGGACATTGACCTCCCAGGAATCGATGGTATTGAAGGAACGCGCAGGCTGAAAAAAATCAACCCGGCATGTATTGTCCTGATCATTACGGTACTGGAAGACAGCGATAAGGTTTTCCGATCCCTTTGCGCCGGTGCCGGTGGCTACATCGTCAAAAATACCGATACGGATGATATCATCCGGAATATCGCCGAGGCGCTGGAAGGAGGTGCGCCGATGAGCCTGCACATCGCCAAAATGGTAGTCCAGTCCTTCAGACAATCGCCGGACTCTCCGCTATCAGATCGGGAACAGGAAGTGCTCAAAGGAATTTCCGAAGGGAAAAGCTATTCCAAAATCGCGCTTGATCTTTTTATCAGTAAGGAAACCGTCAGAACCCATATTAAAAACGTCTACCAAAAGCTGGAAGTCAACAGCAAGGCCGATGCGCTCAAAGTTGCCGGCGACAAAAAATGGCTCAGCTGACACGGCAATAAAATTAGATCACCTATCATATCACTAACTCAATTAAAATTTATGCAAGTAAAAAATTTACTTCCCATTTTGGGCATAATCCTGCTTCTATCCGCATGCGGTAAAAAAGCCGACCCAGCGAAAAATGACGAGCAAAAGCTGGTGATCGGCGATGGAAGCGCATGTAAATTGCCTCATGCAAATCCATCTTATGATCTGGGCCTGGGCTTCCCTCGGGATGGCTACCGGCAGAAAACCACCGGTACCGTCAACGTGGCCGTAATCTTCGTTGACTTTTCTGACGCCCAGGCGGTGAGAACTCCCCAAAACATATTCGGCTATATGTCACCCGGAGCCGAAAACTTCCTTAGCTCTGTATCCTTCGAAAAACAAACTGTAGTCTTCAGACCTCTTTTCAAGTGGTTTCGTATGAGCAAACCCTCTACAGCGTATGGCTGGAACGCTCTTACTTTTAACCTGCACCAAGCCTACATTCAGGAAGCGGTCAACCTAGCGGATCCGGAATACGACTTTTCGCAAATTGATCAGATCGTGATCATGTCGAACCCGGATGGCGGGGCATTGTTTAACGGTCCGGCCTTCATCGGTGTGCCTGGTAACGGAATCGTGGCGGATGGCAGGGTAATTTTGAATGCGGTAACATCCGGGCAGGATCTCAAAGTGTTTACCAGCCTTTGGTTTCCGCATGAGTTTGGACATTGCATGGGGTTGCCGGATCTCTACCGGTATGCGGCGCCCCAACAGGTATTCGTCGGTGATTTCAGCCTGATGGCCAACATTTTGGGGACGGCACCTACTCAAAACGCCTGGGAAAAATGGTTTTTAGGCTGGTTTAGCGACAGCCAGGTGATCTCAGTAACAGGACAAGGTAGTGGTTCGGCAAAGCTTACCCCGGTCGAACTACCCGACGGCCCAAAACTACTGGTTTTTCCACTTGATGCTACGAGTGCTGTAATTGTAGAAGACCGGCGCGCTTTAACCGAGGACCAGAATCTTATGAAAGCCGGGCCGCTCGTCTATCTCATGGACACCAAGATTTCAAATGGCTATGGCCCGATGAAAGTATTGCCGATTGAAACAGATGATCAAACCCGGCGAGATGCTCCCCTAAGCGTTGGAGCATCGGTTACTTATGGCGGCGTAACGCTGACCTGCACTGCATCCTCGGCAGATGGCAGCACTATTTCTTATGAACGAAAATAATGATCTAACCTATCCTATAGCTGGATTTAAAGCGAAGCCGTGTCAGAACGAAAATTCGTCCTGACTACGGCTTTTACTCAATCCCGTTGTCTGCACGAACCAATTTATTGATGACTTGAAACGATTTTGTACTTTATTTGATGATTGAGGCAGATTCATGAACATCTAACCTTTTGTAATAGAACCCCGAAATCGTATAGCTGCACTAATCGGTTGATCCGCTAATCTTTTAGATTTGAATTGGAAATATTACCAAATGGCCTCCCCTCTTCAGTATTTGGCGTCGAGCGCACGATCAAGACTAATTGACAATTACGGTTTTGTTTTATTGGCCTTTTATAAGAGTTGCGTAAAAGTCAACACTTAACGCACGATGACCACTTTCGGATTATTCTATAGAGGGTGACCAAAGTAAATCATTCGCATTTTATCTTGATTTTTCACATTGGCATAGTTGGTAAGTTATAGGTAGCGATGACTTACCGAAACTATCAGGTTAGAAAATTAGAAAGGAAGAATTTGAAACTATTCTTATAATTTCAATTTTTTACTTTTCTCGATTTGAACCTTTAAGGGTCGAGAATGTCTTCCAGCAAACTCGGTAAGCAGGGATTATTTAAGTAAAAGTTAACCTTACCAGCCAGTGGAAAGCTAAAATGCTCTTATTGCTTCCCTTTGCCTTGAAGAAATCAATGGGGACTATTAAGCTGACAAGGTGCTATTGTTAATTTGTTTTCTCCATCAGTTATCTGTAACAATCGAATCATTGTACCATCTAATCGCAAATCTTAACCATGAATAAAAACAACCCAACCGCCCGTTGGGCCGGTCTGTTATACCTGATCGTCATTATTTGCGGCACCTTTTATCTGCAATATATCCCTTCGACCATTAGGTCACAAAACAAAAACCTATCCTATGCCGAAAACCTGATCAGCTCGCCGGCGCTTCTTAAATCCGGCATTGCTACAGAGATCCTTTGCTGGATCGCCTTCCTTTTACTCGCCCTGATGTTCTACCGATTGTTTAAGCCCGTTAATCAATTTATCGCCGGGGTCATGATTACATTTGCAGCCGTCCAGGTGCCTATCGCTTTCCTCAATTTATCCAACAAGCTTTCCGTACTCCATTTGATCCAAGAAGGCATCTTGCCAAACACGATCAATACCGATCAAGCTTTAGCGCAGATCAAATGGGCCTTAGAGAACTATCAAAATGGTAACCAGCTGAACCATGTTTTCTGGGGGCTTTGGCTGCTCCCGCTTGGTTATCTCGTCATCAGATCGGGTTTTCTTCCAAAATTTATTGGATTTGTATTGATCACGGGCTGCTTTGGCTACCTAATTGATTTTTTTGGATCCCTGTTCAATGCCGCCTATGCCAATAGCGCCTTATCCGATTATAGCACATTACCCGCCGGGATTGGAGAGATTGGTATCTGTCTTTGGTTATTAGTGGCTGGCGTAAAACCATCAAGAATATCAACAGTAATACAAAACTAAGAGCTATGTCTAAATATCAAGATTTCCAGATCAATGTCAAATTAAAGCTCGCGGCCTTGTGGACCGCGCTCATGTTCTGCTACATCTACGGAGACTTCTTTACCCTCTGCGTACCCGGCCGTATCGAAGAATTAATGAAAGGACAAACCGGCACAGGTTCCACAACTCCAACCCTACTACTCCTTTACGCCGTGCTGTTATCTATCCCTCCGTTGATGATTTTCTTAAGCGTGGCAGCTCGTCCGAAGGTCAACAGAATATTCAATTTATTGGCAGGCAGCATTTATACCCTGGTCATGATCCTGGTGGTCGGCACATCGATCAGCAAGTGGATGGTTTTCTATATTTACCTTGGTATCATCGAAATCGTCATTACCTGCACAATTGTCGGGTATGCATGGTCATGGCCCAAAAAGCAAACATGAGCTTTTAAAAACAACATACAAGCAGTGATACAAGCTTGAATTGACCAGAAGTTAAGCTCCATTTTCATCTGAATTAATTTTCAAACAAAAAGCGGGTAAACCATAAGTTTTTTTGTAAAGAAAGGGTTCTTTCCATTTATTTGCCATTGTTTATAATTAGTCTAAATAAAAATGAAGAAAATTTTACTCCTGTTTTTCTTATTAATAAGTGTCGGCTCAAAAGGTATGGCTCAGGTTACAAACATAACCGGCCAGGTTAACGACGAAAAAGGCGCAGCCATCCACGGCGCGACCATCAAAATTTTAAATACGAATTTTGCTACTACCACAAACAAAGAAGGCCATTACAGCCTGAAGGGATCGCTCCCATCTACCATCGAGATCAAGGTGAGCGCCATCAGCTACAAAAGCCAGCAAAAACAGGTTAACATTACACTAGGCACTGAAAACCGGTTTGATTTTACCCTACAGGAAGATTTGAACGAATTGCAAACCGTAGAGGTAACAGGCCGTAAGCAAAGTTCCTACAAGAACGACAACTCTTTCTCTGCAACTAAAGTGGACATGAAAATGGTGGATATCCCGCAATCTATTTCTACGGTAACCAAAGAACTGATGCAGGACAGGCAAGCGGTAAAACTGAACGATATTATACAGAACGTGGCCGGTGTAACCCAATTTTCCAATTATGATGACGTGACCATGCGCGTTTCCGTAACTCGGGCAGCGACGGTCGCCTGATTAACGGTTTAAGGACCATCAATACCTATGGTGCAAGCCCAATGCTTGTCAACATCGAGAAAGTAGAATTTATCAAAGGCCCAGCTTCAGCTGTATTCGCCAATACCAATCCCGGCGGAACGATCAACATGATCACCAAGAAACCGCTGGAGGAAGAACACCAGTCAATCCAGTTCAGTACAGGAAGTTTCAATACTATTCGTACCCAGGCGGACCTAACGGGGCCACTGGATCAGGATAAAAAATGGCTATATCGGTTAAACATGGGCTACCAGAATGCTAATACCTACCGTACCAACATTATCAACAATGCTTATGTAGTAACACCGTCTATCTCGTTTTTGCCGCAACCAGGTACCTGTTGCAACGCTGACCTGTTATATACCAACTACAAAACGCAGTTTGACCGCGGCATCACCCTCCCTGAAAACACCAATAATATATTCGAACTCCCGCCAAGCGCCAACATTGGCCAGCCCGGCGATTTCATGAACCAGCAGAACCTGGCTTTAACTTTATCATTTAGTCAAAAGATCACGGATAAACTGAATTTCAACGTTTCTTATCTGAAGGTAAGTGCAGATGAACAGCGCAATAAACACGGTATTAACGGTTACGTTAACCGCGACAGCATCGATATGTCTTTTTATGATGTACGTTCGCAACAACGAAGCGATAACGTAAGCGCTTACCTCACCTGGAAAGCCAACACCGGTTTTGTTAGCCACAACATCGTGGGCGGTTATGATTACCTCACTGCAAGCTATATCGGCTTTGATCGCAGTGCTTATGGTTCTGCCGATGGTGTTGAAGGATTTAACCTGGTTAATCCGTCATACCTGTTAAGGAATACCAATTAATATCATTTCGATCCGGCTAATGAAAATCGTTATGGCGACCGTTACATTACCCGGGGCGTTTACTTACAGGATGTACTTAAATACAAGAGGCTGCAATTGTTATTAAGTTTAAGGCAGGAATTTTACAAATACCCAAAAGCGGATGCCACAACCAATTCTTATATCCCTGTTACCCAAAAACAAAATAAATTACTGCCGCGTATTGGTTTAACTTATGTCGTAACTGATAATGTGAATGTTTACGCCACCTATACCACTGGTTTTGAGCCACAGGATGGTGCAACCATTGGTAACCCAAGGGTTGGGGGACCGTTTAAACCGTTAACAAGCTCATTGATAGAGGGCGGAGCGAAAGCAGAGTTCCTGAACAAACGCCTGTTTGTGGGTACAGCGGTTTACCAGATCATCCAGAAGAACGTGCTGGTTAGCGCCAACGACCTGAGCAACCCGGACCTGCTGAAACAACGTGGCCAGGAACGCTCAAGAGGTATTGAACTGGAAGCAGGTGGCAAAGTAACATCAGACCTGAGCATCCAGATCAGCTATACTTACAATGATGCGAAGATCACCAAAGATGTGGAAGGTGACTCTGATCACCTGGTGGGCAGAACTAAAGAAAACGGGCCAAAACACATTAGCGGCAGCTGGATCAAATATATCTTGCCGGATGGAACACTCAAGGGCTTTGGTATCGGTTTAGGACACTCTATGGTTTCAGGACACCGGAATACTTACGATACCAACCTTCAACTTCCCGGTTATACCGTATTTAATGGTGCACTTTATTACAAGGTACAGCGTTTCCAATTGGGCCTAAACGTTAACAATTTAACCAATAAAGAGTACATGATCGGCGGTTTCAGCTTTCAGCGTGTTTTCCCTGGCGCGCCACGTAACTTTATGCTAACCGCAGGTTATTCGTTCAAAAAATGTTCAAAAAACCAGCATTACTATTACATCGCTGGCTCGGCTTTATGGCCGGGCTGGTGCTGTTTTAAGCCTTGCACCTGCATCGATATTTGTATTTGAAAAAGAACTGACGGATTGGTATTATCATGATCTCGTATATATCAATCACCCTTTTGCTACAGGCAAAGAGAAGCAACCGGTATCAGCGATCAGAGTAATAGCTCAGCGCTCATTAGGTACTAAAAAGCCAGTCAACGAGATCCTGATCTCAAAAGATGACCGCAGGGCCTACGTATGCTCTGCCTACCAGGTAAATGCAGTCTTCAAGCTCACATTTTTCTCCGAATATGCTTACTGGGACCAGTTATATATTGACCCTTATAATGGTAAAGTATTGGGTAAAATTGACATGCGTTATGATTGGATCCATTTGCTTCGGGTTATACACCAGCAATTGTTGCTGAACTATAAAGCCGGACATTGGCTCATCGCCGTAGCTTCACTGATCATCTTTATTTCGATCATCACCGGCGTGGTTTTGTGGTTTCGAAAAAAAAAGGCTGCATTTAAACAACGTTTTACCATTAAATGGCGTGCCCGCTGGAGGCGCGTAAATTATGACATTCACAATTTAGGCGGCTTTTACACGCACTTACTGATCTTTTTATTGGCAGCGACGGGATTAGTCTGGAGTTTTGACTGGTGGGCGAATGGCATCTACCGCCTGTTAGGCGATGATCCCAAAACCGTTTTTACCCATCAACAAAAGGTGCAAGCAGGTAACCGGCATCTAAATGGCGACCCACTGGATGCGGTTTGTCATGATGCTTTAACCAAACGATTAAACTGGACCCTGTTGTATATAGCTATGCCTGGTTCCGGTGAAGAACCTGATACCGACCAGTTTTCGGTATTTCTCAATTTCAACGACCACGGGGGCTGGGATGAATCTGACAATTACGGCTATAACAAGCATACAGGTATACTGGTAAGCCAAAACCTCATGGAGCATAAAACCATTGGGGAGAAATGGCGGAACTCTAATTATGCCATTCATACGGGAAGCATTTATGGTTTACCTAATAAAATACTTGCTTCTGTCACAACGATGTTTTGCGCTTTATTGCCGATAACCGGTTACCTGATCTGGTGGGGAAGGCGCAGGAAAAATAATAGCACAAGAAAACATAGTTAAAAAGGTGTCCCTCACAATAGCAAAGCAAATGAATGGCTACGAAGATGAGATGAGGGTATTTATAGGGCAGCTGGTATGTGAGTGCGCTGGGCGCGCTGGCTTTTATGCTGATTATTCTTCAGGTGGAGCGGCAAGTCATTATGTCGGAAGGAACGGGGAAGGGTAAATATTGGGTACGCGGTGCAATCGCTTTGATTATGGCGGTGATTGGTTCTATCATCATTGATCAAATCATTTTCCGGGAAGATATTGCGCACCGGCAGCTTTTCGAAATTAACGCACAGGTAGATTCGCTGATGCCAGCCAAAGAAGCTGAATTAAAACGGCAGGCCGCAGGTATCGATTCGACTCTTAGCCAAAAAGAAGCAGGACAAAAAGCATTGAAAACAGAGGTAGATAAGACGCCGTTTGTACAGATGGAAAGCAAGGAGACAAGACCTGTTCCTGCATCTACCACCACCATTGATTCAATCACCAAAACGCCGGTTACACAGACAAAAATAGTGACTAAAACATTTTATGTGGTTAATTCTGTTGAAAATCCCAAAAAATCATTGATCGTTGCCTTAGATCAGCAGATCAAAGACCTCAGAGATATCAAGATGCGTTATGACGACCGCATCGTTAAGCTCCGGGAGGAGGTGGAATAGCAGGCCAAGGCAAATACCGGTTTTCTCTATGAACTAAAACTGATGGCCGGTATTTTACGCCAATCTCCGCCTGCACTTGTCGTCTGGCTATTGTGGTTTTTACTGCTGCTCGGGATAGAAATATTTATTTTGGTGAACAAACTCAGCCATCTCGAAACGGACTATGATGTTAAAATACAGCATCATATGGAGCTGCAGAAAAGGAAATTGAAACTGCTGGGCATGCAAACGCCAGCAATATAAAAAAACAACGTTAACCTAAACCTTATCACCTATCAAATTATGGGCTGGTCTTATCGTAAATCATTGGGTTCAGGGCCATTCCGGGTCAGTTTTTCAAAAAGCGGCATCAGTTATTCTGTTGGCGTCAAAGGCGCACGGGTGAATTTCGGTCCAAAAGGCACCTATGTAAACCTGAGTTCCCACGGTATCAGTTACCGCCAAAAAATTTCCGGTTCTGCTCAAGCATCGTCTCCCATGCGGTCCGGTAATCCTGCTGTAGTTCCTGCCAGGTACGAGCTGGTGCACAACATCGCATCTGCATCGATTGGGCAGCTGACAGAGACGGATTCAAAGGGGTTTATCGATGAGCTGTCGCAAACGGCGTCGAAGAATTGCTGCCTGCTCTGTCGTCGGATAACACCCCCTAAGCTAAAAACCAATGTTTCCGCCAACATTTCATACATTTATAGCGCTTGATCGGCAGCCAGAAAAAGAACGTTTTCATTAAGAAAGATCTTCGGATACGTTGGAAACTGGAACGTGGGGCACCACAATGGCACGTTTGTTCGTTAGGTCGGGGAGCAGGCATGTTAATTATCACCGTTATTAGTTGTTAGATCTTCTTATAACGGTTTATAATTGGCGTATCAAATATAGCGAAATGCTCTAAAGTAGATCAAATTAAATAGATTTATAGAGAAGTTTTAAAGCGAAGGGATTGCTTTCGCCTAATAAAATAGGTTTGGCTTACTGTTCGTAATAGCGAATATGAGCTGGCTTTTAAAGAATACGATATTTCCAGAATGACCTTTTAGCAATTATTTTTTGCACGTTGATTTACGCCTACTGTTAAATGGAGACTGCCAAATAGCGTTCAAATGCTCCTTTCATCAATTGGCACCTATCTGAAAGCTTCGGCTTTCATTTTGAGTTCTCAGGATAATATTTACATTAAAGTTTGGAATGCCGCCTAAATCATCGGCGATGATGCGATATAGGTAATCAAAAGTGATGAATACGTCTTGTATGTCGCTCGGAAGACTGATGACAATATCCGTGTTTTCGATGGAAATAAAGGTGTTATATGGAGGCGGAAGTTCCTGGGACAGGTAGGCCTTTATCATCTCCAGGAGGGTCGAGCCAATCATTTTTTGTAAGAATAACTTAAAATCATAAAATACCGAATTATACCAGCCTTGAGCGAAGATAAGGCAACCAGTAATGCTGTTTGGAATAAACCTAATGCGCTAAATCTCATAGAACTATCTTTGCACCTGTCTCGTATAATGGTAAACCCTGTTATCATGATTATCAGCTCTTATTTGGGGACAAACTCAAGACCGATTATCTTTTTTAAAAGAGCCATGTTTAAAAAGCTTTTGCATCTGGTTGCCAAACCACAACGTAAAACAGAAATTGATCAGATCAAAAAAATGATTTCTGATAACAATACTTCAATTCAACACATCCATAACAAATTGTTAGGATTAAAATAAATGAAAGTCAGTGTATATATTAAAAAATATTGATGTTCTACCAGATAATTACTACATGCAATTTGCTTTAATTCCACAGAAAGTTTCTGGGGTACTTGCTAATATATCTGCCGTCCGCCGCTCAAAAGGTTACAGCGAAGAATACATGGCGGATATCATGAACATGCCCCAAGATACCTATACTGGCATAGAAGCCGGCAACATTGCATTAACATTGCAAAATGTTATAGAAATCGCTTTCATTTTCCAAATCGATACTGCGTCGCTGCTTACACTTGATATTCCCAAATTACCTATATTGCGTTTAGTTATATAGTTTTTGAAAGCCGCAGGATGAAATGAAGATCATTGAGTTTAACTTTAAAATGCCTTTAAACCCTTTAATCCTCGAATTGCAGATCTACTGCAAAAAGCTGATCCTTTCACCTCATGACACCTGCATCGTCAATCTTTATGATCTTAGAAAAAGGATGCAGTCACAGGCGGAACTGATAAGTTTAAATTATTCTTACTCTGACTGCGAAGACATCCGGTACGAGATACGCACATCGATGACCGTCGATAGGTTTTATCTTATATATAACGATGAAATCTTTGTTTCGTTAACGGCCCAAAAAAAGAGTTTGTATTCGCTTTCAAAGATCTCGACAATTCAAGATATAATTAGCGCGTTAACCGACTAACACCATTTCATTTTCTGCCTTTTTGTCGAATGCATTCATCGTCCTGTAATTGATAATATCCAAGGCTTGCATGTCAAATATGTGCGCTATATGCAGCAATCGCTCAACCGTAAGCCTGGTATGCCCTAATTCTATCTTGCTATAGGCATTCTGAGATATTTGCATCCTTGCAGCCAGGTAATCTTGTGAATAGGCTTTATGTTCTCTGATGCTCCTGATATTCGATGTAATCTTCTTTGTCTTTTGAATTATAATGTTGTCCATTTGTTCGCATTTACCCTTATAACAACCCTTACAAAGGGACCAGCGGGCACATGATTATTATTGCAATTTTAATACCGTATCAATGGACGCTTCATTAGGGCATGTTCTGTGTATTTGGTGTGCATTTCTTACTCAAAAAGAGGCAAAATTGTCTCACCGTGAAATTAGCTTATGCTGGTTTCGTTTAAATACGTATCTTGTGAAAAATCCCCTAATATGTTTCTAAACGGAACCCTCAACGATGAGAGGTTTCAGTTTGATGTTGAACTATTTGCCGATCCAAAACATTACCTTACCTTTCTGATCCAAATCACTGAAACTACTTACTTACTGGCGCACAGGAGCATCATGACTAAACAATTGGTGCAACTTTCCGGTAGCTATATTAACCCTGAACTACTCGAAGCTATTTCCCACGCAATCGAACTATCCGATGAAATCAAATTAAAAGTTAGTGTGAAACCCCTTAGAGAACTTAATAAAGCTTATTTAAAATAAATATTTGCTGGGGGATTTGTCAGACAAAGAACCCCTCGGAATTGCGAGGCCGAAGGGTTAAATTAACTTTTGCGAACACAGCAAACCTTTTACTGTTTTCAACGACTAAGATACGGATAATACTATACTTTAAAGGGCATTTTTAAGGTATAAGTTCTTTCGCGATTCGGATGCTGATAGCCCCTTACTGATTGCATTGTAGATACTGATCCAGTTCGTCGATAAGCAAATCAGATGAATGACGAGCGTAAGGTCGGCAAGAATGACGATCGGAAAAATCATGGCTAAATAACCATTTATACGATAAATCTAAATGGTGCTTTTCTTTATCTCTAAATTATGAAGCCGTTGTGTAAACCTGCTTTCTAACTGCACAATGCTTAGCTGTTACAATTGCAACATAGTCGGCTAAATAAACTTCATTTATTGATCACGTATCGTTTGCTTTTAAGATTATTGTTCCATACGAATAATTGTCAATATAGTTGACAACTTGCCTAAAATAGTACCCAATCCCGTAGCCTACACGAACCAATTTATAGATGACCTTAAAAGGTTCGCAGTTCTGTTTGATGAATAAGGCCGATTTCGGAATATCTATCCTGTTTTGAGTCGAACCTGAAAACACTGTTCTATTTGATGATGAGCTTTAGCAACAGAGAAAAGGTAATTTTAATTGTTTAATGTTTTTTCTACAGGTTCAAGCCCCATTAGAGTTCACCATAACGGACAAGTCCGATAATTCGGCACTTGTCCAGTTTTTTTCCTCTCATAACTTACTTTCGATAAGTAAAATACATCCCGAAAATTCATTGAGACAATTAGTTCGATGTTGAGTCCTGCGGGCTGGTTTGAACACTCCGAGCTTTACGTAACGGCAAAAAATTTTAAAATCCCGATTGGGTAGCCATAACTATCAATAGTTATAAAAAGTGATTTAAATGGGAACCGTCCGAGAAAAAAGTATGATGAGTTGCGTGCGCGGCTAAGTGGTAGAAGAAATTGCTATTCCTACGTTAACGATCCAGGGAGGCTCAGATAGTTGCTATCCGACAAAAGGGTCAGCAGAATTTCATGGCTAATTATCAATTTATATAAAAGTTTGTGACCCCTACTTCCTGACACTTCCCGATGCGCGAAGCGCCTTATATCGTTGGAGAAAAACTTTCAGATTATTTTAGGATATACAGCTTATATTTGCTGGAATGCCACGAAAATGAACGTTAATCAAAGCCTTGATTCCTTTTTTTAGCCGGCTTATCACCGTGTTTCAATATTTCCTAATCAGTTATTAGGTATATGGGCGTGGAATCCTTGGTTTAAAAGAGGATAGCGAAGATCCGGTCCCGTGAAATGGACAAAGCCTGATAGACATTTCTTAAGTCGCTACTTGGAAACTTTTTTGGTCGTTTTATCAATCAGATGGCGATGATTTAAAGAAGGACCTTGGAAGGCCATACGGCATAAAAAGACAAAACTTTATAATGTCGACAGTATTGAGTCCGACCTATTTTCCTTTGCACTGAACCATTACTTTTACTGTGCGGAGGATAACTTGAATATCGGCGCGGATGTTCGGTTTTTGCAGATACTGAAGGTCGTATTCCATCCTTTCGCACATTTCTCCGACACTTTCGGCATAACCATAATAGACCTGCCCAAGGGAAGTTACCCCGGGCCGAATCCGGTGAAGTCTTTTATATTCGGGATTTGTTTCCACGATCCTGTCGATGAAATAACTGCGCTCAGGCCTGGGCCCGACAACGGACATATCTCCTTTCAGGACATTCCAAAACTGAGGTAATTCATCAAGCCGGGTCCTTCTGATCACCCTCCCCCATTTGGTTATCCTGGGATCATGCGCATTCGACAGCTGGGGGCCAAATTTTTCGGCGTCGACATACATGCTCCTGAACTTGTAAATATGAAATGGCCGCTCATCTTTACCTACCCGCTCCTGCCGGTAGAATACAGGCCCAGGGGAGGATACTTTCGTGATCACATAAATAACAGCAAAAACCGGGAATCCCAACAACATCAATACGATGCTGAAAACAATGTCGAACACTCTTTTCCAAACCTCCGTCTCAGGCTTGATGGACACATGTTCCGTTACAGGGACAGCATTCCTGAATTCCTCTATTCCCTCTTTTCCAATAAAAATAGAAGAAAAAAACGGTTCCGCTTGAGAAGGTTCGACTACGGCAGTATCGATACAAAGCTCTGTATCAAGGGCTTCGTTTTTGTAAGCGACACTTAAGATGTCACCCTGATCGTCCTCCCGGTATTCCCGGAGCACCTTGGTCAGATCGGTAGCCGGGTTCAGATGTACAGCTGCGAAATGTTTTTTGAAGATTTTTGGCATAGATAGCGTTATTACAGATCACAAATAAGGCGTCAATAACTCACTTGCTTATGGTTTCTGATACAACAACTAAACCAAATGGAACAGCGGATGAGGTTTCGTTATAAATAAATAATAATCATCATAATTACATCGATTATCATAGCACAATATTCCATTTCTTATTTTTTATTTTCCTTAAACACAGGTAAATCGCAAAGTCATCCTTTGCTCCTGAACGTTTTTTAGTACACAGTGTATTTCTTATCACATATTCCCGTACTACCGCCAATATGAGCGGTGCATGGACAAATTTCTTACTAGGGAAACCGGCATTTTTTTAAAGAATTTCCCCAATGAGTAGCCAAGCAGTTTAGCGCCCACAGCTGCTATTACATGAAATACCTTAGCCGGGTTTTTCCTGGAAATATAACGGAGTTCAGATTTGACGTATTTTAAACCTTCGCCTGTAGGCTTTCCGTATTTTTCAATAAGCCAGTGGTTTTGCTAGTGAAAGACCCGCGTATCAAAATAGTGCTTAAAATCTTCTTTTACCTTGTAATTATGCGAATGATATACGGTAGCCGGAGCTACGTAAGCTTTTTTAAAGCCCGCTTCCAGCGTTTTGGCAGCGACGATAGCATCCTCCCCCATAATAGCGTACGACGGGAACCCGCCTACCAGGCCGAGGGTCCTCTTACGGTAAGCGGCAAAAGAATTTGAACAGAAAAACACTTTAAAACCTTTTCGTCCAATGTCCTGAATCGACAGGACTTCGCTGGCATCCGGATAGTTGAACAAGCGCAGATGCGTTTCCAGCGGCTTGGCGTTCAGATGAGGAAGCTGGCGCCCGTAGGCCATGCCCACTTCCGGGCCATCAAAGGCGCTCACCAGGTTTTTGAGGCTTTCATTGGAGGCCAGGATCGCATCCTGGGTGAGGAATATGCATAGTTCAGTCCCGTCCCCGGTAAGATCAACCAGGTTCTGCCTTACACGCTCATGGTTGAACTCTTCTTTCTTTATCGAGCGCACTTCAAACCCGTATGCGATCGCGGTAGCGACCGTATCGTCAGCAGACCCGGAGTCAATAATCAATTTCTGAGATACTTTCAGTGATTGTTGTTCAATGCTATCCAATAATCGAACCCATGAACTCCCTGCATTCAAAGTCGGGATGAGAAGGCTTAAGTTTTTGTTATCCATATCATATGCTGATCATTTAGCTACAGGGCAATTTTTAAACCAAAAGCTCAACGGGGAATCCGCGGTACGGGTTGCACTTGCGTACGTACCGTGATCTGCTTTTCGCGAAAACCGGCTGCGACGCCTTTGGCGATGGCCTTGATTTTTTTCAACTTCTCTTTTTCCAAAAACACAGTGCGCGCGGTATCCAGGAGAAATACATAAATATCGTTTAAAACGAATCCCGGGTAGTTTTTGAGGTACCGGCGCCAGACCATTATCCGGTTTTTCGCCATCAGGTACTTACGGGCCGCAGAATAGTTTGTAGGTGACCAGCGGCCGCCGCCATTTTTGCGGTTCCCTATGCCATGCACGATGCACTGTGATGTATCTACCAGTATCTCCAGCCCCCTTTCCCGCAGTGCGAGGCAAAAGTCAACATCGCAGCCGTCAATGATCAAACGCTCATCGTAAAAGATATCCGCCGGCACCGATCTTACGTTTATGAGCGCAGAACTATTTATGGTAAATAGCGCACTTAATAAACCGATATCGGTTTCAGGCCATATGCTCTTGACATGCCATTTGCTTTTATGGAGCATTACGCGCCCGGGATAGCCGGTATTCAAATTGATGAACCTTGGCGAGACCAGCGCTACATCAGGATTCTGAGCGATGGTTTTGATCAGAGCAATTGCCATACCTGGCGACGGAACAGTATCCTGGTCAAAGATCTGCAGGTAATCGAACTGCTCAGTTTTCGCATGCCTCAATGCGATGTTCAGGGCCCCGGCGACGGCCCCATTGTTTTTATTATGAATGATTGCAGTGTTCCCCGGCAAGCTGATGTCATCGGGCCGCAATGAACTATCCGGTGAGTTATCGACGATTAACAGGAACGATACCTCGGCTGAAATAGCATTACACACATCTTCAAATTTATCACCTGGATAAAAAGCCAGTATACAAGCAAGCACCCGGTCAGTCATATGCAACGGTTGTTTTTGGGGTAAAAGTCAGATACAAAGCAGGAATGGACAGGATAAAAAACAGGATCACATCTATCATTACTATCGGGATCTCACCATTTCTGAAGAGGTTGACGGTCTTAAATGTCATGTAGATCAGCAGCAATTTCAACACCGGGCTTTTCTTTCGTCTGTATTCGCCGGCAATTGAACGTGAAAAAGCACCCACTATCAACACCATGACCGCGGGAACGATGAATCCATACATATAAATAACTCCCCCTATGCCCAAAACAGGATTAGCGACATCATTGTAACCGGTCTGGCTTTTAATATAGGCTGCCGATATGGTTGTGCGGAAAAGCTTAGCCCGCAAGGGGGTAACTTCCGTAAATGAACGAGTGATACTCGGCGTGGCATGCTGAATCACGTAAGCACTGTATGCCACAGGCGAAAGCTCCTCCGAATCGGTAGCATAAAGTGGGTCGGTGTTGTTTTGCATACTTATCCTCACGCTCAGTACGAAGATCAATATAGTAGCCAGCAAGCCGCCGATAATGATGAGGTAAAGACGGCTGATCTTTTCCCTTTTTACCATCAGCAGGAAACAAAGGGTCATAAGGCTTATTTCCCGGCGTCCGACAAAAAAATAAAACAGGGCTATCGTGAGCATGGTCATGAATCCAGAGAAACGCAGCAGCAGGCTGTCACTGTCTTTTATAAGTGCGAAGCCAAGGCAACCGCTTATCCCGAAAAAAAAGCTTTTCAGCAGCTTTTCCTCTACCAGGCCGCCGCCGACATTCAGCATCGTCGCAAGCGGGTCACTCAGCAAAGAACTTACGAAATTAAGCTTGGCATTAATGATATAAAAGCTTGTCCAGGTGATCAGCAAATAGAAAAGGACGAGCAGTATTCTTACAACATCGGGGGTCAGAACGCTGTGAAACCTGAGCCTGATGACGGGAGATACGGAAAAAAAGTAAATAAGCAACAGGTCAAGGACAATTGCCGCGATGCCGTATATGGGGTAAACCTTCAATGTATAAGTGTAACCAGCCGGCAATAAGATATAGCCGCGCGTAAAAATGGCAATGATTACCGGCAAAGAGAAAAACAGGATGGTGACGGCGGCCGCAGCAAGGGGCGGCTCTGAATATATCTTGCGCAATACATCTATATCCTTCAACTTCATATGCCGCGTTTTTTGAAGTTAGACACCATGTTTTTGATCTCGGCCACTACAGTAATCGGATTGAAATATTTAGCCTGAAAAAGCTGATATCCCTTTTTACGCAGATGCAGGTGCAATACGATAGCGATGAGGGACTCGGCAGCTATCCAGGACCACGCGCTGCCTCTGTAGCCGTAAAAGCGTATCATGACCAAGTTCAACAGGATACTGCATAAGCCTCCGGAAAAAATAATGTAAAAGTATGCGCTGTCCATCTTGAGATTGACCATGGTTTGCAGGCCCAGTACAGTATTGATAAATGAAAGCACCGGAACTATGGTGAGGATGCGAAAGACAATTACTGCGGGACCGAAGTTTTGACCATAGAAACCGCGAATGATGAGTTCTGCAGTGAAAAACAGGAATATAGAAAGGGCCAGTGATGCATAAATAATAACAGGCAAAACGCGTTTTATCTGCGCGATGCCTCTATCAACGTTCTTTGCAAAAGATGAGGCAATATAGGGAAACATGGCCTGGGATGTTGGAAGCGAAAGTAAGACCAGGAAAACGAACATTAGCCGCCAGGCAGCGGTGAAGTAACCGATATGTTCCTTGGTTTCAAAAAACCCAAGCATGACAATATTGGTATCGGTGTATAAATTGGTTGACAGCATGGAGAAAAATATCATCCTGTCTTCACGCAACATATCAATCACAGATCTGAACGAAATTTTTACGAGGGATACATTAAACTTTTTGATGGCATAGAACAACGAGACGGCCGAAACCACAATCTGTGTGAGGCTGAGGATAAGCGGCTGCCATACATAATCGCCCTTTTGTTTAATGACGATCACGATAAGAACGTTGAATACCAGCTTACTTAAAAAATTGAACAGTGCCACCAGCGTCAGCTGCTGCATTCCCTGAAAAAACCAGTTAGGCGACAGCACCCAGGAAAACGCCATAAGGAAGGTATATCCGGCCACACGCGTTTCCGCCGTTGACCTCGATATGAAAATGATCGCTCCTGAAAATATGATCGCTGATAAGACAAATAGCAGGCTTTTGGCGTAAAGTATTTTGGTAAAGTGGCTATTGCGCCTTTCTATGTTATCCCGCTCGATAGCTATGAAACGGGTGCCCGAATATTCGAAGCCGTAATTGATCAGCAGCATGAAATACGCGACAAACGCAGTGTAATAATTGATCACCCCAAAATTATCCGGTCCGATGACCCGAACAATGATAGGAATAGATATTAACGGCAGTACGTAATTCGCGATCTGGACAACACCAAGTGATAAAATGTTCCTGAATAAATGGGTCTTGTTGCTCATTACTTGCTGTCAGTTTCATCCCCGGGGATGGATACTCGGGTTAAACCCGCCACGTTAACTTTTTTGCGATCAATATAAATGCGGTAATGAATGCGCCGATGAAGGCACCCAATACTATGCCTTTAGGGATACTGACATGGTCGTTCTCCAATGGCAAGACGGGCTGATCTATCAACTGGATCAAGGGGATATCCTGTCTTAAGGATATCTTGGATATCTCCAGGTTTTTGACGATCTCGGCATAAACCGCAGAACTTGCCTGTACATCAACCTGTCGTTTCTGACTGGGCACTTTCAAGCTCAGCAGCTGCGGGTTTGCATTGGGTGCTGCATCGATAGCAGAAGCTACCCCGCTGATGGAAGAGTTCAACGCAAGCCGGACACTATCTGCCTGGTGCTGCAGGATCTGTACATTTTGAAAACTTTTTTTTGTTTTGGTCTGTACGTAAAACTCGTTGACTTTCTGTACCAGCTTTTTAGTGAATTCCTTCGCAAAAAGCTCGTCTTTACTGGCTACCTCAACCTGTATGATATTCAACTTTTTATCGGGCTTATTAACCACCAGGCTGTTTTTGTTGAAATCCTCAGTCAGGTCGGTAATGATACTATCCTGCTTGCGATTAAAATGCTCAGGATCACCACGGAACGAGATAGCGGAAATACCGTCCCTGCTTTTCCAGCGTTCACGCAAATGATAAGAATCAATATAACGCTCGATGAGCTGTTGGTCTTTACCGCCAAAAACGGCCTCGCTCAATAATGCCTTTTCGATCATCAATCTGGATTTATAAAGCTCAAGGATATTGTCACCCTGAAATAACCCGCTGTTGGAATTAAGATCGATGCCGGCCAGTGAAGCTAACCCCGCGTATTGGCCCAGCGAGCCCAATTTCGACCCGTCTTCCAATACAAAAGTGCTCATGGCCGTATAGACGGGCTTTTTAAAGATCGAATAAAGTGCCCCTGAGATCGCACCCAATATCGTAAATGCACCTATCACCAGCCACCGTGACATAGCATAACTGGCGGCATTGCGGATCCGGTCAAAAAGTTCTTTGACGGTGATCGCATCATCGACCTTTGTATTTGTGTTCTCTGTATTGGTCATGGTATGAGTAGGCGTGCATTTGAAAACTATTTCCTGAGGCTGATAATACCTAATATGACAGCTGCCAGGGAGGCGACCCCGGAGCTGATCCCAACCACTTCGCCGGGCGTGATCCCCCTCCTCGGCGGCCTTTGAGGCACATAGATCTCGCTCCCCGGCTTAACGTCCGGATAATTATTAAAAAACAGGAATTTGCTGGTCCCTTTAACCGTACCGTTGGGATAGGCTACGTAAGCTCCTCTTTTAAGTGCCCCCGGAGCGAAGCCTCCTGCATTTAAAACATATTCCCTGAAAGATTTATGTTTATCAAAAACAACAGCGCTTGGATAAAGTACCTGCCCGTTCACCCGTACGATCTGTTCCTGTTTCGGGACACGCAGAATATCCCCATCTTCCATGATCAGGTCGGTATTACTGCCGGGTTTGCTGAGGATCGCCTTCAGATCTATACCAACATAGTCGTTTCTTTGCTGCAGGTTCCCTGTACCGGTAGTGTCACGGTAAGATTGCTTGACCCGGTTGATCCGCTCGATCCGCTCCTGGTTGATACCGTTCGTATCAGTTTTATTTTTATCAACGCCCAGTATAGCGATATTGTCCCTTTTCAAAGAGCCTCCATCCGGATCGGCAGAAGCTGACAGCCCCCCCGCCCTGGCGATGATATCCGATATCCGCTCATTTTTCTGCTTAATGGTATAAAAACCCGGGTAGAGCACCTCACCTTCCACTTTGACCGTGCGCTGGGTCTCATAGCCCGGAAGGGTATATACCGACACAATATCAAACGGCTTTAATTTGAAATCGGCCACGCCGTTTTTAAGCTGGGCATCTACATTAATACTAAACACCTGGGCCACCTTGCTACTTTTAGAGGTTGGATCGCTGTCCGTCACACGCCTTGCGACTTCAATTCGTTTGGGACTGGCACCCTGGGTGAATCCACCGGCTCTAATGATGAGATCCTGCACGCTGACGCTATCTGCATAGCTGTACTGCCCGTTATTC
The DNA here is from genome assembly GCF_039839285.1 of Mucilaginibacter sp. CAU 1740. Taxonomy (NCBI): domain Bacteria; kingdom Pseudomonadati; phylum Bacteroidota; class Sphingobacteriia; order Sphingobacteriales; family Sphingobacteriaceae; genus Mucilaginibacter; species Mucilaginibacter sp. CAU 1740. The sequence goes on along the minus strand of NZ_JBDOQS010000022.1, from coordinate 15,732 downwards.
CTCACTTCTCCTTTTATGGTCACGAAATATTCGTCGCGCAGGTCAAATATTGAAGAGATATTCACCACATCCTCCCGCTGAAGCTGAATGTCAGCGATCCGGCCGTTGATGATGTTCTGCAAATTATAGGATAACAGGGCTATGCTATTGTCAGACTTAAGCCGCGTAATACTCACCTGCCCGGTAAAAGCGTCCTCTTTCAAACCGCCCCCTTTCCTGATCAGCTGCATGAGGGTCAGACCATTTTGCAATTCAAACTGGCCCGGCCTGAAGACCGCTCCGTTCAGGGTGATACGATTTTCGTACCGGTCAATTATTTTCTCAACGGTGTATTCATCTCCCCTGAGCGGAACATAATTTTTGAAATCGGCTTCCGCAACATCGGTGATCCGTCGCTGCTGGTCGCTGATCTGCGAGACTTTTATCAATGAGGTGTATGCCTGGTCTGTGAACCCTCCTGAAAAACGGATCACGTCCAGCAACGTCTCACCCGGCAGTACTTCGAAGAGGGCCGGTGTTTTGACCTGGCCGCCCAGTTCTACCCTGACGCGGTACGTTGGCACACGGACGATATCCTGATCCTGCAGATTAATATTGCTCTTTTGGTCCCCGTTTACCAAAAAATCGTAAATATCAAGTCGCCGGATCACCCGGTTATCGCGCAGTACCTCAATTTGCCTGAAAGATCCGTTATTATTCGGTCCGCCGGAAGCATACAGCGCGTTAAATACCGTTGCGAGCGATGGCAATGTGTAGGAGCCCGGCTTTTTTACCTCGCCTATAAGAATTACCTTGATGCTACGGATATTGCCAAGACTTACTTGGACACTGGTTCCCTTGCCCACCGCGTAGTTATTGGCTGCCAGTTTGCTTTTGATGGACGCGGTAGCCTGCTGAATTGTTTTCCCGGATACGTTCAGGATGCCAATGCCAGGGATGTTGATATTACCTTCAGGAGAAACCTCCAGCTTCCAGTTGACCAGCGAACTCCCGTAAACATTTATATTTAACTGATCATCCGGCCCGAGTACATAATTAATAGGCGTGGCTATTTTTAAATTGGGTTCAAAAGTTAAATTCGTATTCCGGAACAGGTCTGCTCCGAAAATTTTTGGCTTTACATTTAAGGGGGCCTCCCTGATAGCATTATAATTTACTGTATCCTGTTTATAGTTAAGCTTCCTCTGTGACGAAGTTTGTGAGCTGTCACTGCTTAACGCAACTGCTGAACCGCGGATACCGGCGATCCTCTTCTGTAGCAGCTGGGCCTGTTCCGATGACATCCCTCTAGCCTGCGCCTGCTGCACAACCTGTACGTCATTAAGTCCGGAAGCCTGCGCCTGTTGGAGCAACTGTCTAATCTGCGCATCCGACAGGTCATTGACATTGATTGTCGCTATATTTTGCGGTGTGCTTTGCGCGCCAGCGGGATTCAACTTAACAATGCACAAGACTATTACAATCAGGAAAAATAATGAGTAACGTTTTTTCATATGGTAGGGTAGCTACGACAAAACACGATGCCAGGGCGTTTGTTTTACAAATCACTTCGCCACGTGAAATATTTAAAGTTATAACCGTAGTTTTGGACAAAAACTCGGGCATTTTCTAACCGGCGTTTTGATCATCGTCATCTATTCTTGACGGGTATAAAACTTGTGACGGCATGCCGTACACTGATATCTTTTAACCGGGAGTCCAAAAAGCAGCAGCTTGATGATTTTCGGCTTGGGTATCCTTTTTGTTTTGATGCTTTGGCACTCAGGGCAGAGTACATTTTTTTTGTAGTCGTTTCGAAAGATGGAAAGAGGCATAAGTTATTTAACGGAATTTGAGAGTCAATGTTTTGGACAACTGATCCTTTGCAATTCATTTTATTATAATAATTAAGATGAAGAGTCGCTGGGAAGTAAATTAAAAAGTAAAGAACCCTCGTGTTGCCTTAGTCCGTCAAGAACGCCTATCAAGTAGAGAACAACATAATCCGATATCATTTTTTACAATACAAAAACGTTGATCGATGCATTCCGAAGAACCGGTCAACGAATTCTGTTACATTTTGCCTTGGTGTTTACTCGCATCGCATCTTATATTGATCTTACGAACTGAACTTTTGGTCGAGTTAACTTGTACAACCTTGGTCAAGCATCACGGATTAGCCATTTAGTCGATATCCTCGAACTAAACTCAAATCAGAAGGAAAATAGTTTGAGATATGTTATGTAGGGACCACTTTTTTAGGCAAGTTGTCAATTTTATTCGCAACTTTTCTTTAATGAAGTTTGAATAACGCTATATCATAGTTATCGAGGGTAATAGTATGAAAATGATATTTACTGAATAATCTGATTAGACATTCAGTCTTACAAATGAGAAAATTTTATTAAAATAATGCAATTAGGTAAGTTTGACCAGACTATCTCGTTGAAAAAAATGCATTTCCTGAAATTCCATGCAAAAATCAATTTCCCATTAATTATCAAGCAATCATGAGATTCCAGCACCAATTAGTATCAAACTTTTCCACCTAAATTAAGATCATTTTTGATACTATCATATTATCAGATGTGTGGATTACTTAAAAACATTGCTTTTAATATGTATCCGACTGTAAAATAAGAGGCCTACCATCCCATGTACTGGGGATCCACGCCATTGGCAAAGTACCCAAAAATGACATGGAAAACGTACTAATGCTATTGCTGATGAACTGGCTGGGCGAACAGGCAAACTAAACTATCATTTAGTATTGGAAACTGGCGTACAAAATTTTACGCTGGCCGCATAGTGGAATGATATGATAGCCTACCTGAAGCATTATACCCAATGGCACCGCATCGCTGTACTAAGCGACCAAAGAGCGGTAGAATGGTTTACAGATATTTTTTAACTGATTATTCCAAGTAAATTAAAGAGATTTCTACTGGCGGAGTTAACTGAAGCGACGGTTTGGATGCGGAGGAAAATAATTGATGGAAAGCAGGATTGCCGAAGCAAGCCGGCTGACGGCCGAAAAAGGATTAACCATCGCTTTGCCGAAAGCGACTGCCGGATGACTCTGCTCTGAATTCGCGCTTACCGAACAGTCGGGCTAGGTAATGAAAGGAGGCATCACTTGTTACGATCCTTCCTTAAAGGTAGCTCATTAAAAGTAACCCAGGAACTGATCGGTACATTTACGCCCGAATCAATGGAAGTAACGCGTGCGATGGCTCTCCATCTGAAAATTTCATTAAGGCGGATATATAGGTAACGGTAATCGCCCGAACCCCCCGTGCAGCTAAACGGCGGAAAAGCCCGTTGGTACTATGTTTGTATTTGCATTGATAATGAAACAACAGGCAAGTTTTCGTAACGTTTTTCACAGGTCTTGCGAAGACATCATACATCAAACTATCCGCGCGGCAGCAGATTTGTTGATTGAAAAGCTTGGTAGCAGGCTGCTTCAAAAAATCAACATAATACTAATCGTCAGTGTGCATAATTTGCTTGTTTCGCCTTTCGGTCAGTTTCCGACGAGAGGATTTTATTTTTTGTTTCTTCATCCGAAAAAATTTATTGCCCCATAGGTTTTTGCCTGATTCACTTGTACTGTAAACATCAACCTATAAAAAAAGTTGCCAACAAAGTTGACAACTTGCCTAAAATAGTACTCAAACCCGTCGTCTACACGAACCAATTTGTAGATGACCTAAAGCGATTTTGTACGTTATTTGATGAATGAGACCGACTTGCAGACATCTAAGCCGTTTTCAGTTGAACCAAAATATTCGATGTTTTCCCTACAAAGTCGTTTTCAAAAGAATTCCGCTACCCTGGGTTTACGTCAATTTCAATTATAACTGTCTAATTAAGTAGTGAAAGGAAACTACTTTAAAACAAAGCTACCACATTATTGAAACACAAAAAGTCTACTGGTTGATATGTATAAAAAGTTTTTTTGATATTTTTATTAAAATCAACATCTATAAAAAAACTAAATCAATTCTTATTATGAAAATCACTAAACTATTTGCAGTCTTAACCCTGCTTTTCATCGGATCATTAAAAGCCCATTCACAAACGAAAACCGGACAGGTTTATTTGATCCGTGTTACGGGCTATACCGGCATGGCTATAAATTATCGATTTTTCATAGACGATAAACTCGTGTGTAAAATGAAAAATAAATTGTATTCCATACACGATTTGCCCGTAGGCGAACATACCGTTACTATCAATAGTGGAGGTATATCGAATGGAAAGAAATCCGCGCCATTAAAAATAGTGGTGGCCGAAGGTAAAATAAATTATGTAAATGTATTCAGCACACAGGCAGGTTACTCAAATAAAATTACCTGCCAGGAGATTACCAAAGATTCAGCCGATCCCCTTTTAGCTAAGGCAAAACAAAAGACTGATTGTGCGGCTGAATAGCAAAAAATGTATGACTACTTCATTAGCCATGCATTTTTTTAAATAATAAACCATAGAGCGGTCATCTTTAAAAGATAACCGCTTATTTTTTATATAGCGGACACCTTTTTAAAAGGTACTCCAGCGGACTGCTGAAAGAACCATCCGTATTTGTGAAAAAAGCTTTGTGCGTTTGATTATAAATGCTTGCATTGGTATCCATATAAATTCCAAGGCTTACACTAACTTCATATCTTTGTTGAGTGTAACTGTTAGAACTGCCGTATCCGCTTACACTTTTTACCTTAGCATCGGCATCGCGTTTTAATTTGGTGTCGGCATAACCGCTGGTTGAACTTGTTTGAGCTCCCTTGTTTTGTATTACCGTTCCGTCTATCAAATATTCAACCCCCAGTACATCACAGATTTCTTTCATAGTGAAACCGCGAATCTTTTCGCGGGTCATATTGTTTTTTATCAACAGGGCATTTGTAGTACGGGTATCAAGTATGGTATAGCCAGCAGAGTGCTGAGCTAAAAATGCATAGGTATCATCCTGGGCCTTGTAACCTACTTCTTCGGCTCCCGGCTGACGATCCATTAAAAAGCCAAAAGGTAGAACGGCAATCTTATTGTGATGACCAACAGGCGACGCTTCCATAACAACTTCATCTTTTTTTCGCTCAGGCGCAGGCTGAACCGGTTGATTAAAAACTTCAACTCTGCCGCTTGAATGAGTTATGCGTAATATTTCGGATTTTTTTACCGTATATTCTAACGTTTCTCCGTTATATATGAATGTCAGGCCGTCTTCTGTAATTTTGGTGATCTTACCCTTCATTTCCTCACCGTTGGTTTTGATAATAACATCCAATTTAGGCACTGCCCGGTTTTGCGCCTTGACGCCACCAAAAAACAGCAATAAAAATAATGTAAGCAGGTAGATATTTTTCATAAGGTGTTTTATTTAGCCAAAATAACCATATTTCGATAAACAACAATAAGTCATTGAGAATTTAGATAAAGGCTTAAAAGGTTTGGGTATTTGCATTGCAAATATTTTTGATTGACTATTAGTTATATCTTTATACAGAAAGCTTATATTATGATAATAAACAAAACTCGCTGGTTTTTTGCCTTTTTATTTTTAATCTGCTTTTTTACGCTCCCCGGCCAGGCTCAGCGTAAAGATACTATTGCTTACAAACCCGATAGTGCAAAACTTGATTATGTTGCCCGTATGCAGGCCTTTGCGAAGCAGGCAGCAAAAGAAAGCCTTGAAGATTTTAAAACAGATAAGGCGACCCTCGATCAGAAGAAAGTGCTTGAAGAAATTAAAAAAACTAATCAAAAAGCCAAAATATTTCTTAGTCATGGTGTTGATACAGCAATGATTCGGACAGATCTAAAGAAAGTCAATTATAATTTCATGGAGGCTGGTGACGGCGTTTTTATCAATAAGGGTAGCGCTCAGACATTCAGAAATTTGACGGCTACCGGCAATATATTAAATGAATTATTGAAGAAAACACTTCTATACAAAACGAAGCTGGATCAGTACCAATATCAGTTAAATAATTCGCGTTACGAACTGGACTCATTGCTTAGCTCGCCTTCACTTTTTAAATTTCCTCAGGATTCCGCTGGTTTGAAGAAATACATGCAGCAGTTAGTGGTAGTAGCTTATGAAGCCCACCCCGTAGACAGCGTATTAAAAGAAGCTAATGGCAATGTAACGTCACTGTTGAACGAGATAAACCTTACGATCTTTAAATTACAAGCTGCGTTAGACGAAATTTCAACCAACCAGGGAGAATTGGCCAATAACGCATTTAAAAGAGAGTTTTTAAATATCTGGACACCTGATAATTACTCGAGGCCATTAGGTGAAATACTAAGCCAATCTTATTCCAAGGCATATCTTACTTCAACTTTTTTCCTGGCAAATAACAGTTGGAAATTACTATTAATGATAGCACTAACTATGGTGTCTTTCATTTACTTACGGTCATTGAAAAGTATATATATAGCAAGGGATTTACTTTCAGATAGTTTTGATGGTCAATTGGTATTGCGCTATCCTTTATTTTCGGCGATACTCATTGTGATGAACCTTTACCAATTCCTGTTCTATTCACCGCCTTTTATAGTTAATGTAGCTTTGTGGTTGGTTTCAAGCATATCGTTAAGTATTTTGTTCAATAAATTTATAGTTCAGTATTGGTTAAAATTTTGGATGGGGATGCTTTTCTTATTTGTATTGGCCTCATTTGATAATCTCCTTTTGCAAGCCTCGCGTATAGAACGCTGGCTAATGGTTTTCACTGCACTTTTGGGCGTAGTCTACAGCTTATCAGCTTTGTACAAAGGGCCAAGAAGAGAACTTCGTGAACAATGGATTGTTTATGCTATTGGCCTGATGGCCATTTTAGAATTCAGTTCGATCATAGCCAACTTCTTTGGCCGCTATAACCTGGCCAAATCTCTGTTAATTGGTGGTTACATGAATGTAATAGTTGCGATAGTTTTTCTTTGGGTAGTTAGGCTTATTAACGAAGGACTGTTGTTAGCCTACAATGTATATACTCGCCAGGACAAGAAACTCTTTTATTTAAATTTCGATAAAATTGGCGGCCGCGCCCCGGTTCTACTATATGTCGCAATGGTATTTGGATGGCTGATAATTTTTGGTAGAAATTTTCCGGTATTTGATTCACTTGCCCGCCCACTACAAGAATTTTTCACTACGGAACGAACTTTAGGAGATTATACATTCACATTTAGCAACCTGGTACTTTTCGTGGTTATTATGGGAATATCCGTCATCATTTCCCGTATTGTATCTTTTTTCGCAGCAGACCGTGGTGGAAAATCTGATAAACAAGAATCCCGCGGAGTTGGGAGCTGGCTGTTATTGATTCGCATATCGATTTTAACTATAGGACTCTTCCTCGCGTTAGCGGCATCTGGCATACCCATCGACAAAATAACTATTGTACTTGGCGCCCTGGGCGTAGGTATTGGTTTTGGCCTCCAAACGCTGGTTAATAATCTGGTAAGCGGTTTAATTATCGCGTTTGAAAAACCGGTAAACGTTGGCGATATCGTTGATATCGGAGGACAAGGTGGTACCATGAAATCCATAGGTTTTCGGAGCAGTGTTATTACCACATGGGATGGCGCCGACCTTATTATGCCTAATGGCGATTTATTGAGCACCCATCTTACCAACTGGACATTAGCCGGGAACCGGAAGCGAAGTTTAATAACCGTTGGTATTGCATATGATTCAGACCTGCAAAAAGTAAATCAAATCATTTCGGACATCCTTGAAGCAGAAAAAAGGCTCGCTAAACATCCCCCGTATTCAATTCAGTTTGATCAATTTGACACAAGCTCCATCAATTTGAACATCTATTTTTGGGTAGCAAATCTTTCTGAGGCAAACAACGTAAAGAGCGATTTGATCGTAGCGTTAACACAGGTATTCCGGCTTAACGCTGTCAACATTCCGTTTCAACAACATGACATTTATATTCATGATAAAAAATCCACTCAAGAATAAATTTTAAAGCCCTCATAATAAACTATCTATGAAACAGAAACTACTTATCCTATTTGCGGTTTTTAAATTACCTGCGGCAGCTTTTGCTCAAAAGGAAATAATGAATTACAATTGGGCTCTCAGCTATCTATTCCAACAGGCCAGTTATCAGACCTGGCTACGCTTGGTTACGACGTTTCGGTAAAAACACTTTTTGGTTTCAACGCCGCCCCGCAACAGGTATCATTAGAAATTGGATATAATCGATTCGGCGTAAAAAAAGAGCTGCTTCCTTCAAACGTACATGCCCAATACAGGAGCTGGCCCATCTACGCAGGCTATCGTTACCATTTTTCAAATTTTTACCTTGAATCATAGGGAGGCGTCGCCATCAACACCATATATGCATTTAACGATTACAGGCTGGCCAGCGATACTAAAGCCTATTTTGGCTGGGCGCTTACTGCATGTTATTCAATTAATGCGTTAGATTTAGCACTTAAATATCAAAGTTCAGACGTTAATGACGGTACTAATTTAACCTTTATCGGTGTGCGTGCCACTTATCGTTTTCAGTTTAACAAAAACAGGCGTTATTTAATAAGATAACTTCAATTCAAATTGCAGCCCTCCCTGCAAAATTGCACGCTAAATTAGTGGCAAAAGTATATAATCGGTAAAACCAACCCGCTTAATCCAAGAAATCCACCTTGCCGGTGTTCATATCATAAATTGCCCCAACAATCTTTATTTCGCCCGATTTTTCCATATCATTCAAAATCGAGCTTCGGGAGCGGATCAAACCGATAGTTAAACGTACATTTTCAACACAAACAGCCTGCACGAAATCAGGATTTGATGACTTTTTTTTGCCATTAAAGTTTCTCCCTGCGGCCGTTACTGCCGGTTTTATTTTGCGAAGCAAGGCTGTGATATTGCCTAATTGAACTCCGCTGATTGCTGATTTGATAGCACCACAATAGCCATGCCCCATCACTACGATCAACTTGGCACCCGAAACCTTGCAGCCGTACTCCATGCTTCCTAATATATCTTCGTTAACAATGTTACCGGCTACGCACGCTACAAAAAGGTTACCGATACCGCTATGAAAAACATCTTCTACCGGAACCCTCGAATCAAGGCATGAAAGGATAACAGCCTTGGGATATTGCCCCAAAGATGCCTTGCGGACGCGTTCTGTATTGTTACGAACGGTAAGATTGTCTTCAGTGAAATCCTTGTTACCGTCTTTCAGGCGAAACAATACACTGTCGGGCGCTAATTTGTGTTGCTGTTCTGCTGTAAGGATTGGTGAAGACAGTACTTCGCTTTTACTTATTTTTAGGCTGTCTCCTGTCATTTTTTCCTTTTTATTATCAGCCGAATTTGTACAGCCAAAAAGCAAAATGGAAAAGCATAAAAAAGATAGAATAGATTTCATAGATTTAGATTTCATATTAAAAACTTACTGGTAGACATTTTATGGTTTAGTTCAATTATATTGAAATTTATCCACTCAACTTTTCGAAGACAGATCTTCCAAAAGGTCGCGGCATTGACGGGCTATTTCCATCTCCTCATTGGCTGGCAACACCAGCACTTTTACGTCGCTTTTGGCTGCGTTTATGATTATTGATGTTCCTGCCGTTTTATTGAGTTGCTCATCCAGTTCAACGCCCAAATATCCGAGGCTCTCACAAACAAGCTTCCTTATATCGGCATCATTTTCACCAACGCCACCAGTGAAAATCAGACAATCCACCCCATCCATCACCGCAGTGTAAGCACCAATAAATTTCTTTATCCGGTAAGAATACATTTCATAAGCCAGTATCGCGCCTTTATCCCCCTTTTTGCGCAGTTCTGCGATATCGCGCATGTCGGCTTTGCCTGTCAAACCCAATAAGCCACTTTCTTTGTTTAGCAATGCGCTAACCTGTTCAGGGTTGTAGTGCTTTTGTTGTAACATAAAAAGCACTACAGAAGGATCGATAGCACCGCTTCGCGTACCCATTATCAGGCCGTCAAGAGGGGTTAAACCCATGCTGGTATCTACACAAACGCCATCCCTGATAGCAGCAACGCTGCAGCCATTACCAAGGTGGATGCTTATGATCTTGAGTCGTTTTTTGTCGAGCATGGTCATTGCTTGCCGCGATACATACTTGTGATTAATTCCATGAAAACCATACACCCTTACACCATCATCTTTGTAAAATTTTTGAGGAATTGCATAATGAAATGCTTTTTCGGGCAGGGAGCAATGAAAAGCCGTGTCGAATACCGCTACGTGAACCGCGTTTGGTAAAATTTTTTCGGCTACGGCAATACCCTTGTAATCAGCTGGGTTGTGGAGCGGAGCCAGGGGAAAAAGTTGCTTTATTTTTTCCTTGACCAACGGAGTTATAATAACCGCTTTGGTAAAAGCTTCGCCACCATGCACAACGCGGTGGCCGGTAACCTGTATTTCGTTTACGCTTTTAATCACTGCAATATCGTTACGGGTAAGCAAGCTTATGGCAAGATTTATACCCGCTTCGTCATCAGGCACAGGCTGGTTTAGTTTAATAACCCGATTATTGCCATAATGATGTGTGACAACAGCATCTTCATGTCCTATTCGTTCAATCACCCCTCTCGCTACCGCTACATTATCCCCATTAAAAAGCTTATACTTAATTGAACTGCTGCCCGAGTTGATCACAAAGATATTCATAGCTGATGCCTTTATTTCTTTTTAAAGGTAATTACAAAAAAGCAAAATCATTTTTCGATATTTATTATCATCAACATCTTTCTTATGAATAATATCGAAATCACCAATGAAGAACTGGACATTGAGGCGATTACCTCGATAGATGCCTACTGGCGCGCCTCAAATTATCTGGCAGTAGGACAAATTTATCTTCGCGAAAATGCCTTGCTTAAACAGCCTTTGACAGTTGAACACATTAAGCGCGTGCTGCTCGGGCATTGGGGAACGACACCGGGGCAAAATTTTGTATATGTGCATCTGAACAGGATCATTAAAAAGTATGATCTTAACATGGTTTATATATCCGGACCCGGACACGGAGGCCCTGCCATGGTAGCACAAACATATCTTGAAGGCACCTATTCTGAAATTTATCCAGCCATTTCGCAGGACGAATTAGGAATGACCCGTTTATTCAAACAATTTTCCTTCCCCGGCGGCATACCCAGCCATGTTTCGCCTGAATGTCCCGGCTCCATGCACGAAGGTGGCGAACTTGGTTATTCATTAAGTCATGCCTTTGGTGCCGTTTTTGACAACCCATCCCTTATCGTGTCATGCGTAGTTGGCGACGGAGAGGCTGAAACCGGCCCGCTTGCCACGGCCTGGCACTCCAATAAATTTCTTAACCCTATTACGGATGGGGTTGTGTTGCCTATACTGCACCTTAACGGCTATAAGATAGCAAATCCAACTGTACTTGCCCGCATTCCGGAAGAAGAGTTGATGGCTTTGTTTAAAGGATATGGATGGAAACCTTACCTGATAAGCGGCGACGATCCGATTACCATGCACGGGCAAATGGCCGCCTTGCTTGACACAGTGATAAGCGAAATACAAGATATAAAACAACGTGCGCTTAGTGGAGACACACAGCGGCCCAACTGGCCGATGATCATATTGCGCAGCCCTAAAGGCTGGACAGGGCCTAAAATTGTAGACGGCCTGCAGGTTGAAGGATCTTTTCGGGCACACCAGGTGCCACTTTCCGACCCTTCAAAATCGCCAGAACACCTGGTGCAGCTCGAAGAATGGTTACGCAGCTATAAACCTGATGAGCTTTTTGATGAAAATGGAAGGCTAAGACCTGACCTTCAAGCCTTGGCACCTGTTGGCGAAAAACGTATGGGCGCTAATCCGCATGCCAATGGTGGTCTGCTGCTTAAGGATTTACTTATGGCCGATTTCAAGGCATATGGCATTGATGTGCAAAAGCGTGGCATCACAGGCCCTGGGGATACGTTGGTGGTCGGCAGCTTTGTGCGCGATATATTAAAATTAAATATGGACAGTCGTAATTTCCGTGTATTTGGCCCGGATGAAACGCTGTCAAACAAGCTAAATGCAGTTTTCGAAGCAACCGAGCGTCAATGGATGGGCATTACTGAAAAAACCGACGACCTCCTGAAGAAAGATGGCAGGGTAATGGAAATGCTAAGCGAACACCAGTGCGAGGGTTGGCTGGAAGGGTATTTACTGACCGGCAGGCATGGCCTGTTTAATTGCTATGAGGCTTTTATACATATTATTGATTCGATGTTCAACCAACACGCCAAATGGCTAAAGGTAACCAACGGCCTTCCATGGAGGCGTAAATTGGCTTCCCTCAATATCCTTTTGGCATCACATGTGTGGCGGCAGGACCATAATGGCTTTACTCACCAGGATCCGGGTTTTATCGATCATGTGGTGAATAAAAAGGCCGAAGTGATCAGGGTTTATTTGCCCCCCGATGCCAATTGTCTTTTATCGGTGATGGATCATTGTCTTCGCAGCCGTCATTATGTAAATGTGGTGGTTGCCGGGAAACATCCGTCGCCCCAATGGCTTTCCATAAATGAGGCCGCGATACACTGTACAAGGGGCATCGGTATATGGCCTTGGGCAAGTACAGACGAGGGACGGGAGCCTGATTTGGTGATGGCTTGCGCCGGGGATGTACCTACTCTGGAAATACTGGCAGCTGTTTCCATACTTAAACAGCATTTACCTCAATTGAAAATCAGGGTAGTCAATGTCGTTGATTTGATGAAATTACAGCCCGATACAGAACATCCGCATGGTTTAAGCGATGAAGCTTTTGATAGTTTGTTCACTGTAGACAAGCCTGTGATATTTGCTTTTCATGCTTATCCCTGGTTGATACATCGCCTGACCTATCGCCGTAAAAACCATCAAAATATCCACGTTCGCGGCTATAAGGAGGAAGGTACTATTACTACTCCATTTGACATGACCGTATTAAACCAAATGGACCGATACACCCTGGTCATGGATGCATTAAGGCGCCTGCCGCAATTAGGTGCTACTACCTCCTATTTAAAACAGGCTATGGCTAATAAATTGATAGAACACCGTGCCTACATTTATGATCAGGGTATTGATATGCCGGAGGTTAGGGACTGGAAGTGGGAATCTGATTAGAACACATAATTTCGTTAGTAAATTAAGCCCTATGATTGTTGAGCGCCTAAGGTCAATTTAAAACAATTGAAATTATAGTAACCATTTAGTTTGTCCAGAGTATTTAAATCATTTATGATTTGTAACGGCCATTTTGAATTAACACACTTTAAACGTCCAATTCGAATTAAAACTTCACATCCACAAATAAACTTAGATCATACAAAAGCCTGTTCGAAATGTTGTAAAGTAGGCATCTCAAACCTGCCTTTAAGATTTCATTTAACATTGATATGCCTAAACACATAAAGAATCGCTGTTCGTTTAATATGATCAAAATTTATCTCATAAAAAAAGTTGTCAATAAAATTGACAACTTGCCTAAAATTGTACTCAAATCCGTCGTCTACACGAACCAATTTATAGATGACCTTAAACGGTTTACGTCTTTATTTGATCATTAAGGCCGATTTCGGAAGATCCAACCCGTTTTGGGTCGAACCTTAAAGCATCATTAAATTTAATGATCAGTTTTAGTAAGTGGGAAAAGGTAACAATAGTTTTTTAATGTTTTTCATACAGGTTCGATCCCATCTATAGCAAAATGGAAAGATTAGGATTCAACCATAACAATGAACAAAGTTGTATAGGCTATTTAACATTTGATGTTCCTGGACGGGTGTACAGCTACACAGCCGATGGGGATTTAAGTTTAGCTACAGATGAAATAGAGCAGCTGATAGAATTTTTAAACGAAGTGAGGGAAAATCCACCGATGTGGCCGCAGCAAGGTGCTTAAGTATTAATTACATAAAGAAAAAAATACTTATTTTGTATATACCAATAAAAAGAATGCATTATGAAATGCGGCCAAACGGCTTAATTATCATTTTAGTTAACAAATAAATTATATTTCTTATTTTGAAAAGGGTTTTCTAACTTTCCGTTTTAATTCAACTTTGCCAAGTTTGAGTTGTAAGGTCAACTAATCATTACCCTATTCTTCATCCATGTCACTTAAAACACATCAATTGCTACAAAAAAAGAAAAAAAACATCCTTGAACTCTGGATGAAGAACCAACTTGCCGATGAAGGCCTGCGGGAAGACCTGATCAGTAACGATGAACTGAGAAGCCAGTCTGAAGAGTTAGTTGAGGCCTTGGTGAGTAATTTATCAAGCGGAAACTTTACCGACCTTAATTCTGACGAATGGACCCCGGTTATTGAAATTTTAGGTGGCATTGCGATTACACGTGCGCGCCAAGGCTTTAGCCCCCGCGAAACGGGCAACTTTGTATTTTCATTAAAAGAGGCATTGCTTGAAGTACTGCAGGAAGAAATAGTTGATGAACCGCAGCATTTATTTTCCGAAAGTCTTAAAATAAACCGGTTAATGGATAACCTCAGCGTTGTTACTTTTGAAACTTTTATAAAAGGTCGCGAGGAGGTTATTTTAAGGCAAACCGACGAGATAGCCGAAATATCAACTCCGGTGATCCGTGTATGGGATGGTATACTGGCCCTGCCGATAATTGGCACTCTTGACAGCGCTCGTACCCAAATTGTAATGGAAAACCTGCTGCAGGAAATAGTTGAAACAGGATCAAGCATAGCCATATTAGATATTTCTGGCGTACCTGCGGTAGATTCGCTCGTTGCCCAGCATTTAATTAAAACAGTAAGTGCAACGCGATTGATGGGAGCCGAATGTATTATCAGCGGTATCCGCCCCGAGATTGCTCAAACCGTAGTCCACCTCGGTATTGATCTTTCCAATATCATTACCAAGGCAACTTTAGCCAGCGCCTTATCACACTCATTTAAGCTGATGAGGCTGGAAGTGAGAAAATCAAACCCTATCGCTAAATTTTAATATCGGTTTATAATGGATAAAATTCCTATTCTGCAGCTGGGCAATTTTTTATTGGTTACTATCCAGGTTGATCTTTATGATAGACTGGCACTTAACCTGGAGGCCGACCTGGTGCAGATGGTAAATAAAACGAATGCCAGGGGCGTTTTAATAGATATTTCGGCTGTAACCATTGTCGATTCATTTATGGGGCGTATTATTGGCAACATCGCCAGCATGTCAAAAATATTGGATGCAGAAACTGTAGTTGTAGGCATGCAGCCTGCGGTTGCCATTACGTTGATAGAACTGGGCTTACCGCTAAAAGGAGTGCATACCGCTTTGGATATGGAGCGTGGCATGAGCTTGCTAAAATCGATGATTGATATAGATGAAGAAGATATAGATCAAGAATCGACCGACGATGATATTATCACTCAGTAAAGACACCGTACAGGTACTGAAAGAGCAGGACGTTGTTTTTTTAAAAAACCGGGTGAAAGAAGTCGCCGTAAAAATTAAGATGGGCCTGGTTAATCAAACCCGTCTGCTTACCGCAGCCAGCGAATTAGTACGCAATATGATGCGATACGCCAATGGCGGCGTTTGCCAGATAGAGGTTGTTTCAAGCGGCCGTAACAACGGTGTCAGGCTGGTATTTTCTGATAAAGGGCCCGGTATTCCTGATATTGCTGCCGCCATGCGCGATGGTTTTTCTACAGGTAAAAGCCTTGGATTGGGATTGCCCGGTACCAAACGATTAGTGAACGAGTTTGACA
>NZ_JBDOQS010000021.1:0-90612 GCF_039839285.1 Mucilaginibacter sp. CAU 1740 | reverse complement strand
GGCCACATCAGGGGATTAATGGTAAAAAGCCCATTGATATGGCTACCCTAAACAACAAAAATAATCCCTAATTCTGTTACCGAATTATCTAACCTTTACAATTGCGAGGTACGAAGCAATCGCACGGAAGCAAATCCGCCCTGTATAGCATGCGATTGCTTCGTACCTCGCAATGACATATTGGTGTTTTGCAGCGGGATGTTGGTACACATCCCGCTGCAATTAGTTTAGGCAAGCAGAGTATTAGTTTTTATATATTTGAAAATGCCTACAGGAGAAACCAACCTCAACACCCTGCTCAAAAACATGACTCCTGTACTTAATCCTGGTGATTATGTTTACTGCACAACTACATCAACAAACAATATCAACCTTAAAGATATCATTGCCTTTTTTAAAGAAGAAGAAGCCATAACCCTCATCCTTAAAAAAGAAACAGCCGATAAGCTAAGCCTTGAATACAGCTATATAGCCGCCTGGATCACGTTAACTATCCATTCATCGCTCGAGGCTACCGGACTTACAGCCGCGTTTGCCACCGCGCTGGCTAAAGAAAATATCAGTTGTAATGTAGTGGCTGCCTATTATCATGATCATATTTTTGTAGCGAAGAAGGACGCCGAAAAGGCGATGGCTGCTTTAAGAGCTCTCGCCGGGTGATGCCTAATTAACTTGCGCTCGTTTGCAACGAGCGCTTAATATGGTTTCGCGATTGTATCGCGCGGTTTGCGTTACAAACGCAAACCCAGCTACGCACTCGTTAAAAACGAGCGCGAGTTACTTTCCTATTCAAAACTCATCCGCCAAAACTGAAAACAAATTATTACTTTTGCCCAAATCCACCCATACGATGCAAAATCTGACACTGCTCGACGGACAAAAGTTTCAAATTACCATACAACGTTTATGTCGCCAATTAATTGAAAATCATAACGATTTTTCAAATACGGTATTAATTGGTATCCAGCCCCGTGGCATTTACTTAGCCAAACGTGTAGCTGAAGAATTAAGGCAGATCCTTCCCGATAAAAATATATTGCAAGGCGATTTGGATATCACCTTTTACCGTGATGATTTTCGCCGCCGCGAATCGCAGCTGTTACCAAATCAAACCAAGATAGATTTTATCATAGAAGGTAAAAAAGTGATCATGATGGACGATGTGCTTTGGACTGGCCGTACGATCCGCGCTGCTATGGATGCGTTACAAGCCTTCGGTCGCCCGGAAAAAGTTGAGCTTTTGGCTTTGGTAGATAGAAGATATTCACGTCATATCCCGGTATCGGCAGACTATGTGGGGATTGAGGTTGACTCTATCGCATCGCAAAAAGTAGTAGTAAGCTGGAGAGACACTGACGGGGAGGACAAGATTGTTCTTGTTTCTGAGTGATTTCGGATTTCGGATGTTCGATTTCGGAATTATTTTGATTTTGAATTTACTGATTTTATGAAATTTTATTTGAAATGGATAAGGTTGAATTAAAAAAGAGGACTAAGAAATTCGCAACAGACATTATTAGGTTTGTTGAAGAGTTGCCTCGTTCACGTTCAATTGACATCTTAACTCATCAATTACTACGAAGCTCAACCTCCGTAGGTGCAAATTATCGATCCGCGTGCAGAGGAAAATCGACGGCTGATTTTATAAACAAAATAGTGATTGTAGAAGAAGAAGCTGATGAATCAATTTATTGGTTAGAATTGATTGAGGAGTCTGGTTTAGTTAATTCACCTACTTTGCCTGGCTTGAAAAAAGAGGCTAACGAACTCACTGCAATCTTTACTGCAATAGGTAAAACAGCGAAAGAAAATCAAAAATTAAATAATAAAAAATAAATAATTCCGAAATCGAACGTCCGAAATCCGAAATACAAAAATCCGAAATCGAACATCCGAAATCCGAAATCAAAATAACATGGCAGGACTGAGCACACGACACTTATTAGGTATTAAAGATTTAAACCGCGCAGATATTGAACTGATATTTGAAACTGCCGATACTTTTAAATCTGTTTTGAACAGGCCTATCAAAAAAGTGCCATCGTTGCGTGATGTAACCATCGCCAATATCTTCTTCGAAAACTCAACCCGTACCCGTTTATCATTCGAACTGGCTGAGAAAAGGTTATCGGCAGATGTGGTAAATTTCGCGGCCTCTTCATCATCAGTAAGCAAGGGCGAAACGCTGATAGATACCGTAAACAACATCCTTGCCATGAAAGTGGATATGGTGGTAATGCGCCACCCATATGCTGGTGCAGGTATCTTCCTTTCAAAACATGTAAAAGCACAAATAGTAAACGCCGGTGATGGCGCACACGAACATCCTACACAGGCTTTACTTGATGCATTCTCTATCCGTGAAAAATACGGCGACGTAGCCGGCAAAAAAGTAGTTATAGTGGGTGATATCCTGCACTCGCGCGTAGCATTGTCAAACATACTTTGCCTAAAACAGCTGGGCGCTGAGGTTATGGTTTGTGGTCCGACCACGTTGATCCCTAAATACATTGGCTCCTTAGGTGTAAAGGTTGAACATAATTTAAGAAAAGCCCTTAACTGGTGCGATGTAGCCAACATGCTTCGTATCCAGTTAGAACGCCAGGATATTAAATACTTCCCATCTTTAAGGGAGTACACCATGCTATTCGGCCTCAATAAAACGATATTGGATTCGTTGGATAAAGAGATCACCGTAATGCACCCTGGCCCGATAAACCGCGGTGTGGAGATCACCAGCGATGTAGCCGACAGCAAACAATCCATCATTCTTGATCAGGTTGAAAACGGTGTAGCTGTGCGCATGGCCGTACTATTTCTTTTAGCCGGGCAAACACCAACTATATAAAATTAACTTTCAGGTATGAACGCAAATCGATTCAAATCATATCTGAAAGTTAACTATAAGTGGTTTGTCATACTCATGGTTATTGCCCTGCTATTTGTATGGGGTGGGTATGGCCTGGCTTATTTAGTTTATTTCCCGGTTTCTCTCATCTTTGGGCATTACCGCTATCAATATAGCCGTGAAGAATTGGCCCGGTTGAAAGCCAAAGGACTCACCGAAGAAGATGTAGAAAACATTCGCTTTGTTAAGGAATGGGAAAATGCCCGCAAGCGCGGCATGTGGGATTACTGCATCATTAACGGCGGCTTTTTATATGGCTTAGCCATATCGATAGTAACAAGTACCATTATGTTGTTATGCACGGGTAAAGATATCCGGGATGGTATGGAGGTTTTCGGCGGCATGTTTAGTTTTATAGGCTATAACTATATCATCGGAGCAACTATCGGCGTTATTATTTTCCGCAGGGTTTGGAAACAGAACGAACGCAGGTTCCTGAACGTGACCGATCCTTTGGCAGGTAACTACCTTGCGGCGGATTTTAAAGATCTTTAAACACCATTTAATGAAGTTCAAACTTTGCTTAGCTATATTGCTATTTACATCGGGTATTACCTTTGGCCAAAGCCATCAACAGTTTAAAACCGATTCGGTATTCGCGTTGGTGAAAAACTTCTTTAATGCTAAGCAAGCTGATTCTATCTATACCCTTACCGGCCCTAATTTCAGGCATGCGGTAGGCAGCGGGCAGTTTCGTAGTTTGATGGAGCAGCAGGTGTTTCCATTAAACCAGATCAAAGGCTCTACGGTGATCAGCTTTGTGAATAACAAGGTTAGTACTTACAAACTGGTGTTTCAATCAGTAACGTTGCAACTGTTAATGAGTCTGGATGCCGGTAATAAGATCGAGCTTTTTTTGTTTCAGCCTTATAAAGAAGTTTCTGCTGATAAAACCACACAGGTAGCCACATCCAATAAAATGCTCAGCGATATGGATAAACAGGTTGATGAAATAGCCCGCCCTTATATTCAAAAGCTTAATACCGTTGGCTTGAGTATCGGCATATTAAAAAACGGGCAACTTTCCACTTATAATTATGGCGAAACCGCAAGGACTAATAATCAGTTGCCAACAGCTAATACCATATTCGAAATAGGATCAATCACCAAAACGTTTACCGCTACGTTGTTATCCTTTTACGCCAACGAAGGCAAGGTAAAACTAACCGACCCTATAACCAAATATCTGCCCGATTCTGTAAAAACAAATACCGCGCTTAACGGCATTACGTTGCTGCAATTAAGTAATCACACTTCCGGACTGGCGCGTATCCCCGAAAACTTGCAGTTTGATTCGGCAGGCGCGGCTAATCCATATAAAAACTACAATAAGCGATTGCTATATACCTATCTCAAAAAATGCAAACTCAACAGCAATCCCGGCGAGCAATATGCTTATTCAAATTTAGGAGTTGGTTTGTTGGGGACGATCCTATCTCAGGTTAGCGGCAAAACTTTCGACCAGATGGTGCAAGATGTTATTTGCACCCCGCTTGGGATGAAAAATACGGTCCAACATTTAAGCCCCCTGCAACAACCTAACTTTACCAAAGTGTACAGCCAATACGGGGATCAAACTGTAGCCTGGGAATTTAACGCTCTTGCTGCCTGCGGGGCGCTGCATTCAACTGTAAATGATTTGCTGATATATGCGAGGGCTAACATGAATGGAGGCGCAGACAAGCTTGCAAAGGCTTTTGTGCAAACGCATGAAGTTACTTATAGCAAGGATACCAAAATAGCGTTAGGTTGGCATATCATTGTTGTAGACGGGGTTGAATATATTTTTCATAATGGCGGCACCTATGGCAGCAGCAGCTTTTTAGCTTTTAATGCGGAGAAGAAGCTTGCTGTGGTGATATTATCAAATTCGGCAGAGAGTACGGATGCGATAGGGACGGGGTTGATTAAGAAGTTGCAGTAGGAGAGTTTTAATACTCCCTAAAACGGAATGTCATTTCGACGAACAGGGGTGCCTGAGTGGGAGGGTGAGGAGAAATCTTATACGCCCTGCTTTTACAGGATACATTAGCCGCTTGGCGTGGCGTACAAGATTTCTCTTTCGCCTCGGCGCTCCATCACGCCCGCTGCTCTATCGAAATGACAATTTTTTATTGATTAAACAAAAAAAGCCCGAAAGCTTTCGCTTCCGGGCTTCCATATCCCTTCACAAATCCTTGCTGAACCTAATCAGCCAATTAATTTTTAACTTTCAAATTCGATCCATTCCTGATCTCATCAGATGCTGCTTTAACCAGCTTATCTTCAGGTTTCAGGTCGCCGCCGAAAATTTCGACGCTATCGCCGCTGGTGAGGCCTTTTTTAACATCAACCCAAACAGCTTTGTTGTTAACAACCTTAATTACAAAAACCTTTTCGGTAGATGTGGCTACGGCTGTTTTAGGTACAACATAAGTGCTGTCGCCGTCTGGAAGTGGTACGCTAACTTCGGCAAACATGTGTGGCAACAGTTTTTTGCCTTTGTTGTATACGTCCATCTCCAGTCGTTCGGCGCGCAGTTTCTCATCCAATGCACCTGCTATACGTTTAACTTGTGCGGTGAATTTTTCGCTTGGTAAAGCTCTAACAGTAAAATTAACTTCGCTTTTATTGCTTAACGCTCCTGTGTAAATTTCTGGTACTGATACCACCAAACGCATCCTGTTTTGATCCTGTACGGTAAACAGCGGATCGGTAGTTTTACCGCCCGGGCCTACATAGGCACCCAGGTTAACATTACGACTGGTAACAACGCCATCAAAAGGGGCACGGATCTCAAGGTAAGCCAAGTTAGCCGATACCTCTTTCAAGCCGGATTTAGCGGCATCGATATTAGCCTGATCTGCATTCTTTTTAGCTTCGGCCTGCTCCAGGTCGTTTTGTGAAACGGTACCAGGGGTTTTGCTGGTGCTTACCAACCTATCGTAGGTGGCTTTGCTGGCAAAATAAACAGCCTCAAACTGTTTAATGCGCGATTGTGCCGCTGCCAGTTGTGAATTGATCTCCGGTGCTTCTAACACGGCCATTAGCTGACCTTGTTTAACTTCCGAACCTATATCAACCAAAAGCTTTTTTACATAGCTGTTGGTTTTGGCATATAGGTCTACCTGTTGGTATGGGATCAGCTCGCCAGGAATGGTGATGGCGCTGCTTAGCCTGCCTTTGGTTACGGGTACTGTTTGTACAGTAGGGGTTTCAACAGCATCCTGCTGTTCTTGTTCTTCCTGTTGCTCCTGTTTCTCTTTATCATCCGAGTGGCAGGCGCTCAGGGAACTTACTGCTAATGCCATAGCGGCAAGCAGTAATATCGATTTATTTTTAAGCTTGTTCATGATGGTGCAAAGGGACATAAAATTTACTTTCTTTATCTTCCGGGTCTAATGATACAGATTGGGTGCTGGAGTTGCCTTGTACCCAGGCAAAAACCAATGGCAATATCAGCAATGCTGCAAAGGTTGAAGCGATCAAACCGCCAATAACCGCGCGGCCTAACGGCGATGTTTGGTCACCGCCTTCGCCTAAGCCTGATGCCATCGGGATCATACCTACAACCATCGCCAAACTGGTCATCAAAATTGGGCGCAACCGCAGGGCTACTGCTTCGCGGGCCGCTTTTAATGCATCGCCATTGTGGCGGCGTAATTCCTCGGCATTGGTGATCAATAACACCGCGTTAGAGATGGATACACCTACCGACATGATCATACCCATGTACGATTGCAGGTTAAGCGTAGCACCGGTTATTTTAACCAGGAACAACGAGCCAAACAATACTGCCGGTACAGTTGATAATACAACCAGCGATATTTTGAACGACTGGAAGTTTGCTGCCAGCATCAGGAATATCACCAAAATAGCTACGATCAAACCACTTTGCAAGCTATCGAGCGTAGCGGTAAGCGTTTGGCTCATACCATGCATTTCAACAGTTAAACCACGCGGAGGGGCACCTAATTCGTCGAGGGCTTTTTGCACATCGTGAGTAGCGGTACCCAAATCCTTGTTATTGATGTTTGCTGTTACCGAAAGTGTAGGTACGGCACCAACGTTATCATCTTCGCCAAAGGTTGTACCTGTTTTAACATCGGCAACATCGCCAAGTACAGGGCGTGGCTGGTTGGCCAGTACCGGGATCTCTTTCACGTCGTTCAGACTAGACATCTGGTATTCCGGCACTTGCACCTGTACTAAGTAGCTTAGGTTCGATTTCTCGTCTATCCAGTTATTTTTCTCTGTAAACCTTGATGATGATGTTGAGGCGATCAACGAGCGGGAGATATCGTTCAAGCCCACACCCAATTGCGCCGCGCGCTGCCTGTCGATATTAATATCGATGGTAGGGTAGTTGAATGATTGACCTATCTGCACATCGCGCAAATATTTGATACTCTTTAATTTTTCGATGATCTTAAAGGCATACTCAACGTTTTGCTTTTTGTTTTTACCGGTAAGCGCAACCTCGATAGGAGTTGGCGAACCCTGGCTCAGGATTTTATCGGTAAGCTCGATAGGCTCGAACGAAAGCTTAACGCTTGGCAGTTTTTTAGCCATCTGGGTTCTGAATTTTTCTTTCAGCTCGTCGAGGTTTACCTTATAATCTTCAGTCAAGCTCACCTGCATTACCGATTCTTGCGGACCGGCCATGAACAGGTAGATTGGGTTGGTAGAGAACGATGACGGGTGCGAACCAACAAATGTTGAAGTGATAGCGATGTGGTTTTTACCAACAATATCACCTAAAATATGCTGTGCTTCAACCGCTATCAACTCGGTGCGTTCTAAACGGGTACCATCAGGTGCGCGTAACCTCACCTGGAAAGTGCCGGAGTTTACTTTAGGTAATACGTCGCGGCCAATAATGCTGAACAGCAATAATGCTAAACCAATAGCACCGATAACATATACCGATACGATGAGCGCGCGTTTAGGCAGCATGCGGTCCATCAGGCGCATAAAGCTATCCCTAAATTTATCAAACTTGGTTACTTTGTGGCCTTTATGCTCCAGTACAGCCTTCATGGCTTTTTCCTTTTGCTCCCATGGCTCGCCTTCATCTTCTAAAGCGAAACCATCTTTATGGCTATGGTCTTCATGTTTGTTAACCATTATCCAGTTGGCCATGATAGGTACAAAGGTTTGCGCCAGGAAGTATGATATGATCATAGAGAAACCAATGGCTAAAGCCAAAGGAAGGAACAGCGCGCCCGGGATACCTGTCATGGTAAAGGCTGGTGCAAATACCGCCAGGATACAAAACAGGATCAGTAATTTAGGGAACGCGATCTCCTTACAGGCATCCCAGATAGCCAAAGCTTTAGGCTTGCCCATATCAAAGTGCTGGTGAATATTCTCGATAGTTACCGTCGACTCATCCACCAAAATACCAATAGCCAGCGAAAGCCCGCTCAGCGTCATGATGTTGATGGTTTGATGTGCCAGCGACAGGAAGAATATAGCCGAGATAATACTGGTTGGGATAGTAAGGATCACGATAAGTGCACCGCGCCTGTCGCCCAAAAACAGCAATACCATCAAACCTGTAAGCACGGCACCGATGGCACCCTCTTCGGCCAAACTTTTTACGGCGTTAATTACATATACCGATTGGTCGAACACGAAGGAAAGCTTCACATCCTCTGGCAATAAAGCCTGGAAGCGTGGGATGGCTTTTTTAAGGTTCTGAACCACATCCCAGGTAGAAGCAGTGGCCGATTTGGTAATAGGCAGATATACCGAACGTTTACCATTAATAAGGGCGTAACCGGCGGTGATATCGGCACCATCTTCAATAGTGGCTACATCTTTCATAAATACGGTTTGGATGCCGTTTTTATACAGTGGGATATCGCCAAAGTCCTGTACTTTTTTGATGGTGGTATTAGCCGGCGACAAATAGTTATAGTCGCCTATGCGAACGTTACCTGCCGGGGTGTTCTGGTTGTTTTCGCGCAGAGCGGCAACAATCTGATCGGGGGTTAAATTGTGCGAACGTAACAGGTTAGGATCTGCTTTGATCAGGATTGTACGTTGGTTACCACCAAAAGGAGCCGGAGCAACAAGGCCCGGAATTGAGGTAAACGATGAACGTACATAAACCAAAGCATAATCCAGCAATTCGTTATTGCTGCGGGTGGCGCTGCTTAACACTAACTGACCAACAGGCAGTGTTGAAGCATCAAAGCGCAAAATAAAGGGCGGCTGCGACCCTTGCGGGAAGCTGGCCTGGGCCCTGTTGGTATACGCCGTGACCTCCGCCGCGGCTTGGGCCATGTTTGTGCCCTCGTAAAAAGTAACTTTAATTAACGTTAAGCCCTGAATATTTTTCGTTTCGATACTTTTTACGCCCGATACGAAAAGCAACAGGTTAACATATTGCTTACCAAAGTAAGCCTCCATTTGGTTTGGGGTAAAACCGCCGTATGGGTGCGATACATATATAACCGGCAGGTTAAGATCGGGAAATATATCGATCTTGATGGTCCGTACCGCATTTATACCGAAGAAGAACAGCCCGGCTACTATAACCAATATGGTAATTGGTTTTTGCAGCGCCCCTTTTATCATTCCCATTGTATATGTGTGTAACTGTTAAAAATTATTGATGAATAACCCAAAATCGCCGCTCGATGCCGATTTAAACAGCAGCGCCTGCCATACGTTGTTCAGGGCTATATATTTATCAACTTCGGCCCGGTTAAGGGTATAAAGTGCCTGCGTAAAATCTACAATGTTTGATAGTCCGTTTTTATACAGGGTATATTTTTGAATGTAAGCGTTGTTGGCTGCCGATACTTCAACAGGTACTTCGTTTACGTTTTTTAAAGCATTGGCAATGCGTGTTTCGGCCAATGATTGCTGAGCTTTTAGTTGTTTATCAACCAACTCGTAATCATCTTTAAATTGTGCTGAGGTGAATTTTTGCGATTGCACCTGGTAGTGGGTACGGAAAACACTGGTAAAATTCCAGGTAACGCCTACACCAAACAGGTAATTGAAACGGGTAGGATCAACACCTGCGCCGTAGCTGCCGGTATAGCTATCCTGGTTAGTACCATAATCCGACTTAAAGCCAGAACCACGACCTTGATAAACACCAAACAAGCTAAAAGTAGGCATAGCGAATGTGCGGAGATATTTGGCCTGCTGATCGCTTACATTGATCCTGTTTTGATAAAACTTTAGGGTAGGGTGATCACTTTCGGCTACGGAACTTAACGCTTCCAGATTGTTAGGCTGTTTGGTGATAAAAGCGCTATCCAACTGAAACTCCTGGTGCGGTATGCCCAGGTAAATAGAAAGCTGGTTGCTTTGATCCTGAACGGTTTGCTGCGCGTTGGTTAAAGCTATTTTAGCGTTCGATACTTCGGCGTTAGCTAATGACGAATCTACTCCGGGGTTCAGTCCGTTCTTTACGCGTGCCACAACCACAGTTTGCAGTTGTTTGGCGCGGTTAAGGTTATCCTGTTGTGCTTTGGCAAGCTGTTGGGCTGCCAGCAGGTTAAGATAAGTAGCCGCTACGCGTACCTGGTGCTGAAATTGCTCCTGTGCCAGATCAGTTTCATCGCGAGATACGATGGTTTTTTGTACGCCGATACGCTGTTTCGATCTGCCAAAGGCAAAAAAGTCCCAGCTAACGTTGGTTAAATACAGGGCGCCGAATGCGGCGTTCCAGTTTTGCTTGGCCAGAGTTGGGCCCGATGAAGATACCGACAGGCCGCGGTAACCATAAGATGGTCCGGTTTGGCCGTTCACTGTACCGTAGTCCTGCTGTGCGGAGAAATTTACATCCGGCAGGTACTCCGTTTTTGTTTCTTTGAGGTATGCCTTAGAGGCGTTAAGCTGGTTTGCCTTCGACTTGATGGACGCATAGTTAGCAAGGGCCATTTGTTCAGCATCCTTTATGGAAAGGACTTGTTGCTGAGCTTGTACGTGTAAGACATATAAAACACTCAAAAAAAACAGGAGTAATTTTTTTGAATTTGTGTTAAACATGAGGGTGTATTTTATACACAGCAAATGTATATCTATAGCATTCATGAAAAAAATGAATTAATTTTGTGCAAATCATTAGAAAAATTAATAATGAACATTGCGCTACATCATTTTAGGTTAGTAGATACCATATCAAGAGAGGGTTCGCTTACCAAAGCGGCTGCCTCTTTACACCTCACACAATCGGCCCTAAGCCACCAGTTAAAAGAGCTGGAAAAGGAACTGGATATTGAGGTGTTCCATCGCCAGGGAAAGAAGCTCCAGCTAACTGAAGTTGGCTATCGTTTTTTACGAAGTTCGGAAAAAATATTGGCCGAAATACGTACCCTCGAAGAAGATATTAACAACTATAAAAATGGCAAAACCGGCAAGCTCAATATCAGCATGCAATGCTATACCGCGTACCATTGGCTACCCGGTGTAATTAAGGATTTTAAGAGCCAATGGCCTGATATTAACATAAATATAGTTTCGGACGCAAGTCGCAGACCACTCGAATACCTTATGCGCGGTGACCTTGACCTCGGCATTGTTCGTACCCAAATGGTGAACACCCAAATAGTGTACGAACCCATTTTTGAAGACCGCCTGATCTGCATTTTGCCGGCCGATCATCCACTGGCAAAAAAGCCCATAATTGATATCTGCGACTTCCAGGATCAGGAGCTTATTTTGGCCCTTTACGACCCCTCATATCAGGAGACCCCGATCATCGAAACCCTCATCCAGGAGCAGCATGTAAAGCCCAAAACTTTGAGCCGGATCCACTACACGGATGCCACTATTGAGATGGTAAATGCAGGCCTCGGAATTAGCGTTATGGCCGACTGGATTGTTAAGCCATACCTGCCCGGTAAACACATTGTTACAAAGCCATTGCACCATAGTATAGCAAAACGTACCTGGTACGCCGCCACCTGCCGCGATACCCCGGTAATTCAAAACTTTTTGACCTGCCTCAAAAATCATTTTTGCAAAACCGAAATGCTGTGCAATGAATTTGACAATCTCGAAACTTACCAGGAACTGCGTGCGGGTTAGTATCGCGCTGGCTTTATTGTTGATGGCAAGCGGCCTCCGTGCGCAAACAGCATTGAGGCCGTTCCCGCAGCATGTTGCCTATACTGCTGGAACCATCAAGCCCAATCATCTGACTCAAAAACAGTTGGATACGCAGGTTGAGTTGTTTTACAGCCAGTGGAAAGCGCGCTACATAAAGCCAAGTTGTGATAAACATCAGTTTTATGTTTGGTTCGAAAAACCGGGCAAAGAATGCGTATCCGAAGGGCAGGGTTACGGCATGATCATTACCGTGCTGATGGCCGGTTATGATAAACAGGCCAAAGCCATTTACGATGGATTGTACAATTATTACAAAGCGCATCCCGCAAGCCGATCATCCTATTTGATGGCCTGGGCGCAAGGCAAAAATTGCAAAAGCCTTGACGGAAGTGCTGCCACCGATGGTGATATGGATATAGCATATTCGCTGCTATTAGCCAATAAACAATGGGGAAGCAAGGGCGGTATCAACTACCTGCAGGAGGCTAAAAAACTATTAGCCGCCATTATGCGGTATGAGATAAACCAGGTTAGCTATTCTGTATTGCTGAGCGATGGCAGCGAGGGCGATAGCAAGG
Organism: Mucilaginibacter sp. CAU 1740; assembly: GCF_039839285.1. Taxonomy (NCBI): domain Bacteria; kingdom Pseudomonadati; phylum Bacteroidota; class Sphingobacteriia; order Sphingobacteriales; family Sphingobacteriaceae; genus Mucilaginibacter; species Mucilaginibacter sp. CAU 1740. The sequence continues at coordinate 78,072 of NZ_JBDOQS010000021.1, read as the reverse complement.
ATTATTACGATATGCGCTCATCCGATTTTATGCCCGCCAATTTTAAGGCTTTTGAAGGTGTGATAAGAACCGGCAAATGGCAAAAGGTGATAGATAACAACTATGTGCTTTTCAATGCTCTCCAAAAAAACTATAGTCCCGATGCCGGTTTGGTGCCTGATTTTATACAAGGAATTAACAAGAAAGCCCACCCCGCCAAACCAAACTATCTTGAATCTAAATATGATGGTTATTACAACTACAATGCCTGCCGTGTGCCGTGGCGTGTAGGCACCGATTATTTATTGTATGGCGATAAACGCGCTAAGCTATTTGTTAATAAGATAAACCATTGGATAAAGGAAACTACAGAGGGCAACCCGGATAATATTTCGGCAGGATACACGCTTGAGGGAAATGATATCAAAGGGAGGTATTTTGAAGCTTTGAGTTTTATTGCGCCTTTTACAGTGGCTGCTATGGTTGATAAAGGCAATCAGCAATGGTTAAATAAACTTTGGGATTACCAGGTAGCTTTTAAGCTGAAGGATTACGATTATTATGATAACAGTATTAAAATGCTGAATATGATCATTGTAAGCGGGAATTATTGGAAGGTAGAATAGATATTTTAAATGGACTATTGTAGCTTTAAATTTATCATGGAAACAGAAGAAATTGACAGATTACAGGAATCTATTAATCAAGGCTTAGAAGATGTTAAGAATGGTCGTGTTACTCCTAATGAAGTAGTAATGGAGGAGATTAAAAGAAAATATATTTATGAGCGTTCTGAAAAAGCCGGGGAGGAAAATAAAAAACAAAGCTGAGATTAGCACGCAAAGGCGCTAAGACGCAAAGTTTTGGGTAGATAGTTGAATGTATGTCGCTGACTTTTAAGCACGCAAAAGCGGGCTAAGGCGCAAAGTTTTCGAATAATATAGCAAAGGCGATAAGAAAAGCTTCGTGGCTTTGCGCCTTTGCGTGAAATCTTACTTATACTCCAACAACATCTCCGCGGCCCTCAACCCACTCGTCAACGCCGCCTCAACAGTTCCCATCGCTGTTCCCTCATACAAATATTCCCCAGCAAAAAATAGCGTATCACCTATCGGGTGACTTAATATTTTCCTTGCCTCGGCAGTTTCTACGGTATCATAGCTGTATGATCCCCTGCAAAACGGATCGGCCGTCCAGTTCATTACATTCCAGGTGAGGAGTTTTTCTTTTAATATCCCAATATCTACCTTGAAAATATTGGAGATGGATTCGAGCGCCTGTATCAACATATCTTCATTGCTGGCATGCAAACGTTCAGCAGCGGGAGGGCCGCCGAGCCAGCCGGTAAGTAGGGGGCGGTGTACTGGCATCTGTGTCCACCAAACTGGGATGGCTTCTTTCGAAAACAGGAAACCCATATCTTCCAGATCTGCACCGGTCATTTTCCTAACCTCGTCACTGTACCAGAATGCTTCATCAAATTCCAATAGTACTTTTATCACAGCTCCAAAACCAAGCGATTTTAGGGCATCGGTGTAATAATCAATAGGAGGATCGAAGCTGATGGTGGCTTTTAAGCCGGCTTCGGCTTGTAGCAACCCTAAAGGCATAGCAACCAATAATTGTTTAGCATGATAGGTTATGCCAATATCGGTGGTTACAGTTACGTGATGCTGGCCCCAATCTATGTCTTTCGCTATGGCATTCACAAAAATATGACCGCCGGCCTGTTTAAACTCATCGGCCAGGTAATTGATCAATTCGCGGTAGCCGCCTTCTATGCGGTATTGAGCATCCTCATGTTCATTTTGCCATTCTTTACGGATAGAAAACGCGCTGGCTTTTTTGGGATCAGCATTATCATAACCCGAAACATACGCCCGTACCGATTGGCGGAGACCTTCATATTGTTCGCCGCTAAATTCCTGCTGCATAAAATCTTCCATGCTCATATCATGCTTTAGCTGCATGATGCTTTCAAAAAACTCATCCCAATGTTCAATAACATGGCCTTCGGCAATAAATTTTCCCTCATCATAGCGCCACATCGATGCTGAGGCCGGGCTGTATTTGATCCCCGCCTCGTTAAGCAAGGCCTGGGTAACGGGTAGATCGCCGTGAATAAATTCGGCACCGAGTTCGGCAGGTTGTAAAGAAGTGCCGTTTTCCAGCGTATGGATGCGGCCGCCAAGGCGTTCACGCGCTTCGAGCAATATTACTTTTTTACCGGTTTTGGTCAACGTTCTGGCAGCCATTAAACCGGCAGCACCCGCGCCTATAATAATGATATCTGTATTATCCATAATATGATGAGGTGGGTAATATAGGTAGATTTTTAAAGTGGTTGGCGTATCGCCTCATATCTTAAACAAAATTTAACGTCGTGGTGGCTATTGTAACATTGATCACCGTTTTGAGGAATGTTTTATGATTGTTTTGTACCGAACAAACCAATAGCTATGTCAGATACATTACAACTTGTGCCGGGTAATTCATTAATTACCGCCACGGCCGAAGAAGGCCGCCAGTTGGCCATTAAATTATCCCGATTGATCATCAAAGCTACACAACCCGATGCTGCGTTACGCGAAAGATTACGACCAATATATGCCGAAGACGCGGCCATGCTCATTGCCATTGGCCAAACTGTAGCAACCGAGTTTGCAACCATCGCGGCAGCAAATAATTATTGGCGGTAGGCTGGCCGGAGTAATTTTAGTTGGTGATATTTGGATATGGATAACGCTGAACTTGAATTGATAAATCATTGCTTAACATATCTTGGCAAGGATTTGCTGAGCGAGATAAGCGAATTTGGGAAACCACAATGGTTTAACCCCGAAGAGTTTATTGTTAAGGAAGGGCAAATAGTAAGGCATTTGCCCATTGTATTAAGCGGTACGGCTAAGGTGTATCTTAATGAGGCTGATATGCAGCTGTTATTATATTACATCTACCCCGGCGCCACCTGTATATTCAGTTTTGCGCATTTGTTTGGCGAAAAGCCGGTCGATTTTTCGGCAGTTGCTGAAGAAAAGAGCCTGCTTTTACTTTTGCCCATGCACAAAGTGCGTGAATGGTTGTTGCAATACCGGGTGCTGAGCGATATGATATTGACTGAATATCAAAAGCACTATGGAGATCTGCTCGAAACCACCCGGCAACTAATTTGTAATAACCTGGAAAGCCGTGTGCTTAGTTATCTCAATACAAAAGCAAACATTACCGGCGATATGCTGCTGGCTATTTCGCATCAAAATATCGCCAATGATATGGCTACATCGCGCGAAGTGATTTCAAGAGTGTTGAAGAAAATGGAGCGGGAAGGGAAGATCATTCAGCAGGGGAGGAAGATAAAACTATTGCCAAGTTTAGGGCTTTAAACAAAAGAGACCGCATGTTTGATGCAGTCTCTTTCAATATTTCTCAAATCGGCAATTAAAAATCGCTTAGCAGATCTAATTTTTTAGCGTTATAATCTTCTTGCGATATCAGGCCGTTATCAAACAGCAATTTTAGCTTTTTCAATTTCTCGGTAAGCTCATCTGTTTTTTGCGGAGCAGCAGCCGGTGCCGGTGTTTCCTGAACCACTGGTGCAGGCGCGGCAACCGGAGCAGGCGGTGTTACCGGGGCAGCAGGTGCAGTGTAGCCGTTTGATTGCGATGAAGCAAATGGCTGCGGTGATGCTGGCGCAACAAAAGCGGCACGGGAAGGCGAGTTTTCCAATTGAATAGCTCCCGATTCGGCACGTTTTTGTTCAAGCTCACGTTGGCGACGCGCTTCGCGCTCTATTTCCTTACGCTCTTGCGCGTATTGGTAAAGCTTGCGGCCTTGTACTTTAGGCAGATAATCAACCGCCATTTCGGCTCCGCCGGTTGTACGTACGCTGAATACTGCACCAATGATTTCCTCTTTGGTATATACGTCTACAATATCTTTCCACACAAAATCAACAAACTTTATAGATAAGCCCAGGTTTGGTGAGGTGAAAAATAATATGCGTTTGTTGGTTAAGGCTATGCAATCGGGGGAAATATTTACCACCGGTTTTTTCTGAACGGCTATATAAATGATCTCCTCGCCGGTAGACAGCAAATCGACCAAACGCGAATAAACCCTTTCAACTGCTTTTGGGTCTTGTTCTTCGGTTAAAAATTTCTCAATCATATTTTTAGCATTTTTATGATGCGCTCCAAAAATAACAATTATACCTATCAAAGAGTCAAGAATCAGGAGTTAAGAGTCAAGAAATCTTATCAACTATTGTTCGTGAGCCTAAGTCTCTTCTTATTTAGGGAACTATTTTATTCAATGTGTCACAATTTTCTTATTTCCTGCTTCTTAGCTCTTGCTTCTCAACGCTTTTAAGCTATCAGCAAATTACAGCCGCGGATATCGCTTTGATCAAACCTGCCCAATACCTCAAATGTTTTATCGAGATAAAGTTTCCCAAGGTCTTGCGTAGCGATAAATGAGCAGGAGTTGATATTGGCCAGATCGATAACGCTGATGCCGCCCGTTTTACCTGTTTGTAACGTACTTAACGGGTCGTTAGTATCGCGGATGATGATCTGCATCCATGGCGGGCATTCAAAAATACCATCGCCTTTTGAGTAGGCTTGCGATAGCAGCTCGGTCATGCCATACTCGGAGTGGATGTGTTTTATACCAAAACCTTTGCATAAAATTTCGTGCAGTTCTTCGCGGATCATCTCCTTGCGGCGGCCTTTCATTCCACCTGTTTCCATCACAATCAGTTCCGGAAAATCAAGTTGGTAATTATCAATAAAATCAAGCAAGCCGAAGGTTACGCCGATAAGTAATGTAGGTTTACCAGCTTCCTGTTGTTTTTTAAGCTGATGATAAAGCTCATCATGGTTGTACAGGAAAAAGCCGCTATCCGGATTATTTGACTGTTTGATCAAATCATCAACCATATAAATAAGCGATGATCCATCACGCTCCAAATAGGATGGAAGCAAGGCCAACACTGTGTAATTCCTGATATCGCCATAAAAAATATCAAAAGCCTTACGGAAGCTATCCTCATACCATGTTTTATCGGTAACACGGTGGCTACTGGTGATCATACCCGTAGTGCCTGAACTTGTAAAGGTAACTTCAACGGGATCATCAGTACTTAATATGGTGTGTGATTTAAAAAACTCGATAGGTAAAAACGGGATCTGTTCAACAGTTTTAACAGTATCTACATCAATACCTAATCCGCTAATAAACTGCCTGTAAACCGGATTGTTCGAAGCCTGGTAGTTGAATACCTGTAAAGAAACCTCAGCAAATTGATCCTCGCTGCTAATAGAAAATACCTGTTGTTTATCCGGTTTGTTCATTGGGTGCAAAGATAAACAACGATAAGAATTTGAACCATGATTTACTTGATTATGGGATTTTCATGATACGATGATAAATTTGATCAATTAGCTGTCATCAAGGTAATCTTCAAATCCTAAAAATCATGGTTCAAATAATCAACCATCCCTTTTGACGTTCTCATTACAAAAAATAAAAAAACAAGTGCGTGTTTTGGAGGTTAGTATTGTATTGAACGATACTAACAGTTGATCACTTTAAAATAATCAGACCCCATGAAAGCATTAAAATTATTGAGGCTTCCCCTATTGCTGAGCCTATTTTTTGTATTTACGTCGGCTAAGCCGGTGGATGACGACGCCAAGCAGACTGAACGTTTGCATAACGCATCGAACGTATTAAAAGAATTTGCCAAAATGAAGGAGAGCATCCCGCACGATCTGCTCGACCAGTATGAAGGCATTGTAATTATCCCTAAGCTTATTAATGCCGGTTTCGGCATCGGTGGTAAACGCGGAAAAGGTGTTGCCATGGTGAAATTGGGTAATGGTAAATGGAGCGACCCTGTATTTGTTACCCTTACAGGTGGTAGCTTCGGCTTACAGATCGGTGTTCAATCTGTCGATCTGGTTTTGGTGTTCCGTCACAAAGGCGTGCTGACCAAAGTTAAGAATGGCGATTTTACCATTGGTGGTGATATTTCGGCAGCGGCTGGTCCGGTAGGGCGTAGTTCTACCGCGAGCACCGATTATAAATTGCAAGCCGAAGTTTATTCTTACTCACGCAGCCGTGGTTTGTTTGCCGGTATAAGCATTAACGGTTCAAATTTGGGTATCGATAAAGACTCGAACGCGGCTTATTATGGTGCTAAAGCTACTTCGCAGGATATTTTTGCGCAGGGTACAAGCGATAAGGAAGCAGTTAAAACTTTGAAAGAAACTTTGGCTTCTTTTTAATCTCGAATTTAAATCAAATAAAAACGCCCGACTTAAATAGCCGGGCGTTTTTGTTTTTAGTGCTTTTGAAAGGCTTGTCGGAGCCATAGCCCAGATAAAGCAGACACCCCACCGACTATACCGCCTATAATCCCTGTAATGGCTAAAATATATCCCCAGGCAGGCAGCATAAATAAATGAGCTATCCGTGTAGCCATAATGTGATCATTAGGTACGCTTTTAAATAGGGCAAGAACTATCCAAACAATCAGCACCGCTGCAAAGCCCGACCAAAACGAACCTTTGGCCGTACGGCCGATAATTAAAGTGGTTAAAAACGAAATTAGGGCTACTATCCACCATGGCAAAAAATATCCGCTGGCAAATGAAAGTATTAGTATAACAAAGAATACCATGTATGTATTTATTTAGCTGTTAATGTATAGGTTGATTTAATACGCGGCGAGGCTTCGTTAGCTGATTGCATAAACAGCAATTCTTTTAACTGCCCGGTTTGCCAGGTTTTTAGCATATCGCTGTAAAAGAAACTACCCGGATTGCCCGATTCACCTCCGGGGAAAATACCGTAGCCTTTTACTTTCGGCCCCATTTGTACCACCATACGCCATGATGGGCCGTGGCCGTCATTCAACGCGTTGATGGTTGTACCAGAGCCGCCAGCCTCGAAATTGCCCGAACTAAATGCCGGTTGGCGCGAAAGGCTGGCTATTTCAAATGGCCTTACTTTGCCCCATTGCCAGTTAGGGCCAATTTTACCTTGCTTATCACTTAGTTGTTTAACAGCCGCGTTAAATGCTTTGCTAATGATATCGCCCGCCGTTTCTTTTTCGGGTGTGCGTACATCATCAAACCATTTTGAACCAGCTTCTTTAAGGATCAATTGCTCTGTTCTATCGGCCGATGGATAGTTGGTTTGCAGGTTTTTATCTGCAAATTCATCACTCCAGATCATATTGTAAGTAGCCGACCACCAGAAACCAAAAATGCTGGCCCCTATAGAGTTGGCCGCCACATCCTTATTCCACATATTAATTTGATGATACGCACTTAGCTGTGTGGCATCAAGTTTTGTTGGGTCGATAAATTTAAGCATGGCGGGTAAAATGTCCCTCGCACGGATGCTGTAGGTATCGGTTTGCAGGATGCGCATGCTATCAATCGTGGCTTTGTTCATAGCAGCAAGGCGGTTGTTGATCCGTGTACCGCGTTCATAAGGTGCAAACGACCAGTTGATGTAATACGGATATGTAGGATCGGTTGAAGATTGGTTGGCCGAACTTACAAAACCGCGTGCGGGGTTTTTAATAGTCGGATCTTGTTCAAAAGGGATAAAGCCATGCCAGTCGTTCGCCGGGTCGGTGCCATCTAAAATAAATTTGCCCTGGTCTTTAAATTTGAGTGGGTATTTTCCGTTAGGGGTGATGGCGATATCTGTTTTGCTGGCAAATACAAAGTTCGATGCCGGCGCGCTGAAATAGTGCAGCGCCTTGCGGTAATCATCATAGTTTTTGCCGGTATTTAACAGGTACATAGCCATCAGCTCATCGGATGGTTCATGAGCTATCCATCTTAACGAATGTCCTATCGGTACAAAATCATGATCGTCATCCTGTAATGCTTTGTTTTCATAAACAACGGGGCCGTGATGGGTGTAAACCACAGTATCATAAATTGGTTTTTGACCTAATACCTCGATCTTTTCAACGCGACGGGTGGTTTTGTTCCACCGGTTGTTGTACCAGTATTCATTCATGCCGCCGTCTTTAAATTTCTCCTGGTACCAGTCAAGCACATCAGCATCAACATTGGTAATACCCCAGCTGATATCATTATTAAAACCTAAAATAACGCAGGGTGCGCCCGGTAATGATACCCCGTAAACATTCATCCCCGGTGCCGAAAGTTGTATCTGGTACCAGATGGATGGCAGGGTGAGGTTAAGGTGCGGATCATTAGCTAAAATAGGATAGCCGCTGGCAGTTTTACTACCGGCAATGGCCCAGTTATTACTGCCTATTCCTTCAACACGGGGTTTAGTTTTGGCACTATCGGTCATGCTGGCTAAAAAGCTTGCTGATGGTTTTGGGATGGTTAATGGTTTAAAATAATCCCATTTGGTCCCAGTGGGGATAATCGGATCCTCATGCATCGGGTAATCCGGGAAAAGATCATTGGTAATACCCGGGCCAAATTTTTTAAGGATATTGCTCATCGCGAACTCGTTCGATCCTCCGGCCAATGTTTCAGACATCAGTTTTAATAAAAAAGCGCAATTAATGGGCTTCCAATCTTCCGGCGCATAGTTCAATAATTTAAACTCGATGGGATAGTTTTTGGGTGCAAGGCTATGGATGTACGCATTGATGCCATCTGTGTAAGACAGGATCATGTTTTTCACTATCGGATCGGCCATCATGGCTGTCAGCGTTTTCTCTGCACCGTAAACCATTCCCATGCGGCGATGGTAACGATCAATATCCAATACTTTGGGGCCTATCACTTCAGCCAATCGGCCTGAGGCCTGGCGGGTTTGGATGTCCATTTGCCAGAGTCGGTCGGTAGCCGTCATGTAGCCCTGGGCAAAGTACAGGTCATGCAGGTTATCGGCGAAGATGTGAGGGATATGGTTCTCGTCAAATTTGATGGTAACCTTACCTTGTAAGCCTTTCAGCTTCAGTTCGTGTATTTCGAGTATGTTTTTGCTTTCGGCATTTTGCCAAAAGCCTTCGGCAGGGCTCAGGAATTTTCCCAACGGAGGAGCTACGCCTAACTTACTTTGTAACGCCCAGATAAGCGCCGAAGTGATTAATATAGAGATAATTGCTTTTGTGAATTTCATAATGTGATGATGCCTATAAAGTTATGCTTTTAGGCTGCATATTCAAGCTTTGGTTTGCGCCTGTGGTAATGTTTTTTAGGTTTCGGGGTTTGAAGCGAATCTGCCTTAGGCTGTTTCTTTTCGCGGCGATATTCCCATGGCGGGGTAGGGTTCGCATCCTGCCAAAGGCCGAGGTGGTTTTGACGGGCCTGCTCCTCTAAACTGGCAAGTTCAGCGCTTTTGGAGTAAGCTTTATATTGCCAGGCGTAGCCGTTTTTCACCAGTTGATAGTTTACATTGGTACCATCAGTCAAAACAACCTGTGCCACGGTACGGCCATAACGGTCGCGCACATTGCCTATCAATTTAACCTCTTTTCCATAGCAAATATCCGAAGTGAATTTTTTAGCTGCCTGCCCAAAAGCCTGCGATTTTTCGGGGCAATCTATCTCGGCAAGGCGAACGGTAACCTCCTGGTTATCGGCGCTGAGCAGCCCGAGGGTATCACCATCTTTTACTTTAACTACTTTGTAAACATCAGCTTCGGGCTGTTTGGTATTGTTGGGGTTACAGCCGGCGAGGATGAGGATAGTTAAAGCGAGGAGTGATAGCGAGTATTTTCTTAGCATCTTATTTTTCTGAACCGTGATTTTGACCGTTGATTTAAGTGATTACGTTGATTTCGCTGATTTATAGCAAGCAGAAGATTTTTGGATTTAAGAAAAATCCTGAAATCCTAAAAATCGTCCCAAATCCTGGTTCTGCATTGTACAACATCAGCAAACATAAAAAACGCTTTGCTGCTTTTTTGCGTAAATTTAAAACAATAATTATCCCCCAAACATTAACCCGTAATGCCCGCCAATACTAACCAGTTTTATACCTCGCTCACGGTAAATAACATCCCCTTAGGTGACCTTTTTATAAGGCGGGATCTTTTTCGGAATGTGCCGGATGATTGGCATATCATCATTACCGATATCCGTAACAGTACCCTGGCAGTTCAAAATGGCGAACATGAAAACGTGAATTTTGTGGCTACCGGTAGCATTGTCACTGTGTTAAATATTGCATTTAAACAGGATATTACCGTGCCTTTCTTTTTCGGCGGAGATGGGGCAACGTTCATCGTTCCGCCACTTATTGTGGATGAGGTGATGAAAGCTTTGGCTTTGTATCGGGAAAACACACAGCGTAATTTCGGACTGGAATTGCGCACAGGTATAGTTACTGTAGGCAAAGTTTACGAAAATAACTATCAGCTGTGCATCAGTAAATATTGTACCACAGGCAATTTCACTATCCCCATTGTGTTGGGCAACGGGTTAAGTTATGCGGAAAAAATAATTAAAGGCGATAAGGAAAACCCGCATCAACATACGGCAAGCGATGGCGAACTCGACCTAAGCGGTATGAGTTGCCGTTGGGATAAGATCCCGCCGCCCGAGAATACCCAGGAGATTGTTTCTTTACTGGTTGTGGCCCGTAATGAGGAGGAGCAGGCGCAGGTATTTAAAGATGTGATTTGCCATATTGACGAAATTTATGGTACGCCCGAAAAACGGCAACCCATCTCTATTCCTCAGCTTAAACAAAATTCAACCTTTGCCCGCCTGGGTAAAGAGATGAAAGCCCGATTAGGTGAGGTAAAAGTGCTGGAACTATTGAAGGAATGGATAATAATGATTTATAGTCACATTTACTTCAGTACCAAAGACGGCAAGAAATACCTGAAGCGCTTAGTCGAAATGTCGGACACGCTGGTGATTGATGGGAAGATCAATACAGTAATATCCGGCACGGCAGCTCAGCGTAAAAAACTACAGGATGTTTTGGTGAGAATGGAGAACGAGGGCAAGTTATATTTCGGTTTCCATGTAAGTCGCGAATCTGTAATGTCGTGCTATGTACGCGACCTGGAAGATGGGCATATTCATTTTGTAGATGGATCGGAGGGAGGCTACACCAAGGCCGCCGGGTTTATTAAAAAGAAGCTGGCCGGATAGTTACATTACAGTGATGGTGTAATTAGTTAAAAATCAAATAACATATACTTAACTTTACAATCTGAAAAAATAAATCCCATGGGCAAATTCACCATACCTGATAAAGTGCTGTACGTATGTGTAGGCAGCAAATGCGGAAAACGGGGCGGCAAGGATATGTATAAACTGGCCAAATCGTACATTAAACATCACCACGGCCGCGAAGAAATAGAGGTGATAGAAACCGAATGTACTGATAGGTGCAAGTACGCGCCGATCTGCAGCATTCAGCCGGGAAATACCTGGTTAAAGGAATATCATCCTAAAGAGGTTTTGCAGGCGATGGGGTTGATAGAGTAAAAGCCTATAACTTACATTAAACTCATTTGTCATTTCGACGAACAGTGGGAGGGAATTGAGGGGAGAGTGAGGAGAAATCTTGTACGCCCTGCCTTAAAGTATGCATAGTGGCTTAGCAGGGCGTATAAGATTTCTCTTTCGCTCCAGCACACTTTCCCGCCCGTCGCTCTATCGAAATGACATTTTGGGTAAATAGAAAAAGGTTCTTTGTCGAAACAAAGAACCTTTTTTATTTACCGCCGTTTGGCGGAAACTGGCTTACGCCTCGCTATCGTATTTTATCTGACCAACGTGTTTGTCAATCTGCCACCTGCCGGTACCTTCTTCGCCAATAACTTCGAATAGTTCGAGAGCGCGACGGGCTTTGTATTCTTCTTCGCGTTGTTCTTTCAGGAACCAGTTCAGGAATTCCATGGTAACAAAATCCTGTTCTTTTAAACATTTAGCATAAATGTTTTTGATAGAGTTGGTTACGCTGATCTCCTGGTCCAAAGCCTCTTCAAACACTTCGCGGAATGAGTTATATTCCTGTTTGATGCCGGTTACCTCTGGTGATACCGCGTTGCCGCCCATGTCCAGGATATATTTGTAAAATTTCAGTTGGTGATGACGCTCTTCGTCGGCCTGTTTGAAAAAATATTCTGACGAAAAATCATAACCGTTACGGTTACACCATGAAGCCATGGCTAAATATATAGAAGAAGATAATGCTTCTTTTTTAACTTGCTGGTTTAAAAGTGATTCGATATCCGACGAGATCAGGCTTTTTATGCGGAGTAAATCTTTCATGATTTATTTTATTTAAACGTTATATGACTATTGCAGGAAATTATAATGCAATAATAATGCTGTTACAGCATATTAGTTTAATAAAAAAGCAATATGAAATTAATCTAAATTGTGTTGATAATTAGTCTAAATTACAGTGAGTTACTGTAAACACGGTCGTGGATAATGTGGTTCAATTCCAGCATCACAAAAGTACCTTCTAAAAGCTCTTTCAGGTTAATAATTTGAGCCAGTGAAAGCACGTAACAATGATCGCAGGCGCAGATAAAAATGATCTCTACATCCGGATCGGTAGTGGTATTCAATAGTTTTTGTTCGATATCGATAGCATAAACCGCCTTGCGCAGTTTCATAAAGCAGCGATGATCAAATTGGGCCACCTTACCCGCGAAGTCAACATACCAGCAGCGCTCCGCATCGCACTGGTAAACCGCACCAGTTTTGGTGCTGAAAACGTCGGTCCATAAAGTTAGTTCGGTGGTCGCAATCATATAACGGGTACAAATATTGTGTTTATTTGTAATCAATCCAAATAAACATAGAAAAATATTTTAATGTTTTACACGAATGGCTGTCAGGGCGCATAAAATTTAGACGAATTACACGAATGGTAGTGCAGAAGTTGAGGAGACAAATTAGTTGTGGTGGGAGTTTATACTATAGTACATAGTTCAATCGTAGCTGATCCCGTCAGCAGGAAAGCTTCGGGCGAAAGCGGGCAGAACGATGGTGGCCTTGAGCGCAGGAAGGGGCATAGCTACTTTTTGCAGAAGCGGGGGCTATGAGCGAATACAATAGGGCAAAATTTAGCAGCCTGTGGTTCTGCCCGGTTTGCAGGGCAAAGGCAAGCGGTGGGGGTAGCGCGTAGGCCAGTGCGCAAAGAAGCCTTCCTGGTGACTTGATTTTTGGTTCTTTTTATCAAGAAAAAGAACAAAGCCAACCCGCGGCGATTGAGCGGGCCAATGTTTTTCGGATAACAGAAAGCTATTAGAATAAGATTGTCGCCATACAAGTGTCGCAAAGCAAAGGGCTTTCGTTATTCTCGTTAAGTAACAGGCTTTGATTCAATATAACTAACACGGTCGCCCTCTTGGCCGGGCGGGGGCTAGGTACTTTTGTCTTGACACAAAAGTACCCAAAAAGTCAAGACAGGAAAAAGCTTCAGCCCGCAAGGCCATACGCCCGGCCCGCTTTTCTGTCAGGCCACCGCGCATTTAAAAAATCCCAATTAACTTATCTGTAACTTTTTCATACAAGCAATTAATTTTATTATAAATTTGGAACGTGGTTACGGGCTTACCCGTGCCCCAACCAATTATCCCAATATCATTTTTTATATGAGAAAAACCTTACTATCCGCCTTTTGCTGCTTGCTGGCTGCTTTAGGTGCAAAGGCACAAACGCCTGCTCTGGAGCGCGTTGAGCCTATGTCGTGGTGGGTTGGCATGAGTAACCCTAACCTGCAATTGGTGGTTCATGGCAGCAATATCGCCTCGCGCAATGTATCGTTAAGCTACCCCGGTGTAAAGCTTAAAGCAGTGCATAAAGTTGAAAATCCGAATTATTTATTCATCGACCTGCAAATTTTTTCATCAGCAGTTCCGGGAACGTTCCCGATAAAATTTAAAAAAGCAGGTGAAAAAGATCTCAGCTATAGCTACACGCTTAACAAACGCGATAAATCGGCAGGTCGCATCCAAGGGGTAACCAGTAAAGATGTGATCTATTTGATTATGCCAGATAGGTTTAGCAATGGCGATGCCTCGAATGATTCGTTTGATAACCTGCGCGAACGCGGCGTACACCGCGATTCGATGTATAGCCGCCATGGGGGCGACCTGCAAGGCATCATGAACCACCTCGATTACCTGAAAAATTTAGGTATCACCGCCATTTGGCTCACACCCGAAATTGAGAACGATGAGCCGCACGCTTCATACCACGGCTACGCGGTAACCGACTACTATAAAATAGACCCACGCTATGGTACTAACGAACTGTATAAAAAGTTTGTTGAAAAATGCCACGCCATGGGCCTAAAAGTTATTAAAGACCTGGTGCATAACCACGCCGGTACCGAAGGCTACCTGATCCAGGATATGCCGATGAAAAGCTGGGTACACCAATGGCCCAAATACACCAAATCCAACTTCCGCGACGCGGCGGTGATGGACCCACATGCTTCGCCAATAGACCGCAAGCTAATGCAGGATGGTTGGTTTGACCACCGCATGGCCGATGTAAATCAAAGCAATGTTTATGTGCAAAATTATCTCACCCAAAACCATATCTGGTGGGTGGAATATGCCGGTATTGATGGTTTCAGGCTGGATACCTATCCTTATAACGAGCCGGTTTACATGGCCAAATGGGCTAAAGATGTAAAAGCCGAGTTTCCGAAACTTTCCATATTTGGCGAAACGCTGGTATGGTCGGCTGCTAACCAGGCTTTCTTTACACAGGGCAATACCGTTAACCGCGGGTTTGATACCCAATTGCCGGGCATAACCGATGGTGTATTGAAAGATGCTATTTACGAAGCCATTAACGGTAAAGACGGCTGGACTGATGGCGTTGGCCGCTTATATTCGGTGGTAGCGCAGGACTTTTTATACCAGGATGCCACCCGCAATACCATATTTATGGATAACCATGACATGAGTCGCCTGTTATCGATGGTGGGCGAAGATGTTACCAAATACAAATCGGCCATGGCTATGTTGTTGACTATGCGTGGCGTGCCGCAGTTATATTATGGGGACGAGATCCTGATGAAAAACTATTCGGATCCGGATGGTTTGGTGCGCGAAGATTTTTCGGGCGGATGGGCTGGCGATAAGGATAACAAGTTTACCGCCGAAGGCCGCAGCAAAAAAGAGAACGATGCTTTTAATTATGTAAGCAAACTCGCCAACTATCGTAAAGCGACCACCGCGCTGCAAACCGGGAAGCTGATGCAGTATGTGCCTGAAAACGGCATCTACTTGTATTTCAGGTACGATGCGCTGAAAACGGTGATGGTCATTTTCAACAGCAGCGAAAAAGATCAGGAAACTACCACCTCACGCTATTTTGAACGTACCGGTGATGCTAAAAAAGCGCGGAACGTACTTACAGATGAAGTGATTAGTCTGGATAAAGTAAGCATCCCTGCAAAAACAACATTGGTGTTAGAATTAATACCGGGCGTAACACATTAAGTAATATCTTTAGGGCGTA
This sequence comes from Mucilaginibacter sp. CAU 1740, assembly GCF_039839285.1. Lineage (NCBI taxonomy): Bacteria > Pseudomonadati > Bacteroidota > Sphingobacteriia > Sphingobacteriales > Sphingobacteriaceae > Mucilaginibacter > Mucilaginibacter sp. CAU 1740. The sequence goes on along the minus strand of NZ_JBDOQS010000021.1, from coordinate 62,635 downwards.
ACAACCAGCCTTTTAACAAATTAAATGAACACGATTAAAGCTTGTATTTTCGACCTTGACGGGGTGATTGTTGACACCGCCATTTACCACTATAAAGCCTGGAAAAGGCTTGCCAACTCGCTTGGTTTTGATTTTACCGAACACCAGAATGAACAACTGAAAGGCGTAAGCCGCGTACGCTCCCTACAACTGATATTAGGTTGGGGCAACGTAACCAAAACCGAAGCTGAACAGGAAGTACTGGCAACCCAAAAAAATACTTGGTACATGGAAATGGTAAACCAGATGACACCTTCCGAAATTCTGCCAGGAGCCAAAGAGTTTTTAGAAACCTGCCGCGCTGTAGGTCTCAAAATCGCCTTAGGTTCTGCCAGTAAAAATTCCATGACCATTTTGGATAAACTCGATCTGACGGATATGTTTGATGCCGTAATTGACGGTAATAAAGTAAGCAAAGCCAAACCCGATCCAGAAGTTTTCCTTGCAGGAGCACAAGCCTTAGGCATGCAGCCCGAAGAGTGCGTGGTATTTGAAGATGCCATTGCAGGCGTTGAAGCAGCCATTGCCGGGGATATGAAAGTAGTAGGCATCGGCTCGCCGGATGTGCTGGTGGGTGCCAACCTGGTTATTAAAGGTTTGGATGAGATGACTTTAGATAGATTGTATAAGTTGTAAAACCGGAGTATTGAATGTAACGTCATTGCGAGGCACGAAGCAATCGCACGGAAGCCGAGGGGCTATGCGAATCCGCCCTGTAAAGTTCGCGATTGCTTTCCCGAAACGAGTTCGGGACGGGCTGTACCTCGCAATGACGACCTAACGAAATAGAACGATTTGATGAAAAACTACATAAAAGCAGATGAGTGGAGGATTATTGAAGAAGGCTTCGATCCTCATTACAATAAAATTTCTGAAAGCATTTTCAGCTTGGGCAATGGCCGGATGGGTCAGCGTGCCAATTTTGAAGAAGCTTACAGCGGTGATACCCTTTTAGGCAACTACGTGGCCGGTGTTTACTACCCGGATAAAACCCGCGTAGGCTGGTGGAAAAACGGCTATCCGGAATACTTTGCCAAAGTACTGAACGCCGCCAACTGGGTAATTATAGATGTGCAGCTGGATGGCGAGCAACTTGATCTCGCTAAATGTGAGGTAAGTAATTTCCGCCGGGAGTTGAACATGAAGGAAGGTTACCTGAAAAGGGATTTTCGTGCCAAAACAGCATCAGGTAAAGAGGTGAAGGTAGAGGCTACCCGCTTTTGCAGCATGGCCGATGATGAAACGGGCGCTATCAAATACACTATTACGCCTTTAAACTTTAGCGGCGAGATCACTTTAACACCGGCTATTGATGGCGATGTAGTAAATAAAGACTCTAACTACGATGAAAAGTTTTGGGATGAGGTAAGTAAAGCCAATAATCCCAATGGCGGTTACATCGTAATGCGAACCAAAAAAACAGGCTTTGAAGTAGCTACAGGTATGCAATTCAGCATCCAGCAAAACGGGGAGATTATTGAACCAACTGCCGAAGCCATCGAAAAAGAAAAATACGTTGCTTCAAAAATCACTTTAAGCGCTAAAGAGGGTGAAGCGATCACTGTTATTAAATACGCCGCCAACCTTTCATCTCAAAACTATAAAGCGGAAGAACTGGTTGAGCAATTAACAGCAACTTTGGATCGCATCAGCGCCAAAGGCTTTGATACCATGTTGGCCGAACAAGCTGCTGCCTGGGCCGAAAAATGGAAGCATAATGATATTATTATTGATGGCGATATTTCTGCACAGCAGGCTATCCGCTTCAATATCTACCAGCTTAACCAAACCTACACCGGCGAGGATGACCGCCTCAACATAGGCCCTAAAGGCTTTACCGGCGAAAAATACGGCGGCTCAACCTATTGGGATACCGAGGCTTATTGTGTGCCGTTTTACCTTTCTACAGCTCCTCAAAAAGTTACCCGTAACCTGCTGTTGTACCGCTATAAACAATTAGGTAAAGCTATCGAGAATGCACAATTGCTTGGCTTTAAAAACGGGGCTGCCTTGTATCCGATGGTTACCATGGATGGTACCGAATGCCATAACGAGTGGGAGATTACTTTTGAGGAAATTCACCGTAACGGAGCTATTGCTTTTGCCATTTACAATTATGTGCGATATACTGGCGATGAGGCTTATTTAGGCGATTATGGTTTGGAAGTGTTGTTGGGGATAGCAAGGTTCTGGTCGCAAAGAGTTACATGGTCTGAGGATAGGGAGCAGTATGTAATGCTTGGCGTAACAGGGCCTAACGAGTACGAGAATAACGTAAATAATAACTGGTACACCAGCACCATTGCTACCTGGTGTATGCAATATACTGTTGAAGTTGCCGAAAAAGTAAAAGCCGAAAACCCGGAAAAATACGCCGCGCTGGTGAGCAAAACCAATCTCGACGAAGCAACCGAGTTTGGCAGGTTTAAGCACATCATCGATAAGATGTACTATCCTTATGATGAAAAGCGCCAGATCTTTTTACAGCAGGATGGATACCTTGATAAAGAGCAGATCCTCGTAAAAGACCTGTCTGCATCAGATCGCCCTATTAACCAAAAATGGAGTTGGGACAGGATCCTGCGTTCATGCTATATTAAGCAGGCTGACGTACTACAGGGCATTTACTTTTTTGAAGATCAGTACGATATTGACACCATCCGCCGCAATTATGATTTTTATGAGCCGCGTACCGTGCATGAGTCATCATTATCGCCATGTGTACATGCCATCATAGCCGCTAAGTTGGGCGATGAGGCGCGTGCTTACGAGTTTTACCTGCGTACAGCCCGTTTAGATCTGGACGATTATAACAACGATACCGAAGATGGTTGCCACATCACCTCGATGGCGGGTACCTGGATGGCTGTAGTTGAAGGGTTTGCAGGGATGCGTGTTAACGATAGCAAGCTATCGTTCCAGCCGTTTATCCCTGGCAAATGGTCGTCGTTTTCATTCCATATCGGTTTCCGTGGGGCTTTGCTGAATATTAAGGTAAGCAAGGAAGGCGTACAGATCAAAAACGCATCGGATATAGAAACTACCGTGCTGGTTTACGGAAAAGAACAGGTGGTGAAAGCCAACGATGATTTATTAGTGGAAGCCTAATGAACAGGAAATGGATTTTTGGATGCTTTGTTGGCGTAACCATGTTGCCAATGTTTACGTTTGCGCAGGTAAATCATCACAAAAAGAAAAACAAAATGGAACAAACTACCAACCATAAACTCATTATATACCAACTGCTGCCGCGCTTGTTTGGCAATACCCAAACGCTTAATAAAACCAACGGCTCGATAGAAGAAAATGGCGTAGGCAAGCTCAACGATATTAACGATAAAGCCCTTCAACAGATCAAAAAGATGGGTTTTACCCATGTTTGGTACACCGGCGTAATTGAACACGCCACCATGACCGATTATTCGCAATACGGCATCAAAGCCGACGATCCGGATATCGTAAAAGGTCGGGCAGGTTCGCCGTATGCTATTAAAGATTATTATGATATCGACCCCGATCTGGCAGTTGATGTTAAAAATCGCATCGGCGAATATGAGGCACTCATCAAACGTACCCATGCCAACGGTTTGAAGGTATTGATGGATCTGGTACCAAACCACGTCGCCCGTACCTACGGTTCGGATGTAAAACCTGCCGGTGTGCGCGATTTTGGTGAGGATGATGATAAGGGCAAAGGTTTTAGCGCCACTAATGATTTTTACTACATCCCTAACCAACCCTTCGTTGTTCCTCAAGGTTATAATCCGGGTGGCGATGAGTTTAAAAGCCCTTTAAAGGATGGTAAATTTGATGAAAACCCGGCCAAAGCTACCGGTAATGATGTTTTCAGCGCTACGCCATCTATTAACGATTGGTTTGAAACCATGAAATTGAACTATGGTGTTGATTACATGGATCATCGCCGTAACCATTTCGACCCCATCCCTCCGCTGTGGAACAAGGTTTATGATATCCTGCATTACTGGAGCGAAAAAGGTGTAGATGGTTTCCGTTGCGATATGGTGGAGATGGTACCTATCGAGTTCTGGGGTTGGGTGATCCCGAAACTGAAAGCCGAGCATCCGGGTTTAGTATTCATCGGCGAGGCCTATGATAAAGGCAAATACAGCGATTATATTTTTAAAGGCAAGTTTGATTACCTGTACGATAAGGTAGGCCTGTACGATGCCATCAAACGCCTAACCCGCGATGAGCACCACTCATCAACCTGGGAAATTAATGCGGTTTGGAACCACGATAGCAAAGGCATAGACGAGCATATGCTGCGCTTTATGGAAAACCACGATGAGCAGCGCATTGCCTGTAATGATTTCGCTGGTAACCCATGGCTGGCTGTTCCGGGGATGATCATCACTGCTACATTAAACACCGGACCGGTAATGGTATATTTCGGTCAGGAAGTAGGTGAGCCTGCCAATGGTACCGAAGGCTTTAGTGGTAACGATGGTCGTACATCGATATTTGATTATTGGGGTGTACCCGAACATCAAAAATGGGTAAACAATCACGAGTATGATGGCGCTAACCTATCTGCCGATCAGCAAAAGCTCCGTGGCTTTTACCATAATCTGCTAACCGCTGTGCATAACAGTGAAGCGCTTAAAGCAGGTGCGTTTTATGAGCTGATGATGGCTAACGAGCACCAACCGGGCTTTGATACCCGCCTGTACATTTATGCCCGTTATGCCAATAACCAGCGTATATTAGTAATAACCAATTTTAACCGGAGCGACCGTAAATTAACAGTGAAACTCCCGGAAGACCTGTTAACAAAATTAAACCAAAGCGGCCATAAACAATTCAGCGACTTGCTAAGCGGAGCCAAATTCAATACCGAGGATATAAGTAAAGGTGTTGAAGTAAGCCTGCCTGCTATGAGTGGCTTATTGCTGGAGTTTTAGAAGATACTCTTCTCCACCATGTCATTGCGAGGTACGAAGCAATCGCACGGAAGCCGAGGGGCTATGCAAATCCGCCCTGTAAAGTTCGCGATTGCTTCGTTCCTCGCAATGACGTGTGGGTGAGAACGTTTAGGACTTACGAAGTTTTAAAAACTTCGTAAGTCTGGCCTTGCTTCGTAATGAGGTGGTGGAGAATGGGGTGACATCCATTCCAAAACCACCAATGAACCAATGAACTATTGAACCAATGAACCAAAACAAACCAACCATCGCGCAAAAGCCACGATTAAGCTTTTGGCAGATCTTTAACATGAGCTTCGGCTTTTTGGGCATCCAGTTTGGTTTTGCCTTGCAAACAGGTAACGCCAGCCGCATTTTGCAAACTTTTGGTGCCGATGTGGAGCATCTGTCGTGGTTTTGGTTGGCTGCACCTATTACAGGCATGATCGTTCAGCCTATTATTGGTCATTATAGCGACAGAACGTGGAATAAGCTTGGTCGCCGTCGTCCGTATTTTTTAATGGGGGCAATCCTGTCTGGCCTGGCGCTGTTCTTTATGCCTAACTCATCTATGCTGGCGGCTATTATTCCGCCTATTGTAGTGGGAGCGGGGATGCTGATGATCATGGACGCATCGTTCAACGTGGCTATGGAACCGTTCAGGGCTTTGGTGGCCGATAATCTGCCCGATAGTCAGCATACTACCGGGTTTTCGATGCAAACCTGCCTGATAGGCGTTGGTGCTGTAATTGGCTCGTGGTTGCCTTATGTATTTGCCGAGTGGTTCGGCATCGCTAAAACGGCTGCTCCCGGTATCGTGCCCTATAACGTGTTGTACTCCTTTTATATCGGCGCGGCGGTATTGATAGGGGCCATCCTCTGGACCGTTATCCGTACTAAAGAATATCCACCCGAAGTTTATTCTACCTTTCACGAAAAAGACGAATCGGCATCAGGCCATAAAAGCGGCTTAACCGAGATTTTCAGCGATTTGGTAAATATGCCCAAAACGATGAAACAGCTGGGTTTGGTACAGTTTTTCTCCTGGTTTGCCTTGTTTTCGATGTGGGTATTTACCACCCCGGCTGTGGCTGCACATGTGTATCATATTCCCGCAAACGATACCTCATCAGTCGCCTATAACGATGCTGCCAACTGGGTAAACGTATTATTTGGTGTTTATAATTTTGTTTCGGCTATTTATGCCTTGCTGCTGCCACGCATTGTGAAAACGCTTAGCCGTAAAAAAGCGCACGCATTTTCTTTAATAATGGGCGGTTTGGGGCTTATTTCGGTATATTTTATTACCGATCCTAAATTGCTTGTCCTTTCCATGATAGGTATCGGCTTGGCCTGGGGAAGTATTTTGGCTATGCCTTACGCTATCCTATCAAGCTCAATACCAGCTAAAAAGATAGGCGTGTATATGGGCATCTTCAATTTCTTCATCACTTTCCCCCAAATTGTGAACGGAATTATCGGCGGACCGGTTGTAAAGTATCTTTATCATAACCAGGCTATCTATGCTTTGGTAATGGCTGGTGTTTTTATGTTTTTGGCGGCAGTTGCGGTATTATTTGTTAACGATGGCAAAAAAATTCAGATTATTGAGTCTGCAGATTGATTAAAAGTTAAGGAATTGGCACGGTAAATGGTTTTTTCGTTAACAACATTGTTGTATATTGCGTAGTAAGTACACTTTATACATATTTGCAGAACCCAACTAAATTGTTTTAATGGAAAGTAATACCCCAAATCCAAATCCGGAGCTGATTACCAGCAAATTGACCGAGATTGAAAATCTGATAGAAGAAGAAGAGGAGTTTCACCACCTTAATAACCCTGCCGATGGTATTAAGCCTGTAGTTAAAAAATACCTCGGTGTACCGACCAATGCACAGCAAGTTGGCAATAAATTTTACTTTACCGATGGCGATGCCAAAGTTGAGGTTATTGTAGTTACCGACGAGATTATCCGTGTACGCCTTGCACCGCACAGCGTTTTTTTAGAAGATTTCTCGTACGGTGTGCCCAAACTGCCAACCAAAGCGGCAGGTTTTTCTTTGCACGAGGATGAGAACGAGTTTCGCGTGTCAACATACAAGGTAAATTGCCATATCCGTAAAAAGGATTTCTTTATCTCTTTTTCGGATGGTAATAACCACGTAACCAGTATGGATGCCGTGCCTATGCACTGGGAAGAGAACGTACAGGCCGGTGGTTACTACGTATTTTGTACCAAAACATGCGCGCCTGATGAAAGCTTTTTCGGTCTTGGCGATAAACCAACCGAACTAAACTTACGCGGCAAACGCTTAAAAAACTGGAATACGGATGCCTATTCGTTTCAATGGAACCAGGATCCGCTTTACCGCAGCATCCCTTTTTACATCAGCGTAAACGAGGGTATTGCACACGGTATTTTCTTTGATAATACATTTAAAGCCCAGTTTGATTTTGGTTCGGAAGATCGTACTAAAACGAGTTTCTGGGCTGATGGGGGCGAATTACAATATTACTATATCCACGGTCCGCATATGATGGACGTGGTAAAAAGCTACCACACCCTTACCGGTACGCACCCTATGCCACCGCTTTGGGCCTTGGGTTATCACCAGTGCCGTTGGAGCTATTACCCTGAAGCCAAAGTGCGTAAAATTGCACGTGGCTTCCGCGAAAACAAGATCCCTTGCGATGGTATCTATCTGGATATCGATTATATGGATGGCTACCGTTGCTTTACCTGGAACCGCAAGTACTTCCCCGATCCTAAAAAGATGATCAGCGAACTTGCTGCCGATGGTTTTAAAACCGTGGTAATTATTGATCCGGGTATCCGCGTGGATGATAACTACTCGGTGTTTAAGGAAGGTAAGGAGAAGAAATACTTCTGCCGCCGTAGCGACGATTACTTTATGGAAGGCCACGTATGGCCGGGCCGTTGCCAGTTCCCAGATTTTACCAACCCTGAAGTACGTGAGTGGTGGGGTGGTTTGTTTGATGAACTGGTGCAGATGGGCGTTGCCGGTGTTTGGAACGATATGAACGAACCAGCCGTATTTGGCGCGGGTACTTTCCCGGATGATGTTCGTCACCAGTATGATGGCTACCGCGGTTCGCACCGTAAGGCCCACAATGTTTACGGTATGCAGATGGTGCGCTCAACCTACGAAGGTTTGCGCAAGATCATGAAAAATAAACGCCCTTTCACCATTACCAGGGCAGGTTACTCGGGCGTGCAGCGCTTTTCATCGGTGTGGACCGGCGATAACGTGGCCAGCTGGGAACACCTTAAAATAGGTAATATCCAATGCCAGCGCCTTTCTATTTCAGGTATCCCTTTCTGCGGAACTGATATAGGCGGCTTCAGCGGCGAGCCTGATGGCGAATTGTTTACCCGCTGGATCCAGATGGGAACCTTCTCACCATTTATGCGTGCGCACTCGGCAGGTGATACCAAAGAGCGTGAACCATGGAGCTTTGGCGAGCCATTTACCGCTATCAACCGTAAATTCATTGAGTTGCGTTACCGTTTGATCCCTTACCTGTACTCAACCTTCTGGGAGCATCACCGTTACGGTTTCCCTATTTTGAGGCCGATAGTAATGCACGAGCAAGATACGGTGATGAACCACTTCCGCCAGGATGAGTTTACTTATGGCGATAAGATCTTGGTTTGCCCGGTAATGGAACCTGGTCAGCGCAAGCGTAATGTTTACCTGCCAAAAGGCAAATGGTACAACTTCTGGACCTATGAGGTTGTAGATGGCGGTCAGGAAGTATCGGTAGATACCCCGTTAGAAACCATGCCTGTATTTGTAAAAGCCGGTTCGGTAATTCCGGAGTACCCGGTAATGCAATACGTTGGTCAGCACGAAATTGAAGAAGTTAAGCTGAATATTTATTATACCGATTACGAGGTTAACTCCTTCCTGTTTGAAGATTACGGCGAAACTTTTGCCTACGAGCAGGATATTTACCTCGAGAAAAAATTCGTGGTAAACGGCGATGCCAAACACGTAACCATCGATCAAAGTCTGGAAGGTTTATACACCCCGCGCTATGATGGCTACCACTTTAACCTGATCGGCTTCCCTTTCAAACCATCAAAAATTACTGTTGATGGCAAGGATGTGAAAGAGTTTCAGTTAAATGATGATAACACGATTGAGTTTAAATACACCAAAACGTTTAAGCATATTGAGATAAGTAAGTAGGTCTCATCGCAACTTTTTTTTAAGTATAAAACAATCCCCGATAATCAGGTTAGCCCTGTAATCGGGGATTGTTTGTTTATGGCGGTGTTGGGTTGTACGTCCGTCCGTACAGTTGTGTCACTATCCTAACCGACGGGTTGTGGACACTAATCAAGAAGTATTTTTCCACCATGTCATTGCGAGGTACGAAGCAATCGCGAACTTTTTACAGGGTGGATCTGCATAGCCCCTCGGCCTCCGTGCGATTGCTTCGTGCCTCGCAATGACGTGGCAGTAATGAAAAGGAAAAGGGCCGGAAAATCTTCCAGCCCTTTTCTTTTTTTATCTCAAAATCCAGACTCTCTTGTTTCCTGACTCTTGACTTCCTGAATCTATCTTTTCTTATCTCCTGCTTCTTGATTTCCTGCCTCTATAACCCGCTATACCAGGTTCATCTCTCCCTGAAAAATCTTCCCATACTTACGCTTATCAAACTTATACAGCTTGGCGGCGCGGTATGATACCCCTTTTTGCTTCTCATCCAGCTCTTTCAAAAAGCCGTAGCTCAGCATTTTTTTGCGGAAATTGCGTTTATCCAGCTTTTTATCCAGCACGGCCTCATAAAGCGATTGTAGTTGGGTAAGGGTAAATTTCTCTGGCAATAACTCGAATGCTATCGGTTGATAGTGCAGGCGGCGTTTAATTTTGTTAAAGCCTGTTTTGAAGATCTCACTATGGTCGAAGGCCAATTTAGGCAGCTCGCTTACCGGGTGCCAGAAGGCTTTTTTGGCGTATTGGGTTACCGGGCGCAGTTCTTTTTGGCCGTTTATGCGGATAAGCGCATAGTAGGCCACCGTAATTACACGGCCCTGCGGGTGACGGTTTACCTCGCCAAAGGTGTGGAACTGCTGCATGTGCATATCGCGCAGGCCTGTAAGCTCGTACAGTATCCGCTCGGCAGCATCATCAATACTCTCGTCCTGCTCAACAATATAGCCGGGCAGTGCCAGCCAGTCTTTATATGGCTCTTCGTTTCGCTCAATGAGCAAAATTTTGAGCTCGCCGGCTTCAAAGCCGAATATCACGCAGTCTATCGAGAATACGGAATCAAACTTGGGTAACATTAGTTCCAAACTATTAGTGAGATTTAGTTAATAAGTTTAAAGATATAGCCTTAATCTCTAATCCAAAAAAAAATAAATAAAATTTAATGGTGTAAATTACACACAGTATCTTCGTGGCGATAAACCAAGGAGTGAAAGATGCGTAAAATTTCAAAAATAGGGGTTTTAACTTCGGGCGGCGATGCTCCCGGAATGAACCCTTGTATTCGCGCTGTTGTTAGAACAGCCCTTTACAACGGACTGGAAGTTGTAGGTATAAGGCAAGGTTACAAAGGCCTTATTGATAACGACATGTACGAGATGGACAGGCGTTCGGTAAGTAACATCCTTAATTTAGGCGGTACCATTTTAAAAACCGCGCGTTGCCTGCCCTTCAAAACCGACGAAGGTATGGAGCAAGCCTACAAACATGCCAAAGAACGCGGCATTGATGCTCTGGTGGTTATCGGTGGCGATGGTACTTTTACCGGCGCGTTACGTTTCTCGCGTAAATACCCTGATATAGCTGTAATGGGCGTACCAGGTACTATTGATAATGACCTTTGCGGCTCTACCTATACCCTGGGCTTTGATACCGCTACAAACACGGTTATCGAAGCTATCGACAAGATCCGTGATACTGCCGATGCGCATGATCGTTTATTTTTTATTGAGGTAATGGGTCGCGATTCGGGCGCTATTGCTTTGCGTGCCGGTATCTCATGCGGTGCCGAGGCTATTTTATTGCCAGAGCGTACCACGGCTATTCATGATCTGATCCAGAACCTGAAAGAGGGCCACATGAACAAAAAATCATCAAGCATTGTAATTGTTGCCGAAGGCGATAAAAACGGCGGTGTTTATGATGTGGCAAAGGCTGTACAACAAGAAGTTAAAAACTACGATATAAAAGTTACTATATTAGGCCACTTGCAACGCGGAGGCGCACCATCAAGTTTCGACCGTATTTTGGGTAGCAGACTTGGCTTCGCGGCAGTTAATGCTTTAATAGCCGGCGAATCGCAAAAAATGGTAGGTTTGCAGGCTAACCATATCCTGATGACCGATCTGGAGCAGGCGCTTAACCATCATGAGTTTAAGCTGGAGCCAGATCTTTTACAAATGATGGATATTTTATCGATATAAAAATTAATGATTGCAGTTGTTTATAGCGGATCGTACTTTGCACATTGGCGGCTTACTGACAAGGGGCGCACTATTGCCTCTTTTAAAACCAATGGCATTAATCCCTATTTTAACGATGAGAAGCACATTCTGCAACTGCTAAACAAAAACATTAACCTCATACACCACGCCGAAGAGATAAAACGCATTTACTTCTTCGGCGCGGGTGCCTCGTCTGACGAGCGCCGCCAGATAGTTCACAACGCCTTCGCCCAGTTTTTTAAATTCGGCAAAATAACTGTTGAGCATGATATTGCCGGTGCTGCCATTGCCTGTTGTAAAAACGAGCCGGGCATTATCAGCATTTGCGGCAGCGGAACCAACGCCGCCTGGTACGATGGTAAAAAGGTTGCAACCAACAATTACGGCTTAGGCTATATCCTTGCCGATGAAGGCTCAGGCAACTGGTTGGGCCGCCAGCTGATAAAAGGTTTCATGAACGATACGCTGCCGCCATCACTGCGCAAAAAGTTTATACACAAGTACGATGCCGACCGTAAAAACCTGCTCGAGAAGGTTTACCGTCAAAAACAGCCGGCATTATTCCTGAGTTCCTTTACCGATTTTTATCTCGATAATAAGGCAGACCATCATCTGCAAAGCGTCATAAAAAAAGGATTTAGTAAGCTAATTTCCACATATTTGCTACCTTTATACCAGCAACATCCCGAGGCGGGAATACACTTCGCCGGGTCGGTTGCCTTTAATTTTCAGGAGCATTTACATGAGGCCGCCGCCGAGGCCGAGTTGCAGATCACTAACATTATTAAAGAACCCATAAATAATCTATTAACCTACTATTCAAGTAAAAATTAAAAAATCATGAAAATAGGAATTAACGGTTTCGGCCGTATTGGCCGCCTGGCATTCAGGGCTGCAATTGAAAGACCAGACATTGAAGTTGTTGGTATTAATGACCTTGTTGAGCCAGATTACATGGCTTACATGTTAAAATACGATTCAACTCATGGTCAGTTCAAAGGCACTATTGCTGTTGAAGGTGGTCATTTGGTTGTTAACGGTAAAACCATCCGTGTTACTGCCGAGAAAGACCCTGCTAACCTTAAATGGAACGAAGTAGGTGCTGAGGTAGTAATTGAATCTACCGGTTTATTCTTAACCCAGGAAACTGCTCAAAAACACATCGACGCCGGTGCTAAAAAAGTAGTAATGAGCGCCCCTGCAAAAGATGATACCCCTACATTTGTAATGGGTGTTAACCATAAAGAACTGAAAGCCGATCAAAACATCGTTTCAAACGCTTCATGTACCACCAACTGTTTAGCACCTATCGCTAAAGTATTGGACGATAACTTTGGTATTGAAGAAGGCTTAATGACTACTGTACACGCTGTTACAGCTACCCAAAAAACAGTTGACGGCCCATCGGCTAAAGACTGGAGAGGTGGCCGTGGTGCTTACCAAAACATCATCCCTTCATCAACAGGTGCTGCTAAAGCGGTTGGTTTAGTATTACCTCAGTTAAAAGGTAAATTAACCGGCATGAGCTTACGTGTACCAGTTGCCGACGTATCTGTAGTTGACTTAACTGTACGTTTGAAAAAAGGTGCATCTTACGAAGCCATCAAAGCAGCTATGAAAGCAGCATCAGAAGGCGAACTAAAAGGCATCCTTGGTTACACTGAAGATGAAGTTGTATCTGAAGATTTTAAAGGCGATGCACGTACTTCAATTTTTGATGCCAAAGCCGGTATCGGCCTGAATGATAACTTCGTAAAAGTTGTATCATGGTACGATAACGAGTGGGGTTACTCAAACAAACTGATTGACCTTGTTGAAGAACTTGGCAAATTATAATCGCTGATTTTTCAGATCATATAAAAAACGTCCTTCGGTTAGCCGAAGGGCGTTTTTTTGTTTAAAAGCTATAGCGGATTAGCCGCCCTTCTCCATCACGTCATTGCGAGGTACGAAGCAATCGCGAACTGTACCGAGCGAATTTGCATAGCCGCCATCGCCCTCTCCACCACGTCATTGCGAGGCATGAAGCAATCGCGAACTATACAGAGCGAATTTGCACAGCCGCCATCGCCCTCTCCACCACGTCATTGCGAGGTACGAAGCAATCGCGAACTTTACAGGGCGAATCTGCATAGCCCCTCGGCTTCCGTGCGATTGCTTCGTACCTCGCAATGACGTGGTGGCTGTACGTCCGTCCGTAACCCTGTGTTACAGTATTTAGGAACGGATGGTGGACAGGCTGCGAAAAAGCAGGCAGTTTTTCAAACTCCAACTTCCCAAACACGCAAATCTTCCTTAATATTACGCCTATGGTTATGCAACGCGGCGGATGTGTTTACATCATCACCAATAAAAATAACTCCGTACTATACACCGGGGTAACGTCTGATATTATAGGTAGAATATATGACCACAAAAACAAAACCTACCCCCAAAGTTTTGCAGCCAAATACAACTGTAATAAGTTAGTTTACTACCTATTTTATCATCATATAGAAGAAGCAATAGCCGCCGAAAAAACCCTAAAAGCTGGCAACAGGCAAATGAAGGTTAAACTTGTTGAAGAACTAAATCCTGAATGGAAGGATTTGTATGATGATTTAATAAAGGATTAATTATTATATAACTGCTCGCCGCCACGTCATTGCGAGGTACGAAGCAATCGCGAACTGTACAGGGGGATTTGCAAGGCTGTGATCACCTCATCACCAGCCCCCTTACCTCACCACCACGTCATTGCGAGGTACGAAGCAATCGCGAACTGTACAGGGCGGATTGTAAGGCCATCATTACTCCACCACACCGCCTTACCTCCCCCACCACGTCATTACGAGAAACGAAGTAATTGCGAACTGTACAGAGCGGGTTTGCAAAAGCTGTCTAATATAAATACTCTTCTAAGGGAACGTTTGGGGAATTAATATAATTGATTAATTTACATTACTATAAATCAGTTATAATACCTATACCTTCAAACAATCAAATCTTATAATGGGTAAGCCAGAAAAAAAAGAAGAGAATGAAAAAATTTCAATTGAGAAAGCAATTGAAAAAACAGGATATGTTTTAGAGCATAAGGTAGCTTCGATGCTTGAAAAAGAAAACTGGTCTGTTATTCATAATCGATATTATTTAGATGATGTGACCGAACTCCAAAGGGAAATGGATATGATTGCATATAAGACGCTATTACTCGAAGATGATGTTATGTTATTTACAGCACTAATAATAAGTTGTAAAAAAAATTCGGAGTTTGATTGGGTTTTTCTTACGCGGAAAGCTCCAGGAATGAATGTGAATATAAACATGCTACCAGTAAATTTTTCTTCAAATGTTGAGGTATTTAATTATCAAATAAGCGAAATCGATTGGTCAAAAGAAAAATTCATCAAAAAGTACGACTCCAATAGTCTTATCAATAAGATGTATAATTACAATAGGGTAGTGTTTGCTTATCAGGAAATAAAAAAATCTAACAATGCGCCCAGCAACGATTCTAATATTTATTCAAGCATCGCCTCACTCATTAAAGCACAAGCATATGAAGTTTCTTCACTTAAAGATGGCAGGAAAAAAGATCAAAAATATATTTATAATATAAATTTATTATCCGTTGCCGATCTTAATTTTCATGAACTCCATTATGAAGACGATAAAGTAACTACAACAGAAATAAATAGAATAAATTATTTAAATCGCTTTTTGATTAGTAGCCAAGAACAACATTATAAAATTGATTTTATAAAATTCGATAGTTTAAAGTCTGTTATTGAAGAGTATGATACTCTTCATAAATGGAACATTAATTTTTGCAAAACACTTAGTAAAGACTTTTTTGCAAACGTTTTTAATGATTATAAAAAGAAAACATTTATAATTAGTAAAACCAAGTCTCAATATTTGGAATTAGTAAAGCTCTGCTATCAGCAAGAGACGGGGATCAGTAAGGATTTTACATTTTTGTTGTTAGAAAAAGATAAAAATGTACTTAATATAAATGTATCCGATATTGAGGCAGAAAACGAACGCCTTAATCTTAATGAAAGGTTACGAATTAAAACAGCCGAGTGGTTAAAAAATAATTTCAAATATTCCGGGCGTTTCACTTTTGCGGAAGATTTATTTCCATTTTAATCGTAATCTCAACTGCCGCAATATACAGCGAAGATAAAAACATGCCGTGTTCGCGATTGCTTCGTACCTTATAATGACGTGATCGTAAATAACTGATTATCAATTATGCTTTTTACACGTCATCACGTTTTTTTTCAGGGTTTTCCCTGATGGATACTCGCAATGACGTGGTAATGATGCGGGGCGGCGTTATGGTGATGGCAGCGCGTGCTTTTATAGCCTCTCTGTACAGTTCGCGATTGCTTCCTACCTCGCAATGACGTGGTGGTGATGCAGGGCGGCATGATGGAGACGGCAAGGCTGGCTTTTATAGCCTCTCTGCACAGTTCGCGATTGCTTCGTACCTCGCAATGACGGCTTGGAGAGTATTTTCCGTCCGTCCGTAACCTTGAACCACTCCCTCCACAGCCACCCTACGGACACCCCTAAAAACCTACCACCCCACCACATCCCCAATATCAATTCCATTCAACCTATCCGCTTCGGTAGCTATGGTTTCAAGCACGGGCGAGACGCTGAAAAGCGTATCGGGCATGGCTTGGTGCAGCTGGCGGGCTTTTAGTTTCCATTTGTCGTAGCCGTTGGCATCGGGGAAAAGCATTACCGTGCGACCTTTTAGTACGGCGCATTTGGCGGGGTTTAGGCCTTGCAGGCTTCCGCTGGCAAGCCATATAAAATCGGGGATCATGGCGCTGGCTATTATTGCTGTTTTTTCGCTTTCAACAATGGCTACGGGCATGTTGGGGTTGTCGGGCAGCAAATGCTCGCCAAACAGGCATTGTTGCAGGCTGAACACGGGCGGTTTACCTTCGGCTGTTAGTTGCTTTATAATTAGCGTGTGTGCCCAGGTAATGTGGTTAAAAGGTTCTTTTACCCGCTTGCCGGTTTCTTCGTTATACAGCATTATTTTGCCTGTACGTACATCGCCTTCGGTATCGTATTGCCAAAAAACGCAGGCACCTGGCCAATGCGTATGCGTGCCTATGTGGTAGCGTTTTACAACAGCACGCGTTATTTCCCTGCCGAAACGTTTAACCAGGTACCGTACAAAGTTGTTGTCTTTATAATTACGTAAGGAGGCGGCTACCCAGTCGGCGTGGATAGTGTATTTAACCTCGGGTTGCGCGGCGGGTGCGGGGTTTGGTGCGGGTGCTGCGGGGCTTTTACCGGGCATGTAGGGCTGGCGTTTGCGCTGGTAAGGTTTGTAGCTTCCGGGTTGGGTGGCGAAGTAGTCGCGCGGTTTTAGGTGGTAGCCGCATTTATCTTCCCTGCCGCAGCGGCCCACCTGCGGGGCAAGGTGCTGCCCGGTTTCGGTATCAATATAGCGTACAAAGCATTTATGTTGGCTGCAAACCGGGCATGTATAGCGCGATTGCATGCCCTGGTAGGGTTGTAGTTGGTATTTCATGTGATAAGTGGTGGTATAATGCCGTCATTGCGAGGTACGAAGCAATCGCGAACTGTACAGGGCGGATTTGCATAGCGGCTCGGCTTCCGTGCGATTGCTTCGTACCTCGCAATGACGTGGTGGTGAGGCAGGGGCAGATCTGCATAGCCCCTCTGCCTTTTGGGGATTGCTTCGTTCCTCGCAATGACGTGGTGGGAAAACCCGTCCATCCCCCAAAAAAACATAGTGACACCCGCCGACGGACGGACGACACCGCCGTTAAACTTTCGGGTTTAGTTTGGCGTAGGCTTTGATCAGCCTGTCGGCTTTTTGGTGCGAGATGCCCAATTGTTGCCCTATCTGCCTTAAGCTAAGGCCTTGTTGTTTTAGGTTATTGGCGTTGGTCATCATCAGTTCCTGTTCGGGATCTGCGGGGCGGGTTAGTTGTTCCCATTCTTTGCCGAAGCCCACAAACTCGTACTTTAAAAAGTTATAAGGCTTGGCTATCTGGCAGAGGCAAATGTTGCCTTCGCCGTAAAGCTGCTCGGTATTGCGCTGTTTAATTTGTTTGAGGTAGCGCATATTTACGTCGGCCTTGCTTTCGCCAATGGCAAAGGCGCTATCGCAAAAATTCATGAGCATTTTACTGCCCTGCAAATCGTTGCGGGTAATGGGCATACTTGTATCGCGTTTTGGTGTATGCGCCAGCACCAGGATGCTTAGGTTATACTTGTTTTTGAGCGCTTTTAGCTGTTTCATTAAAGGCAGGGCATCCTGTGCACGTTCGGTTTCGCTGCGCAGATAGGTGAGGTTATCAATTACCAAAACCTTTGCCCCGGTTTGCTGTACCGACCGCTCGAGGGAGAAGATGAGGTAATCGTCGAAATCTGCAAACTCATGGGGCAACTCCATATCGGGGTTGAGTTCGGCACGGTAAAAGTTTTTGCCAAAGCGGTAATGGTACTCGTAATCTACCGAGTAACGGGCTTCAAACTGCTTATCGGTAAGCTCAAAATCGCAGTATAAAACAGGCTGTGCGGGTGCTTCCACATCAAAGGGATAACTACCCTCGCCTTTGCTTATGCCATCAGCAACCTGTACGGCAACGATGCTTTTGCCCAGGTTACTATCGGCAAATAAAATACATACTTCGCCCTGGTGCCAAAGCTTGCCGAAAAGCATTAAGGGTATGTCGCGCTGATGTGCCTGCTCCATCCAATGGTCGGCATGGCGTACCATGAGTACATCATCATGTTGATGCGCTAAATCTGCCTCAATCTGTTGCAGGCTTTGTTGGGCTAATTGCATTGCAGTAATGCAAGTTTTGTTGTTTGATTGTTGATCTATCATTGTTATTTATTAGTTGCGATGTTGGGGTTGATCTGGCTACTGGATTGGTATGCAGATGCAGAAGAAAATAAAACAGCATTGGCTTTGCTGTAACCTGCTTTGGGTTGCGATAAAAAAGGTTTAAAAATCCTTGCCCGGATTTTTAAAAATACCCCTCCAATAGCCTATTTATATAAGGGGCTTTGACCATTACCTTACCGGTAACTGCCTGTGCAATTGCTATGCTTGTTGTACGTCCGTCCGTAACATGGAACCCAATATTTTTTAGACGGTAGTGGACGGTGCTTAAAAAAGGGGTAAAATCCCCGGAGGTTTATTTTCGATACAATTATACAGAATTTTCTTTATTTATAAAGAATTATTTTAGAAAAAAGTAGAAGAAGTAGGTGTCCAGCGAGCTTAAAAGAAGATTGGGCACAGGGTGACGGACGGACGACAGAGAAATCACCTATCACATCGTTATTAGGCACGAAGCAATAAAAGCGTAGAGATTCAACAAAACCTAACAAATAATTGCGTATTTTAAATGCGCCATCCAAATTACCAGGACGGCGCATTTAATTATCACAAAATGAAACCTAACACCTTATTAATTTTTCTGCTTGTTTTAACTATTGTTTCCTGCAAAAAAGACAACAAACCTACCAAACCTAAGGTAACAGATATTTACCTGGCCGGAGCAGTTAACAGAAAGGCTGCATATTGGAAAAATGGCGAATTGGTTAAAGTAGACACAGTAAATACGTATTCCCCATTAATTTCTATCGCGGTACAAGGCGATGATGTTTACACATTGGGCCTATTAGGTACAAAAGGTTATAATTTTATATGTTGGAAAAATGGTAAAGAACTATACAAAGGAGACCCCGACGCCGACGCAATACCAAGAAAACTGATTGTTAGCGGCAACGATGTTTATATACTCGCCGACGTTTATGCAACTACAAACGGAGAATGGCGAAGTCACCCTACTGTTTTTAAAAATGGAATTAAAATAGAAGTAATCGATGGAGTGCTATGGGCCGGTTCAACCAGCATGGCCTTAAAGGGTAACGACATTTATGTAACAGGCTTTATACAACGCGAAGGCATGCGCGATGCATATGTATGGAAAAACGGGAATCCCATTCGGTTATCTAACAGTAAATGGATTTCCGAAGCAGATGCTATAACAATTCAGGGTAACGACATTTATATTGCAGGTACAGGTCAAAGTCAAAAAAGCGGCGTATGTTTGGTATGGAAAAATCAAGGTGTAGCTGATACGCTTGTTAGTCCATATGCTACTCCCTTTAGCGGATCATCGGCAACTGGTATAGCCGTTAATGGCAACGATGTGTACGTTGGGGGCATGGATAGTCCGGGCGATCCGTTTGGAAATGCGCATGTTGCTCACTACTCATATTGGAAAAATGGAGTTTATGCTTTATCCAACAGTGTATCAGCAAGCAGCAGCACTTATTCCGGGTCTGCATTTTATTACAATAATAATCTTTATACTGCCGGAAGTATTGGCGGGAGAGCAGGATACTGGAAAGATCTGGAGGCGGTAATAGTTTCTGAAGCATTCTCTGAAGCTTACGATATATTAATAGTAGAGCATTAATGATGCTTGCCCTCCGGCTCCCAACTGGTGCGAGTATGCAGCGCAGGGAAAAGCGTGCTGTACTTGCGACTTGTTCGGTGATGAGGGTCACGAGTACGCAATCTTACAACCCAACGCTGTAAACCCATGCCTTAAAGTAGCTATTCTGGCTTATCTATTCGTATCGAATCTACGTGACCACGTTGCCAGATCAGGATGATATCAGAAAATGCTGTTTTCGATATACTGTCTCCCGGTTCTATAAATTTCGTTGCGTCTCGCTTAAGATAAGAACTTGTTTCCTGCACAAAAATATATTCCCTTTCGTGATCGAGTTTGATCGCGATTGTTGAATGATTACTGCTTATATGCGTTATAACTCCACCGAAACTGCTTTCAAAAGTTTTTTCATATCCATCTTTCTGGGCTTTTTGTTGCTTCAATATCATTGCCACTGCAAAAATGAGTCCCGCAAAAAATGCTACAACGCAAAATAATCCAAATCCTTTGCTCATCATCATACAGAAATTCAGCTTGTGGTTGGTGTTTTCACCGTCCCACTTTCAGGGGATAATGTTGTCATTTCCATTGGTGTAACTTCTTCACATCATGTGGTATGGTGAAAACATCAACTTCAGGCTACCCGCCGAAGTTAATAAACATTTGCGGTTATCAACCAAGGAATAAGCTGCACTAAACTTACGGCAGGTATATCATTCCCTACCTCCCCAACAACCCCATAATCCCCTCCATATGCCCAACCAGCTCATCCAGTTGCTTAACGGTCATCGGAGCGATCAGATCGTTCACCTGTTGCCCGGAGGCGGTGTTTAGTTGGTGAAATACCTCCAAACCGGCATCGGTAAGGGAAAGCAGTGATACACGGGCATCATCATCAGCCGGCTGGCGACCGATAAGGCCCTGCTTTTCGAACTTTTTTAAAATGCGGCTCAGGTAGCCTTTATCGATGCTTAACTTATAAATGATATCAGAAGCGCTTAGCCGGCCCGCGGTATAAATTTCGAAGAGGATGCGGGCTTCGGCAAGGGAGTATTCGCTGTTGAGCAGGTGCTTATCCAGCAGACCGATAAGATCAGTATAAAAGCGGTTGAAGGCCCTGATCTGGTTGATGTGGTTTTGGGTGCTCATGGCTTATTGCTGGTTTAGGGTTAAATTGTAACGCTGCTCAACCACTGGCTTGCCGAAGGTGGCCGATGAGGGCTTTTGCTCGCTTAGCGTAAAGCCATAGCGGGTGTAGAGGGCAATGGCGGCGTGCTGCTCTTCGGTTGTCCAGAGGTAGGCGTTGTTGTAGCCCTGTTGGCGCATAAAATCCAGAAACTTTTCCATAAGCTTTTTCCCCAGGCCAATGCCGCGGTATTGGGGCAAAAAGATAAAGTAGCGAAACTGCACTACATCGGCACCGCGGTGCTGCGCCACCAGGAAGCCGATGATGCGGTGGTTATGTTCGCAGATCCATACTTTATCTTTTGTGGCATCGTATTCGAGGGCGAAATCTTTAAGGCCTTGTAGCACGTAGGCTTCAAAATCCAGTCCGTAGCCGCATTCTTTGGCGTATAGGTCGCCGTGAACGTGGGCGATGTAGCCGAGATCGCCAGGAAGGAGTTGGTTGCGGATCTGGATGTCGGATAGCTGGGGTGTTGTTATGGTATCCATGGTGGGTTGCTAATTTGTTTTATTAGCAAAGGAAGTTATTTTAGTTGACTTTGTCAACTAAAATATAAAACTCTAACCCGTGATAGTGTCCAATAAAATCAAAACGAACTTGGGCACAGGGTGACGGACGGACTACAGAGCAATCACCCACCCGTCATTGCGAGGTACGAAGCAATCGCGAACCGTACAGGGCAGATTTGCATAGCCCCTCGGCTTCCGTGCGATTGCTTCGTGCCTCGCAATGACGTGGTGGTGATAACGGCGGCAAGGTTCAAAAATAAATTCCCAAATCCCTGCATAGTATTTTAATCCTGTTATATTTGATTGTATATAAACCAAACTCAATCCTGTGTTTTGGGTTATCATACGGTACCCAAATAGGTTATTTCATATCTCATGGCCAAAAAAACAACTCAAACCGAAACTCCCTTACCAGACGCGAAGCCTGTAAAAGAGAAAAAAGCAGGCACTAAGGCCAAAACAGAACAAGTTAAGCCGCCAGTTGAAGCTGCCCCTGCTAAAAAAGCAACCAAAGCTAAAGCTGTTGTGGCTGCCGATAAACCCGCTGCTGCAAAGAAACCTGCCGCTGCTAAAGCTGCTAAGCCTGCTGCTACCGATAAGCCAGCACCTGTTAAAAAAGCCGTTTCGGCAAAAGCTAAGGCAACTACTGTTGAAACTACCGAAGTTGCAGCGCCTCAACAGCCTGTACAGTTAAAGGCAGTTGAGCCTTACAGCCGTTTTACTGATTTTGATATCAGTTTGTTTAAATCGGGCAAGCATTATAAGCTGTATGAAAAGCTGGGATCGCATGTGGTGGAGCATTTGGGTGTTGTGGGTACTTACTTTGCGGTTTGGGCACCTAACGCGCAATATGTAGCGGTTATTGGTAATTTTAATGGATGGAACAGGGGTTCGCATAGTTTAAATGCCCGTTGGGATTCGTCGGGCATATGGGAGGGTTTTATACCTAACATTGGCAATGGCGAAACCTATAAATATTATATAAAAGCATCGAGCGGGGAAGATCTGGAGAAGAGCGACCCGTTCGCTTTACGCTGGGAGCTGCCTCCACGTACGGCATCCATAGTAGCCGACACTTTTTACGAGTGGAATGATGAAAGCTGGATGCAAACCCGCCATGAGCATAACGGGCTGGATAGACCATATTCGGTTTACGAAGTGCATTTAGGCTCGTGGGCGCGCAACCCCGAAAGCCCTGATGAGTTTTTAACTTATACTCAACTGGCTGCCAAACTGGTACCTTACGTTAAGGAAATGGGCTTTACGCATGTAGAGTTTATGCCGATAATGGAGCACCCGTTTTACCCAAGCTGGGGTTACCAGGTGAGCGGTTATTTTGCCGCTGCATCACGTTATGGTACCCCGCAGGAACTGATGTTTTTGATTGAAGAATTTCACAAAGCCGGCGTTGGTGTGATATTGGATTGGGTTCCGTCGCATTTTCCTGGTGATGCGCATGCGCTGTACAACTTCGACGGTACGCATTTATACGAGCATGCAGATGCACGCAAAGGTTTCCACCCGGATTGGAAATCGTACATATTTAACTATGGCCGTAACGAGGTTAGGGCGTTCCTGATCAGTAACGCTATTTTTTGGTTAGAGCGATACCATGTTGACGGTTTACGGGTTGATGCTGTGGCGTCGATGCTATACCTCGATTACTCGCGCAAGCATGGCGAGTGGGAAGCCAACATATACGGCGGTAACGAAAACCTTGAGGCTATTTCATTTTTGAAGGAGTTTAACGAGGCTGTTTATGCTAACTTCCCGTCGGTGCAAACCATTGCCGAAGAATCTACTTCGTTCACGGGTGTTAGTCGCCCGGTTTATTTGGGGGGATTGGGCTTTGGCATGAAGTGGATGATGGGCTGGATGCATGATACTATTGATTATTTTCACGAGGATCCTATCCACCGTAAATACCACCACAACGAGATAACATTCAGCACCATATACGCCTTTACCGAAAACTTTATGCTGCCTTTTTCGCACGATGAGGTGGTGTACGGCAAAGGATCAATGCTGCGCAAAATGCCCGGCGATGAGTGGCAGCAATTTGCCAACCTGCGCCTGATGTACGGCTATATGTTTACCCACCCCGGCGCTAAGTTATTGTTTATGGGTGCCGAATTTGGGCAGGGCGAAGAATGGAATTTCAGCCAATCATTACAATGGCACGTGCTGCAATATCCTAACCACATCGGTATCAGCGAAACGGTGAAAGCTTTAAACCACCTTTACCGCGATGAGCCTGCACTGTACGAAAAAGCATTCTCGCACCAGGGCTTTGAATGGGTAGATGGCGGCAATGCCAACGATTCCATCCTCGTGTACCGCCGCATGGGCCACGATAGTAAAAACGACCTGATGATAGTGCTAAACATGACACCGGTTGTACGCAGAGATTACCGCATAGGCGTTCCCGTTTCCGGTAAGTGGAAAGAGATCTTCAACTCGGATAATGAAAAATACTGGGGCAGTGGTATCATCAATTACGATGCCGTACAGAGTGATCAGGTTAGCTGGCATGGTAAATCGCAATCTATCAGCATAAGCGTACCTCCATTAGGTGCTGCCGTGTTTAAAAGGTTGCCTGATGTGCCTGCTAAGTATGAGTTGAAAAAGTAGATCGTTAATATCCGGCGCATAGTCGACTCACCCGGTCTACGCTTCGCTGGACCACCCTCTCTCCGGCAAGCCGCAAAGAGGGTAAGGAAAAGAATAAAATAGAATTGAGCTTTCCCCTCTTTACGCGCAGCGTAGAGAGGGGTGACAAGCGCAGCGATGTCGGGGTGAGTAAATGTACGCCGCGGCTTAAACAAGTATATTCAAATAGTTGTTAACAACCCATGAACCCCAAATTCAAATTACTTTACCTTATAGGCGGCATAGTAGCAACCATATTGCTCATTGTGCAAATTGTGGCTACTTACCCAAATATGAACACCACTGGTATTGTACTTGGTGCTTTGCCTGCGCTGGCTTTGTTTTATCTATCGTACAAGGCTTATCATGTTAAAAAGGATAATGAGTTGATGTGAGGTGATCGCAACGTGAAGCTTTCTGAGTGCAAATCTTTCATTATTAGTTCGCACAATCTCTGTTTCATCAACTAAACCTGCGGTACCGGATCATATTTATCACATCGCCTAAACATAATAAATTGCTTCAAAGCCATAAAGTCGCCTTTAACTTGCCATAGGTTGGCGTCTGCTGTGATATCTTCTGTGCCCTCTAACCATAGCTGGTTATTGAAAACACATTCGCTTATAATTGTCCCGTCGGCATTTTTTGAGACATAAATTTTCAACCAGTTGAATTTGTTTTCGGTTAGCAGGGGTTTAACCTTTTCTTTTATGATATTAAAAAGATGTTCGCCCAGAGGCAAGTTTTCCCACCGTCCTTGTACTTCCAAGTCGCTTAGTTTAGGATGCCAGAGAATTTCGTCTTTGTAAAAGTCGAATTCCGAATCGTGGGTATCGGTAAATCCATCCATTACGGTTGGAAAGACGGTGGTAAGGTAGTTATCAACTGCCGATTCCATTCGTTTCCCAAGGCTTTCGCCAATGCCGGCCAGGTTTTCAACCACCCCCTTCGGAAAATATACCGGATGAATGATAAGAAACATAGCATGCGCAACGTAAGGATGAGCATCTGGATTATTGACTATGGCTGTAGCGATCTCTAATTCGGAATTGACTATCAGCGCGAGGTACTGCGGATGCAACTCGACTTCGTAACCCAATTCAATTAACCTAACTTTTAAAATTTGAATGAGGAATTCGTTATCGGTAATAGGCAGAATTGCATCATTTTTTTGATTCCGTTCTGTTTGTTTTTTCTTAAAAAAATCGAATAAGCCCATATTGCGATTGCTGGTTTGGTTTATGCATCTAAAATAGGGATTCTTATTTAAAAACCGGGCTCTCCATCATGTCATTGCGAGGTACGGCCTGTCCCGAACTTGCTTCGGGAAAGAAATCGCACGGAAGCCGAGCGGTTATACAAATCCGCCCTGTAAAGTTCGCGATTGCTTCATACCTACCTATAGCAAGTTTAAAATGGTTGTCATGCTGAGCTTGTCGAAGCATGGTGGGCAAGGCCTCTGCGCGCGACCCTTCGACAAGCTCAGGGTGACGGGCCGACCCGCTTCTTTAAAGGCGACCGCTTTTACTTGCTCACAATGGCGGAATGGAGATAGCTTCTTCTTGCTTCCTGTCTCTAACATTCCTGCCTCTCTTTTCCCATACCCAAAAAACATTTACAATCCCCTGTTGGTTGGGCTTTTAAACAATGCCTGCTAATTGCGTAATTTGTACCATGGCCGTATTAACAGCACCCGAAAAACCGATAATCCCCACCTACACCCTTGCGCAAAACAATGGCGATAGCAATGCTATGATCTACGTGCGTAATGCAGGCGGTGAGTGCGGCGAGTACAAGCTCGACCCAGCTTTTCTGCAACCTCACCGTAAAGATTATTACCTGTTTGTGCTGATAAAAAGCGGTGCTAACCGCCACTGGATAGATTTTATGCCTTACACCGTGAAGGCCGATACTTTCTATTTTACCGTACCCCAACAGGTTCACCTAAAAGAACATACCGGCCCCACCGACGGCCTGATGGTTAGCTTTACCGACGAGTTTTTGCAACTGGAAGATAACCACATGCTCCGTGCCCTGCCCATCATCCAAAACCCCGCCGCCGCACACGAAATACAGCTTACCCCCGAAGATGTGGCTTTTATTGACGATACCATGCGCAAAATGCTTGCAGAGTTTAATACCGAGAGCACATGGCGCAACCAGATGCTGGCCTCCTGGCTTCGGGTACTGGTGATTTATATGAGCAGGTTGTACAGCGAACAGTATAACGAAACCTGCGTAACCCTCAATTATTGCCTGCTTAAAAGCTACCAGAAACTGATAGGTGAGCATTACCAAACCCTGCACGATGTTGCCGCCTATGCCGAAAAGCTTAACCTAACGCCTGGTCATTTTAGCGAGGTGATAAAACAGCAAAGCGGCAAAACCGCCATCACCCATATTCACGAGCGGCTGATTGTTGAGGCAAAACGTCGCCTGCTGCACACCGAACTATCGGTAAAACAAATTGCCGATGAGCTTGGTTTTGAGGATGCTGCCTACTTTAACCGCTTTTTTAAGCGCCTTGCCGATACCACGCCCATAGCCTACCGACAGCAAATCCGTGAAATGTACAGTTAATGCCCTGCTAAGTGCAGTGGTGCCAAACGCGCCCTGCTATAGCTTTGCATTATGGAAAAACAAACAGTATTAATAACCGGTGCCAATAAAGGAATTGGCCTGGAAGCCGCCCGTCAGCTTGCTACCGCGGGTTACTATATTTACCTCGGCAGTCGAGATCAGGACAGGGGCGAAAAAGCCGTTGCCGAGCTTAAAGCCGAAGGTTTAAACGATGTTGAACTATTACTGATAGATGTTACCAACGAGGCATCGGTACAAAAAGCCCACAATGAATTAGCCGCCAAAATCGATCACCTGGATGTACTGATCAATAACGCCGGCATCCCCGGTTCGTTCCCACAAGTAAGCTACGCCACCAGCGATGCCACCATGAAGGAGGTATTTGAAGTGAACTTTTTCGGCGTTATCCGCACGGTGCGCATTTTTATCGATCTGGTTAAAAAATCACCAAACCCACGCATAGTGAATGTTACTTCCGATTTGGGTTCGCTGGCTTATCATAACGATCCTGATTGGCAGTATTACCACTTTAAGTCGGCAGCTTACGGTCCGTCAAAAACGGCGTTGAACGCTTATACCGTTGCCCTGGCTTTTGATCTGAAAGATAAGGTTAAGGTGAATATGGTAAACCCCGGATATACCAACACCGAGTTTAACGGTAACCAAGGCCCTAAACCGGTTGAGGATGGCGCTGCGCCGATTGTTGAGTATGCTATGCTTGGTGTTGATGGGCCTACGGGTAAGTATGTGAGTGATTATGGGGAAACGCCTTGGTAAGGTGATGGTTTAAAGTTTTCTCCAGCAAGTTATTACAGTAAGTCTGTTATGCAGATTCGCCCTGTAAATAAGGGGATTGCTTCATGCCTCGCAATGACGAGGTGGTAATAAAAAAGGGCTGGAAAATCTTCCAGCCCTTTTTTATTTTATCTTGAAATCTCGACTTTCTTGACTTCCCGAATCTATTTTTTCTCGTCTTGATTCCTGATTCTTGTCGTCTTGACTCTTTTCTTACAACGAACTTGGCGCTAACTCCAAATGGAATTTCACCAGGTTATCTATAGGTGAGCGGATGATGCTACCTACGGTCATGCCGTTTTCGGTTGCTACTTCTTCCAGTACGTTACGGAAGTTGTAACCTACCGAACCGATACAGTTGAAAGTGTATTTTTGATAATCTGGATAGTGAGTTACCAGGTTGCGGAAAAAGTCTTCAAACGAGGTGCGAACCAGGTTACGTGAGTACTCAAGGTGTACGTTGTTATCGTAAACAAATTTGCTGAAGCTTGCGCAAAAACGGTTGGCACGTGGTTGGGTGTAAACCTGCTCGTTGATATCATCCGGAGTAAGCTTGTAAGTTTCCCAAAATAGGTTACGCACCGGCTCAGGCATGTATCCGCGTAGGTAATCGGTCAATAATTTTTTGCCGATGTAGCAACCGCTGCCTTCATCACCCAGGATGTAAGCGCCCGAGTCAATGTTTTGAATAACATCTTTACCATCATAAATGCAGGTGTTTGTACCTGTGCCTAAAATAGCGGCAAAACCTTCGGTGTTACCTAACAAAGCACGTGCAGCAGCCAACAGATCATGACCGATGTTCACTTTCGATTTTGAGAAAACCACTTTCATGGCATCTTCAACAATCTTACGCATCTCGGGCGTTGAACAACCGGCACCGTAGTAATTTACTTCGGTGATCTGGTCTTTTTCAAGATCGGTAGGCAGGCTTTCATTAAGCGATTGTATAATGTACTCTGTACCTGAAAAGTATGGGTTATAACCCTCTGTATTAAAGTAAACTTTTTTTCCCTCTTCGGTAACCAGACACCAATTGGTTTTGGTTGAGCCACCGTCAGCAATTATGATCATAGAATTATGTTTTTTGAAAAATCGGGTTAAAAGTAGGATTAACTTATTGTAAAAAAAACACTTTGCTTTTCAAAAGTCAAAAATTGCGATTTTTACTATAAATTATACCTGCTTAGTGTATAATTTTAATTTTTAAAGGCATTTTACTGCCAATGTCATCAATAATTAATAGGCTAAATTAGGCTGTTTTTAAATGTAAAGTTTACAGATAAGGGTGCTTACTATCCAGCTAAAAACAGAGTAATTTACAATTGTACGCAATTGCACCATATTTAGCAAAATATTGGTTTTATTTAATGCTAAATCGATGGTTTTAGGGGGATGGTGTCCATTCGGTTTGATTAAGGATAGGGCACAGGGTGACGGACGGACGACAGGGGATGAGATGCAGGAGGGCAAGAGGTAAGAAGCAAGAAAAGAATGTTATTTAGAATACTGCCCGTGTGTAGCCGTTACCGTCAGCAGGAAAGCTTCGGGCGAAAGCGGGCAGAACGATGGTGGCCTTGAGCGTAGGAAGGGGCATAGCTACTTTTTGCAGAAGCGGGGGCAACGAGCGAATACAATAGGGCAAAATTTAGCAGCCCGTGGTTCTGCCCGGTTTGCAGGGCAAAGGCAAGCGGGGGGTGATGCGCTGGCGAGCGGGCAAAGAAGCCTTCCTGATGACTTGACTTTTTGGGTACTTTTGTGTCAAGACAAAAGTACCTGGCCCCGCCCGGCCAAGAGGGCGACGATGTTAGTTTGTTAGCAAAATAGTCGTTTTGAACCCTCTCAACACAGTGCGTGAGGCATTCGTTATTCCCACCAGGAAAGATACTCTGTGTTAACACACCAGCATCGGCCCGCTCAATCGCCGCGGGTAGGCTTTGTTCTTTTTCTTGATAAAAAGAACCAAAAATCAAGTCACCAGGAAGGCTTCTTTGCCCGCTGCCCTGCGCACTATCCCCCCGCTTGCCTTTGCCCTGCAAATCGATCAGAACCACGGGCTGCTAAATTTTGCCCTACTGCGTTCGCTCGTAGCCCCCGCTTCTGCAAAAAGTAGCTATGCCCTTCCCACGCTCAAGGCCACCTTGTTCTGCCCGCTTTCGCCCGAAGCTTTCCTGCTGACGGATACGTTTACAAAGAACAATCCGCTTAAAACGATGTGAGGTTCTTGTTTGCTTTTTTTATTTCTTTCTTACTTATCTTTTTCTCTCTACATAAACTGCAACGAATTACCCGGATGAATATGCGTAGCCTTTACACCCGGTACATTCTGTTTAAGCCAGCCAATCATAAACTCCGAACCGGGTTCTTCGCTGGCGATGTGGCCCAGAACGATCAGCGAGAGCTTATCGCCTTTAGCCTGGGCATCGCGAACGTATTCGGCGGTTTCCCATTCTGAGATCTCGCCGCAGATTGCTACATCCGGCTTTTTGGTGCTTATTTCGGTGATCTGGCGTTTGCCGCCTGCCGCGCCGGGTAACAGCAATACCTTTTGGCAGCTTTGCGAGGCATTGCCAATGTAGCGTACCTTTTCGATGCTTAGTTTCTTTTTCAGCGTTTCAATCAGCGCGCCTAATGTGGTAGGAGGGAGGCTAAGCAGGTTGCCTGTTTCGGGTTTGTAATAGTTTACCCAATCCAGCTGTTTCAGCAGCCCAAGGCCCACGCCATCAGGTTTCAGACTGTGGATGGTATCGTGGTTGCGCCAAACGGCTATGTTGTGCTTATCAAGCAGTTGCTTTTTGTATTGGTAAACATCATCATTGGCAAGCCAGGTGGTTTCGTCGGCGTGGTTATAAAAAGTTGGCTCATGCGCAATGATAAAGTTTGCACCAAGGCTTATGGCTTTTTCGATGATGCCGATGGTGGCAAACATGGTGGTAACAATGCCGGTAACCACAATATCCCTGTTGCCCGATTTTAAGGTATCAACGGTGCCGGGGAACGGTGCGCCAGGCACCTGCTTCATAAACAGATCAATGATCTGGCCTACGGTAAAAGTTTCGGCAGGTTTTATGATGGAGGCATTGCCGGCTAAAGGGCTCGATAAAAGGGCCGCGGTACCAGCAAGCGTACCCAGTTGGGCAATAAACTTACGACGGTTAACAACATCCTTAAAAGGCGGGGGATTTTGGGTTTGATTCATTGGTTGATAATTACGTTTAACCAAATATATAAATTAAGGGTGATGGGGAATAGCTGCTTAACGTTTATGAAATACAGAAGATAAATTGCGGCAGGCTTCCTCATAAATGCCTTTAAGCCGTTCCCTTTTTTTAAGGGTTCGGTTGCGGTGGGTTTGCTTCACCTGCTCAATGGGTTTTTGAACGAGGGGTAGGGGAATAATATAATCGCCATTTTTTAACTCACCGCCATGGTTAAGCCAAAACTGATCATAAATGGAATAAAACCTTTCATGGTCATTTTTGATGATAGCAGTAAGCTGGTTATTGGCCGAGATCCCTATGGCAGTTGATATGCTTAACACGCTTGCAAGCGCTTCAATTGTTTTTAGCAGGATGGTGGCAGGGATTATATCGTTAAAATACTTGGTTGCCTTATGGATATCTTCGTTGTGCTCACCCCAGCGTTGCATATTGGCCATATAGATCACCTGCTCATCAGGTAAATCAAAAGCAACTCCGGGAGCGATAGAAAATGATAACATCGCTATTTTGATGTTGTTCACCAATAATGATAACGAAAGCGATCCTTCAAACTCAAGCATGTGGGTTGATGCAAGTAATATATTGTATTCATCGGCTGTTGTGCTATCCTGGTAACAGCTAATGCCTTGTTTAAATAATGTTTGGAGTTGGGTAGGGGGCAATACGTTTTTCAGGTATTGATAGTGATGATCAAGGATCTGTCGTTTTTTACTGACGGTAAATGCCCCGGATAGATACGAAAAAAGATAAATTACCGAGGTGCGATGATTTAATAGCCGGGCTTTGAAATAAGGCTTTAGGGTGCTTGCTAATTTATATTGTTGCTTAATATTCGAAAATATATTTCTGTTTAAAATAAAGTGTCTTAATAATTTAACAACGTTTTGCACCATTTACATACACCGTGCCTGATGGTACAGTGCGCGGTAGCTTCAAAAAGGCATAAACCATACCTTTTGATATTTTAAAAACTTACCTAAGCCAAACATGTACCAAAAATTTATCTGTTAAGAATTGTTAAAAAAGTAACAGGTTTGTTACCTGATGTTATATCTTCGCAGCGAAATTTCTAATTAAGTGCAAAAACTTGCTAAACTCGCCTACAACAAACCTTTTGTTTACACATTATGGTTTGGTTTAAGTTTATTTTTGGTTGTTAAAGGTGTATTAACCCACCAGGCTTTTAATAACTATACCATTTTTAAGTATAACTTTTTAAATACTATCCATCAGCATAACCTGTATGCTTACCAGCCTGAGCATTATTATGATCTGAACCATTATGGGCCGATATTTTCGATCATCATGGCACCTTTTTCCTTATTGCCAGATAGTATCGGAGTTATTTTATGGGTTGTTTTCAACGCTTTTATCCTGCTTAAGGCTATCCAAACGTTGCCGTTAAAGAAAGATCAATACGTAGTGATCCTGCTGCTGTGCGCGCACGAACTGATGACGGCCTCGGCCAACGTGCAAAGCAACCCCATGATAGCGGCGTTGATCATCCTCGGCTTTAACTTTATAAAACGCGAGCAGGATTTTTGGGCTGCACTGATGATAGCCTTAGGGGCATTTATAAAGCTTTATGGCATAGTTGGGTTGGCGTTCTTTTTCTTCTCTACCAATAAACCTAAGTTTGTTTTAAGCTTTCTGTTCTGGTCGGCAGTGTTGTTTGTGTTGCCTATGGCCATTTCGTCGCCATCGTTCATCATCCAAACCTATCACGATTGGTATGCCGATCTGGTGGTTAAAAATAATGATAACCAGCACTCGTATATGCAGGAGATCTGTATTACTGGCTGTATCCGCAGGGTATTTAATTACCAAGGCTTGAAAAATATATATGTGATAGGCCCTGCATTGGTATTGTTTGCTTCATCGTATTTGCGGATCAAGCAGTATAAAACACTCCAGTACCAGTTACTCATCCTGTCGTCGGTGCTTATTTTCGCGGTTATTTTCAGCAGCTCGGCCGAGTCATCTACTTATATCATCGCCTTTGCAGGCGTTGCCATCTGGTTCATGAACCTTAACCGACCGGTTACCCGCTTAGAGATCTTTCTGCTGGTTTTGGCGCTCATTATCACCAGTTTATCGCCATCTGATCTGTTTCCGGATTATATCCGCAAAACTTATATAGTGCCTTATAAACTAAAGTCAGTACCCTGCTTT
This sequence comes from Mucilaginibacter sp. CAU 1740, assembly GCF_039839285.1. Taxonomy (NCBI): domain Bacteria; kingdom Pseudomonadati; phylum Bacteroidota; class Sphingobacteriia; order Sphingobacteriales; family Sphingobacteriaceae; genus Mucilaginibacter; species Mucilaginibacter sp. CAU 1740. The sequence goes on along the minus strand of NZ_JBDOQS010000021.1, from coordinate 29,640 downwards.
TTGATCTGGCTTAAAATTGTTTACGAAACGCTTAGAAGGGATTTCAGTGCCGAAAATCAGGCCCTATAGCAGTAGTTGACTAATGAATCAAACTAATGGTAACAGGCCAAACGGAAAGGTTACCATTTTTGTAAAAAAAGTGTGAAAAGGTTGTGAAATAATATTGTATTATTATTTATTTTTGTAACGGGAAAGTTACGATTTGAGCTTTTGCCAGCCCTGATTAAAAAATATTGATAAGCGTTGTAGCGTTTTAAATGCTTTATCGTAATAGATATGTTACACGGGGGTAAGCAAGGGAACGTCAAATATATGATTTTTTACCTTTCACAACCTGTTGCAAAGAAAATCTATAGTGATAAAATAAAATGGCATACCCTGTCGATAAAAAACTTTCTATCGTTATACCCTCGCATAATGAGGAAAAAAATATCAGTTACCTGATAGATCAGATTTACGAAACACTTACGCCCACCGGGTACGCTTACGAATTGATTTTTGTTGATGACGGCAGCAGGGACAACACGCTGAACGAACTCAAGATCAACGCCGAAATACATCCAAACGTTTTTTATGTAGAGCTATCGCGCAATTTTGGTAAGGATTACGCCCTTAAAGCCGGCATAGCGATGGCCAGCGGCAACGCCGTTATAACCATGGATGCCGATTTGCAGCACCCGCCGCAAATGATATTGAAAATGCTGCACCATTGGGAAGAAGGTTTCGATATTGTTTACACCTACCGTGAAGGCGAAAACCCGCATGGTAAAGGCTACCAAAAAGTTACCTCTAAGCTGTTTTACAAGGGGCTAAGCATGCTATCGGATATCAAAATAGAAAACGGCACTGCCGATTTCAGGCTGATAGACGAGAAAGTAGTGAAGCAGCTGAAACTGATGGATGAGTATGAGATATTTTTCAGGGGGATCATCAAGTGGGCCGGTTATAAACAGATAGGCATCCCATATGTACCATCAAAGCGCCACACCGGCGAGGCCAGCTATTCGTTTTTTAAGCTGGTTAAACTGGCGGTTACAAGCATTGTGGCGTTTAGTGCCAGGCCGCTTTATATTATCTCGATGATCGGCTTGCTGTTTTCAACGGCTGCTATATTGTATATCCCATATGTGCTGGCGAGCTACTTTTTAGGATACGCCGTATCTGGCTGGGCATCTATCATTGCAACAATCGCCTTTTTTGGTGGGTTGCAGCTAATGGTAATGAGCGTGATAGGGGTTTATGTGGGTAAAATATTTATGCAATCAAAACACAGACCGCATTATATTATCCGTTCATCAAATGTTGTTATTGTAAATAATGATCTTATTAGGATTTGATGTAGAGGAGTTCGACCTGCCGTTTGAATACGGCAAGTCGATCCCTTTTGATGAACAACTTGAAATTTCTACCCGAGGTACCCAAACTATACTCAATTTGCTGAAGCAGAAAAACGTAAAAGCCACGTTTTTCTGCACGGCAAACTACGCCATTAACCGGCCAGAAATTATTGGACTCATAATGACGGACGGACACGAGATAGCATCGCACGGCTACTACCATTCGGAGTTTGAAGCAGAACACCTGCTGCAATCAAAACTGGCACTTGAAGAGGTTTCAGGAACCCCGGTAACCGGTTTCAGGATGGCGAGGATGATGCCCGTTGATGAAGCCGAAATTGCTAAAGCCGGCTATGAGTACAACTCATCATTAAACCCAACATGGCTACCCGGCAGGTACAACAACCTAAAAAAGCCCCGCACCTGGTTTTATGACCGCAATGTATTGCAGATCCCGGCATCGGTATCGTCAAGCTTGCGTTTCCCGCTTTTTTGGTTGAGTTTCCATAATCTCCCTATGCTTTTATTAAAGCGGATGAGTGAAGGTGCCTATAAAAAAGATGGCTACCTGAACCTCTATTTTCACCCCTGGGAGTTTACCGATCTGCATGATAAGGAGCGCTTCGGCATCCCCGGCTACGTAGCCAAAAACTCGGGCGAACCTTTAACTGAGCGCCTAAGCAATTTTATTGATTGGGCAAAAGCAAAAGGTTACCCCTTTGCCCGTACCACCGACTTTTGCAGCACCATCAAAAACAAATATAAAGAAGCCGTAGTTTTACCTTTGTGGGCAGCTAAGTAGCACGTGGTAAATCAATTGTAAAATTGGTTGTTACTTTCAGCAAAATTTAGCATATTTGCACCGCAAAAAAGTTATGCAATTGCTTCGGGTTTGAAACCAGGTAAATTGTTTAAATTTTAATGTGATGGTCCTATAGCTCAGCTGGATAGAGCAACAGATTTCTAATCTGTAGGTCTTAGGTTCGAATCCTAATGGGATCACTAAATACTTAGTTTAAATCCTGTAAATCAAATATTTACAGGATTTTTTTTGCTTTTGCTGTCAAAGATGCTGTCAATAAAATTAGATATAATATTGTAAAATTCAAACAATTGGAGGGTTGAATTTAGCGTTACCAAAGCATCAAAATTAGCAACGGCGAGATTTTTCAACTTATAAACACAACTTGAGGCTTCTTGATAGAATGATTTTAGATTGCGCAACCAATAAAAATCAGAACCATTTGACTTCTATTGGTTATTGCTCAAGGGATCAAATAATCGAATGATTATAATCAGGTAAGGTCACTCACTTTGGTGACTTGTTTGTATATAACATTATCAAAATTTTTGAAATGTTCTTTTCCACACTTGATTTTTAATTTTTCGCTTCCTCGTAATTCTTGTCCTGCACTCTTCGTTTCTGCAACAAAATATATCTTATTCTCTCCCTTAAATACTATTGCCCAGTCAGGGTTATATTTTCCTATGGGGGTATCTATTTTAAACCAAAAAGGCAGCTTAAAATAAAATTCTATGTTTTCACTGCTTTCGCAATCTCTAGCAAAATCATTTTCTACTTTAGAGTCAAGTGGAATGTAATTTTCGTAAATTGTTTTATCAGGAGCGCTTACCGTGTGAGTAAATTGGTCAAGATATATTTCCAGTTCATTATCTTCAAATAATTGCATTTCATAAACTTTGGTGCCTATTTTTTCATACTTGATGCCATCAATCATCAATTCATAAAGCGCGGACTTAATTACATTCACTGCGTTATCCATAAATAACTGAGGATTAAGTAGTGATTCAGTTATTCTTCCTGATTTTTTGAGTATTTCTAAAATTGTACTACGTGTCAAGTCTGTTTTACCCTGTATATAAGCTAAGATATCAGGAATATCAAATCTTAATCCATAGTTATCGGTCCCACTATCGCTTACCAATAGTCCTTCAACGCCTTCGTCAGTTATTAACAATCTTTTTTTAGTTGATCTTATAGTAGGCTTTTTAGTTTCAGGCATTACTTTAACTGCATTCGCAGCCAAAGGGTACCATAGCCAGCGGAAACCCCACACAGCAGGAGTACAGTGCTTTTGAACGACTTCTTAATACCACTGATAATGCGCAGCAAAATATTATTAAACGTGGAGGCGAAGCTAAGAAAGCAGGAAACTTTGACGCCGTAAAACCCCGGCTTGATAAGGAGTGGGATTCGATAGAAGTATCCAGGAGAAATATAATCCTTAATTTTATCAAGCAACATAAACAATCGTATGTTTCACTTTACTTAATACAACAGTATAAAAATGTATTCAAGTGGGCAAGTAAAACCGAGGAATTGATCGTTGCTTATCATGATCTGTCAGGCGCTCTTAAATCGTCGCCAAGAGGGGCCGGTATTACAGAATATCTGGATCTGGAAGGCGGTTTAAAGATCGGCGCACAGATCAAAGAGATCAACGAAAAAGATGCATCCGGGCACTATGTAAGTTTGGCTACATTAAAAGGCAAATATGTATTAGTTGATTTTTGGGCCAGCTGGTGTGCCCCCTGCCGTGCACAGATCCCGGAGCTTAAAAGCGCTTACCTGAAATTTAAAGATAAGGGTTTTACCATCCTAAGCGTTTCTATCGATGATGAAAAAGCAAAATGGATAACCGCGTTAAATGAGGAAAAGATGGAATGGTACAACGTTTCTGACTTAAAAGGTTCGGATGGTATGGCTGCCAAGGTTTTTAATATTCATGCTATCCCGCAAAATATACTGGTAGATCCAAGTGGAAAGATCGTAGCAAAAAATCTTAATATGGGAGAGTTGAATAAGAAGCTGGAGGCTGTTATTTCAAAATAATCACAGCTAAAAAGCCTTTAGTCGGAAGGTTGAAGGCTTTTTTTGTTATGACGTATTCTTCATTTTTAATTAGTTACAACTACGCAATGCGGAAGCCAGCTTTTTATGCGTTTTACTTCTTGCGGAGAAATACCAGTGCTTCCAATTTGTAGCTCTTGCAATTGTTTTAAATTAGCGATGGATGGTGGTAAGGATTTAAGATTCTTATTCATGCTTACATCTAAATACATCAGATTTGTCAGCTCGCCTATTTCTGCCGGTACCCGGTCGAATGTGTTAAAATCAAGTATTAAAATACGTAAGTTTTTAAGTTTACCTATTTCTGGGCCGATATATTTCATTCCGGTCGAGGCAAATGATAATTCTTCAAGTTGTGGTAGTTTAGATACTATTGCGGGGAATATTTTGAAATCGTTACCAAGCAAGTTGAGCGAGGTCATATTTTCAAATCGAATAAAGCTTTCAGGTAGATGGCTATAATGCCGATCGCCGAGATCTAAATGTTGCACTTTTTCAGGTTCTTTAAGTGCGATATTAATGTCACGATATTCTTTCAGTTTTTCCTTTTTTTTGATGTAATCCCAATAGGATTTCATTCCGGTAACTAAACTAAAAGAAAAAGGGAAACGATGTTTCTTATCGGCAGATGTCCACAGGCCCGTAAGCAATCGCCTGTCTTTCGATACCCTGCCGTCAAACCTGCCGGTATTTTGGTCTTTATCGTTCCATTCAAAAAGAGAAATAGTGTAATCTTTATTAAATATGCCGCTAAGTTTTAGCTGGCCGCTTTGGGGATGATAATAGTATGCTCCAACAACAGATGAATCTAATAGTACCAGAAAATTAAGTTTGACCGGGAGCTTCGGTTTAGATGGGGGCTGAATGTATCCGTCATAATTGTAAGTTGGGCGAAAGCTCTTGTCCTGGGCTCTGATTGTGTTAAATAATAATAAACTCAATAGCAGTGTAAGGCAGGTTCTTTTCATTAATATTTCAAAAAGTTTAACTAAGTTAAATTTAATAGTCAACTTAAAGTAGTTTGTATTAAGTTATTTTATTAACCCCAAAACCACCTCATAACCAGTTTTCTTCTCCCACCTCGCCATTAACCATGCAATAAAACTCAAAGTAAAAATGTCTTTATTCCCAACCTCATCAAGCAGGATTAAAACCGCTTTTCTGTAAGCAGGCTCCGCAGCTACATCTGGTTTTATCAGGTATTGCTCAACCAGCTTCACAAACAACAGTACCCGCTCTTCTGATGTTTTTAGCAGGTACTTTTTATACCTCCGCCTAAAACTGCTTAACCGCGACATAGCCACTTCGATGTTGGCGAACTGTGCTTGTACTAAAATTTCCATCAGGTGTTTTCGGATGGTCCAAAGCATGCCCATCTTCTTTTCGTACCAGGCATCGGTGCGTGTGAGCAGGCTTAATTGCTTCAAGCTTCCGCGGTTGTTACATAGGGCTAAAAACATAGTGAGGCATATCCGCAGGTCTTCAATGTCTTCTGGTTTCGATCTGTTGTTGGTGCCGGAGAGCGATTTTTGTAATAGCGCTGTGGCATCGTGAGCCGAGCCTGTAAAGAATAGGTTGAGAGCGGAGAGCAGTTGATGGCGCAAATAAAATACAGTGTAATAACGGCTATCTGTCTCCATCAGGTCCATCATTTCTTTAAGATAAGATGTGCTCCTGTCGAAGCTTTTTTGCCGCAAATGGAAGTTGGCCAAAAAGTACAGAATAGAGATATGATAAAAAAGATAGGCGTGTTTTTGAAGCGGCTGTCCCTGTATAAACTGGTTTGTTCGGCTAACGTAGCGTTCTATTAAGCTGTAGTTTTGCTGTATGTCGGCATATTCACTCGCTATAAAAAGGATCTGGTAAATGGATTTGTAGGTCATCAGGTCCTGTTCAGAAATTTTGTATTTCCGGATGGTTGCTATCATCAGGCTGCTGAGGTTAACAATCTTTCCTTTCAGATGGATCTCCTGAAGTTCCTGCCTCATAAAAGCGTAGGCCATATTAAGCCTGGCTTCGCGTTGCATATGCAGTTGATTTTGCATAAAGCGTGCAGTTAGCGCATCCAGGTTTTCAGCTCCGGGCAAATGAGCGTACTGTAGTTTTAGCAGCAACAGCTCGTTCAATAAATTAAACTGCTCCAGATGTTCGGCCAGGCGTTCTGCTTTATCCAGGCACTTGAAGGCTATTTTGGGTACATCGTTTTCTAACAAAAAACGGCTTACTACCACCAGGCGCAAGGCATCGTAGGTTTCGGAATGAGTACTTTCAAAAGTTTTCTGTGATAAAAAAAGCAGTAAGCGATCCTGTAGCCTTTTGCGCAGGGCATGGTATGCATCATTATTTTTCTTAGTATTATAAAGCTTATTTAAACCGTTGATATCGTCAGTTTCTATCAAATCGAGTAACCGCAGGTTTTTAACATTTTCTCTCTTGTTTTTTCGCTCTAAAAATGCTCTGAAAAGCTTTTTATCATTGCTGTTTAAGAGGTTAACTAACTCCGAAAGTGAATCCATAAGCATGTATTGTGTTATCTAAAGATACATTAATCGTGAAATTATATCGTCAGTAATTTACATATTCTTGTTTTTTATGCGAGGGTTTATGCCCCACATTTGTTCCATATTAATCAAACAAAACATGGAATCGCTACAAAACACAACACAAGAAAATTCAATCAACGGTAAATATGGCGACAAAGCCAGAAACCCATTTAAACCGACCGGCGCGTTTATAGGTGCATCGTGGTTTGCCTTATTAACCGGGTTTGTGGGTTATTGCATTGGCTTATGGAATGCAACTATGCAACTGAACGAAAAAGGATATTATTTCACCATTTTATTATTCGGCTTATTCGCCGTGATCTCGGTGCAAAAAAGTGTAAGGGATAGGTCTGAGGGACTTGCAGTTACCGATTTGTACTATGGCCTAAGCTGGTTTGCCACCATTGCCGCAATGGTACTGTTAACAATAGGCCTATGGAATGCTGACCTGGCCCGAAGCGAAAAAGGTTTTTACGCCATGGCATTTTGCTTAAGCATGTTCTCGGCCATTGCCGTACAAAAAAATACCCGCGACGCGAAAATGTTTGAGGATAAAGAGTTGTAACGTAGCGGTTGCCTCCCCGCGGTGTTTTGCCTGGCAAACCCGCGGGGTTATTTAAGAAACTCGCTTCGGTTTTATAACGTCCTCTTTATACTATAAAGAAAAACCTTCCTAAACTTTATCTGATCAAGCTGTGCTGCTCTGCTCGTATTTTAAATGGTGATCTGTTTTCTAAGATGCGTTATGATTTGGTTTAGGCCTAATCTTACCAGGGTATCACAAACAAAAAAGCCCTTCTAAGCAATTAGAGGGGCTTTTTGTTTTTAGCTTGAATAATTACCCAAGCTTTTTTCGTAACCATTTCCGCACCGGCTCATCATACCATTTCAGCGCGGCGTAGGCCAAAACTATCGCGCTTAGTAAAATAAGCAAGCCATAAGGCCATACCTGTGCAAAGGTTATACCCTTGTTATTGCTTATCCAGGCAACATAAAAATATACCAATGGATAATGAACCATGTAAAGCGGATAGGAGATATCGCCTAAAAATTTACAGATCCGGTTTCCCAATTGAGTTCGGATCACTCCGCTGGCACCGAGGTAAACTACAAGCGGAAAAATAAGGATAATGCACACAGATTCATAAAGGCCGTTCATCCAAACATTATCGGCACCGCCAATGCGTGGCATATAAAGTATAACAACCAATATAAGGCTGCACCATAAAAAAGAGTTTTTAATTTGGGCTGGCTTAGCTATGCGTGAAAGTAGTAAGCCTGCAAAGAAAGGGTAAATTGTACGGGTTATCCCGATGCGCACCTGGGGTACGTTCAATGTCCAGCCGCCGCTAACATCGCCATTGGTTATTGCCAGGTGCGCGAGCGCGATGGCCGAGATAGCCACGAGGACACCCAACGCCGTTTTCGATAACTTCCTGATACCAACGGCGTAAAGAATATTGGCAATATATTCGAAAAATAACGACCAGCCCACGCTGTTTAGCGGGTGCATTTCCTCCCAACCACGGATATCGAGCGATAGGGGTACGGGCAAAATGGTATAACCGATCAGCATTACCAACAACATTTTCCAAACGGGAACAGTATGGATAAGCGGCCACAGCGTTGAATCTGTAAAGTAAAACCCGATAGCGCCCAAAGTCATCCCCAAAACCACCATGGGTTGCAGGCGTTCGATACGGCGTTTAAAAAAACTGCCGATAGTCATTTTTTGCCAGCGATCATCATAAGCGTAACCGATCACGAAACCGGATAACAAAAAGAAAAGATCAACAGCGAGATAGCCGTGATTAACCAATTTATCGAAATTACTGGTTGATAAAGGTTCGCAAAGGTGGAAGGTTACTACGATGATAGCCGCTACGCCGCGAAGGCCATCTAATATGGGATAATGTGGCTTGGTGGCCAGCTCATTATTGTTCATTAATAAAATAGGATTGCAGGTTGTGAATAAAATTGGCGCAAATTATAAAAAAAATGCAATTGAGGGCAGCGGTACTACTCTGCCTTCGGTAACAATATCTTTATATTTATGATATGAAAACCATTTTAACGGCTGCTCAACAAAAGCTTGCAGATTTTATGAGTTATTTATCAGAAGAGGCTTATGCCGCAGGTTGGATGAGTGGATTAGAATACGAATTGTGGGAGATGGTACTAAATGGGCCACGGAAATATGGGCGCCATTTTATAAATCAGGATGATATTGATACCCTTATTCAGCTTTCAAACGAGTTTAGTGCTTGGATCTATTTTGATAACGAGACTGAGGAAACGGCTATTCCCATTACTGAATGGGAAAAAATGTATGGTGGTTATTTAGCTCGAAACCCCGGTTTAGCAAGAAGTTAATTGTTATTGCTAATCCGGTTGATAATAAATAGCTTTACATTGCTTAAACAAACAATCAATACCCAAACCCTTATCATGTCAGAAAACACCGAAGCCACCGCTGCAGCAGTTGATATCAACGAGATGTATCAATACGCCACCAATCTTTTAATAGCCGGACAAAACTCTTACGAGGTAAAAACAGCACTATTGGCCCGTGGCCTGGATGAAGGCAATGCCGATTATATTGTTCAGGACCTGGAGCAGAAAATTAGCGATGCACGTCAGGGCAGGGCTAAAAAAGATATGCTTTACGGCGCCTTATGGTGCGTAGGTGGCTTGCTTTTAACCCTGGCGCATATCGGCTTCATATTTTGGGGAGCGATAGTTTTTGGCGGTATCCAGTTTTTTAGGGGCGTTATCGCTTATAATAAGTAAGCCGGATACTGGCAGATAAAATAGGAGACGCCTGGGAAACCAGGCTTAATCATCTTTTTTAACAGCTGTAATTTCGCCGCTGCGCTCAATGTAAATTTTTGATATTCGGCTCATATCCTCAGTAAGGACGGATCTGCGTATCGCGTGCATCACATCTTCGTGATTTAATAAGGCGCGTTTCATATTGCGTTCAATAAATTCTCCATCCTGATACAAGAGGATTTTCTGGCCCTGCACTATTTTCGCGATGCTGTCATTGCTTGTTATCAACCACGATATCCAACGATGAAGTAATACAATTACCAAACCGGTTACAACTACCGGAACAAAGGGCGTTGCGCCTACCACTGCGCGGCTGAGTATCGCGCCCAGTAAAATGGTAATGATATTATCTAAAGGGCCGCGGATCCCAAAACTTCGCCTGCCCGAAATGCGGATGAGTACCAATGCTATGAAAAATAGCACCACCCCTCGGCAGCTCATCTGTATGGTGTTTAATTCGCCCGCCTGGCCAAATATTTTTACCAGAGTGTCCATATGTGTGTTAATTTGTGGTGTACTGGTTTTGTTTTCGATAAAGCTACAAATGGCGTTGTATAATAAGAAGAAAAGTAACCCTTTATGGTTGCTTTTCTTTTTTACAAAATAGGGACTTTCGACTTTCTCTGTTCGCCGGGTAATTTGCTTTTACTTGCATTACTTTTAATAACCATCCTTTTTATTTTAACCATCAATAAAAAGAATGCATCAATGTTTACTATCTGAGAAACACTTTTCAAATTGTAAATACACTGTTAATTTTCGTTAAAAACATACGGTGGATTATTTAAAGTGGTATATTTATTTAACCTACCAAACTCTAAACTGAACCGTCATGAAAGCATTGAAAAACATCTCCGTATTGGTATTGATGCTCTTGTCATCCAATCTTTTCGCGCAGCGTATAGCTGGTATTGTTATCGATAAAAATACATATCTGCCCGTTGGTAACGCTTTTGTTGGCACCCGGTCGTCGCAGGGAATCAGTAACCTGCAAGGCAAGTTTATATTGGGTAACATTAAACCCGGCGATACCTTGAGGATAACCTGTGTTGGGTATAAGCCCTATCAAATGGTTACCGGGTTTTTAAAAACTGATACACTACGGTGCTATATCGATCCCGCTTCAACCGTGTTAAATGAGGTGCGCATCAAGGCGAAGCGTAACGCCAAAGCCGATTCGTTGCGGAACAGGCGCGAATATGCTTCTGTTTTTAACTATCGCGGGGCAACGGTTAAAGATGCCTTTATAACCCGGTCAACCAAATACGTTCCGAGCAATAACATTACCGCCGATAAAAGCACCGCGACAATATTAAGCGTGAACCTGCTTTCGGTGATCGATATGTTGGGTAACCATAAAACGCCGCAATCAAAGCTGCAAAAGGTTTTATTAAAGGATGAGGAAAATGAATATGTGGATAGGTTTTTCTCGCCAGAGAAAGTTTCATCTGTAACTAATCTTAAAGGCGATTCATTACAAAACTTCATGAACCAGTATCACCCCGACATCAAAAAGGTGAAAAAGATGAACGATTATGATATGGTAACCTATATTAAAGATAGTTACTCTCAGTATGTGAAAAACGGGAGCAAGCAATCAAAGCTTCCGTTTGTAAGATAGCTTTTTGTGAGATTTGATGGAGGTTAGAGATCAGTTGTTTTAGGCAAAAATGAATTACCATGCCTAAACTCCAATCTCTAACCTCTAATCACTTTAAGATGCTTTATTTTTATATACAGGAGTGGTAAGCACAGGTGACTTTTTGTTTGCTCTGTTCCATTCATCAATATTTACCAAACCAGGTTGTGTTGAGAAGTGTTTTTTACTGGTTGGGCACGCTACTACAAAACCCTTACGAGTTTGCTGAATTACGGGACGGGTACCGCAGTCTTTACAAGGTTCGCAATGGATGTTTGGTTGAATGGTAATGTATTCGGACATATTTCTATAAAAAAATTAAACGGATCGGCTGATTTTACAGCTGGTTAACGCGTCTGCAATTAAAATTAGGGGGAGCGCTACAAAGATGGCGATTTTTTTTTAATAACAGATAGCTCATTTACGTAACAAAATGTTAACAGGATTTTGATATTGTTGAAATATTTTAAAAAATGTTCATTTACAGCTTCTGATGTTGGTTTGTTTTTTTAAAACTGCTCAACCTCAGGTTGTAGGTAATCTGTGTAATAACAAGTTTTTTACATTTGTGTTTGTCTCACCTTAAAATTATGACCAGGTATAAATTCATTTTAATTGTTTTTTTGTTGGCCGCTAAACAAGTACTAATGGCACAACCTGTAGCAACCTCTGTAAAGCAATGGCAGGATCAAAAGTTTTCGATGTTTATTCACTTCGGCGGCATTTACTCTGTTTTAGGTGGTGTTTGGGATGGCAAGCCAATTAGTCGGGGCTTAAGCGAGCAGATCCAGGCACATGCCGGTATTTATAGCGATACATACGCTAACCTGGCCAAAAATTTTAATCCCGTGCATTGGAATGCAGATAGTATTGCTTTGTTGGCTAAAGCCGCAGGGATGCGATCAATAGTGCTCACCTCAAAACACCACGATGGGTTTTGCATGTTTAAAACCGCAACTACAGATTTTAATGTAGTTGATGCTACACCTTTTAAACGTGATGTAGTTAAAGAACTATCCGAGGCCTGCAAACGCCAGGGCTTAAGGTTTGGTTTGTATTTTTCGCTGATAGATTGGCATTACCCGCAAGCCTCGCCAATATCAAGTCATAATTCGGACTATATCACTCCCGAGCATCACGAATACAATAAAAAGCAGGTAACCGAGCTACTTACAAACTACGGCAGCATCTCCGAACTTTGGTTTGATATGGGATCGCAAAGCCGTGAGCAAAGCCAGGAATTATATGCGTTAGTGCACCGCCTGCAGCCCGATTGTATGGTAAGCAGTAGGTTAGGTAATGATCAGGGCGATTTCGCGGTGATGGGAGATAACCAATATCCTGATTACGCTATAGGCACGCCATGGCAATCACCGGCCTCTTTTTTCGACGAAACCTGGGGCTATCGTTCGTGGCAGGTACGGGGCAGCGAAGATGAAAAATATAAAGAGAAACTGGAAAGCCTGATCAGGGTAATAAGCAGGGGAGGAAACTACCTGTTAAACATTGGCCCTAAAGGAGATGGAAGTGTTGTAGGGTTTGAAAAAGATATTTTACTGCGGATAGGCACATGGCTGCACAAAAATGCTGATGCTGTTTACGGTACCGCTGCCGATCCTTTTTTTACCGCGTTTAAATGGGGAAACGTTACCAGCAGATCTAACAAGTTATACCTTTTTATAACTAATGTGCCCGCTGATGCATTGATCACCTTACCCGGACTGGAAGGTAAAATAAACAATGTTGCTGTTTTGGGCCAGCAACAGCAACTGGCGTTTAAGCAAACAGCAGATACCACCAAAATTACCTTGCCGCCAGGCTTTGACGCGGCGAGAGAGATAAAAGTGATAGCAGTTGATATAGCCGAAGGATATAAAGTACGCCCAGTTCATATTATCAGCAGCAGTTATGATCATATCAAGCTGGATGAACATAACGCTTATAACTACTATAGCTCATCGGGCGTTGATTATAATAGTAACTACCAAAGCACAGTAAAACAAGCCTGGACAATAAGGGCCAAACATAAAGATAAATATCTGCCTACTATACAATATACCGATGAGGAGCGCGGCAGTATGGTTGATTTTTCGGTAGATGGCGTGACAACTACCCTAAAACTGGATAGCGACAGGCTGATGAAATACAAGCCCGATACGGCGAAAATAAAATGGGGACAGCTTTATATCACGGGCCCTTATGATACTGGTTTAGGCGGGCTGAATGGCAGTGCCAATAAGATTGATATCACCAAACCTTTCGGCAAAGATGCTGGTAAGCCGTGGCAGGTTTTGAATAACTATAAAAACGGGCAGCAGGTTAATTTGCCAGCCGGTATGGATAATGCCTACTACATTTTGCAAAACATTAACGCCGGTACTGATGTAATTTATGCACAGGTTAAAATAACCAGCGGCGATGGCATAGTGGTATTCCTTAATGGAGAACAGTTACTTATCAACAATAACCCCGATAAGGCAGCATCTGTAAGTAATGTTATTGGTTTGGATTTGATGCCAGGTAACAATCAGTTATTGATTAAAGTGTTTAATAACTTTAAAAAAGCTATCCCATTTGCAATAACGCACAGCATTCCGCAACATATTTATATAAAAGATCTTGCCCCTGTTGTGCTTGATATTAACAAGCTGTACCCGGTGAGTTTAAAGCTGCACAACCCGGCTTCGCCACATCAAACTATGAAGTTGCCCAACCTGAATATCTGGTTTGCAAAAAAGTAGGGAAATAAAATTTTATCTTCTAAATTGCAAATAATTAAGTGTGTAAAAAACAATTAATTATAAACCTATGAAGAGAAGAAATTTATTAAAGGGGATGGCCGCGGCTATTCCTGCTTTTTACCTGCAAAAAGCCTTCGGCGGTGTTGCCTCGCTTGCTGCAAACCATGGCCAGGCTATAGCCGGAGGGCCGTTTAAACCCGATTGGGAATCGCTTAAACAATACCAGGTGCCTGAATGGTTCAGAGATGCCAAGTTTGGTTTGTGGGCGCATTGGGGACCGCAGTGCCAACCCGAACGCGGCGACTGGTACGCACGCGGCATGTACCAGGAGGGCAGCGATCAGTATAAATATCATATCGAAAAATATGGTCACCCCTCAAAATTTGGCTTTAAGGATGTTATTAACGAGTGGAAAGCCGAAAACTGGCAACCCGATGAGTTGCTGGGCCTTTACAAACGCGCCGGTGCAAAATACTTTATGGCCCTGGCCAACCATCACGACGGCTTTGATCTGTACGACAGTACTTATCAATCATGGAACTCAACCCGCTTAGGCCCTAAAAAAGATTTGATAGGTGGCTGGGCTAAAGCCGCTAAAACTCATGATATCCCTTTTGGAGTTACCGTGCATGCAGCCCACACCTGGAGCTGGATGGAGGTTGCACAACGTGCCGATAAAACCGGAGCGTTGGCCGGTATCCCTTACGATGGAAAACTTACCAAACAGGATGGAAAAGGCAAATGGTGGGATGGCTATGATCCGCAGGAACTTTATGCTCAAAACCATTCCTTAAGTAAAGATAGTTTGAATGATAGCGCTATACATAGCCAATGGGCTTGGGGCGGTGGTGTAGCTATGCCCAGTAAAGCTTATTGCGATAAGTTTTTGAACCGCACTATCGAACTAATTGATAAATACGGTCCCGACCTGATCTACTTTGATGATACCGTTTTACCACTTTGGCCTGTTAACGATGCCGGTTTAAAAATAGCCGCGCATATGTACAATACAAGCATCAAAAAGCACGGAAAGCTTCAGGCTGCTTTATTTGGAAAAATACTGGACGAGCAGCAACGTAAATGCATGATCTGGGATATTGAACGCGGCCAAAGCAACCAGATAGAGCCTGAACCTTGGCAAACCGATACCTGTATAGGTGCCTGGCATTATGATAGGCGCATATTTGATAATAAACAATATAAAACAGCCAAAACCATAATCCACACCCTGGCCGATGTGGTGAGCAAAAATGGTAACCTGTTATTAAATATCCCCATCAGGGGCGATGGCTCCGTTGATGCAGAAGAGCGTAACGTGGTTGAAGGCATTGCTCAATGGATGCAGGTACATAGCGAAGCCATTTACGCCACCCGCCCCTGGATGGTATTTGGCGAAGGACCTGCAATTGAATCGGCAGCGCCTTTAAGTGCCCAGGGCTTTAACGAGGGTAAAGGCAAACCATTTACCGGCGACGATGTCCGGTTTACAAAAAAGGGAAATACACTTTATGCCATAGCGCTTGGTTGGCCCGGCGAAAAAGGTAGCCTGATAAAAACGCTGGCAAGCTCATCGGCACAAATAAAAGATAAGAAAATTACCGGTGTAAGTATGGTTGGTTATCCGGGCAAACTAAGCTGGGAGCAAACCGCCGAAGGGCTTAAAATACAAACGCCTGCCATTAAGCCTAATGATATAGCGGTTGTTTATAAAATTGAAGGTGCTATAGGATGATAAGAAATAAACAGGGCTGCCAATGTGCAGCCCTGTTTATTTAGCCGGATCATTTCAAGATTACTTTGGTTGCTCCGTAACCAAACTTCTCTTTACGGGCATCCATAAAGGTTTGTACTTTTTTGTTTTTGCCTAACTGCCTGTGCAGTTCATTACGCAAAGTACCGTTGCCTGCGCCGTGTATAAAAGTAATATCGGGCAGTTGATGAACAATAGCAGCATCCAGCGCTTTATGGAAGTGGGCCAGCTGGATGTTCATAATTTCCGAACTATCTAAAAACTGGTGATCATCGCGCAGCTTTTCAATATGCAGATCAACCTCGCTAACAGGTTTTTCAACTACAATTTTTTCGATTGGGGTTTCAAAAAAACTTTCTTTTAGTTTTTGCGCATCAATAACCAGTTCCGGTTCATCAAGCCTGATCAGCCAGCCCGCTTTATTAAGTAAAGGGAGGTTCTTTTTAGTGGTCGAAAAATCTTTGGCTTTAAACTTTTCCTCGATGTTGAGCGGGGCAGGAGGTTCAACGTTTTGCTTGGTGCTGAACAAAACATTAAAAATAAATTTAGGCCAAACCTGCAGATCGGCCAGTTGGGCTGAGTAAATATTTTCGGTTGATTTTGGGGTGATAATGCCCGCAAATTCGCCTTTAAAAACCTGTTGTTTATCTGTGGTTAAAGTAGCCAGTAGTTGGAAAGATGTTTCATTTATGAGATGAAAATGTACCACCGAATTTGCTTTCTCGTCTACAGCTACACCAATGTAAACGCCGTTTTTAACAAACTGGCCAAGATCTATCGGTTTCTCGTCGGCAACGGTATTGCCACTCTTTTTACCGCCGGTTTGTTCGTATCCGTGTACGTAAGTTACCTTGGCAGCCAGTACCGGAATTTCAAAATCATCTTCGCCGGTAACACCTATCATTTGCTCGTCGATGATGCGGGTTACAAAACCTTCCATTTTTTCATCAACAAACCGAACAAAATCGCCTAATTTATATTTCATAACATTGGTAGTATCAATATGCAAAGGTAATTTATCCTACCGAACCATCAGCAACAATAAAATTTACAGTTTTTTAAATAAGTTTAACAGATAGTTCAATCTCCTTAATTTTCACACCCATGAGCAACAGTACCCCTAAAACCCTCGATCAGGATACGCTTAAACACGTATTTGTCCACAATTTAAACCGGATTTATTTTGGAAAATGCTATCTCAATAATCACCTTGAACACCTTAAAAGCCTCGCCTCATTTACCGCACTACAACAAGGGATACAGGAGTTTTGGGATGATATTAAAAAACAAATTGCCCGGATGGAGCAGGTTTACAAACTGCTGAACGAGATCCCATCCGATAAAAATTGTAATCCCATAAAATCTATTGTTAAGGATGAGTTTTGTTTAGATGAGGAACAGGCCATACCGGTGCTGTTGGATATGGATATTATCATGTATCTGCAACTACTGGAGCATATTAATATAACATCGTGCCATATGCTCATTATGGTTGCCGCACAGTTAGAGTACACCGAAGCTCAACAGCTTTTAACCGAGTGTAAAGACGAATCGATTGATAATGACGAACTGTTTACGCTTATTACAAAAGAGTATATAGCTGTAGGTTAGACATTTAATATGAAAATAATAGCAAAAAAGAAAGCCATCCGCATAGCGCGAATGGCTTAAATGTTAGTTATTTAATACCCCTATTAAAATAACTAAAGCAAAGTAAAAAAAATATATTCGTTACAACGAAAATATTTAATCATAAAAAATATTTGTGACAGCTTTGTTACAAAAGGATTGCAGTACAACGATTTACCAGAGGGTTTGAGCAAAGGAATTTTTTGATTAATGTTTTCTACACATCAAAATTTAATTCATTTACATTAAATTGCAGGTTGAAATTTAAGACGACATGATCAAACCTATTATTTTATCGGCCGTAGGCTGCCTTTTTTTAGTGCAGGCTAAGGCTCAAAGCCTGTATATGCCCCGTGATATACAAAAGGCTTATCAAAAAGAAACCCGATCGGTAGATGGACGTCCGGGGAAAAAGTACTGGCAAAATACCGGTAAATATAACATTAGCATTACCGCTATTCCGCAAAGCCGCTCGCTAAAAGGTACCGAGCAGATCACTTACATTAACAACAGCCCTGATACGCTGAAAAGGCTTAACATGAAGCTGATCGTTAATATTCACAAACCAGGTGTTGCGCGTATGGGCGATGCCGGTGCCGATTACCTTACTCCCGGAATTCAGTTTGATAAATTTGCTGTTAACGGCGAGGCTAAAAAAGTTCCATCTACCTCAACCAACCAATGGGTGCCTTTAACCAAACCCTTAATGCCGCACGATTCGGTTAAGCTGGATATCGACTGGCATTTTGAGATCTCGAAAGAAAGCGGCCGCGAAGGTATGATCGATTCAACCACCTGCTACCTGGCTTATTTTTACCCAAGGGTATCGGTATATGATGATTATAACGGATGGGACAGGCTACCATTTTTAGATGCCCAAGAGTTTTATAACGATTTTAACGACTACAAATTAAGCGTAACCGCCCCAAAAAACTATGTAGTTTGGGCAACGGGTACCTTACAAAATGCTAACGAAGTACTACAGCCTGAGTATGCCAAACGTTTGCAGGCTTCATTCACCAGCGATTCGACCGTACACGTTGCTTCTGCTGCCGAGCTTGCGGCCCACAAGGTGACTGCTCAAAAAGATCTGAATACCTGGGTATGGACTGCCAATGATATTAGTGATGTAGCTGTAGGCGTGAGCGACCACTATGTATGGGATGCTGCCAGCGTTGTGGTTGACGATGCAACCCATCGCCGTGCAAGCATGCAGGCCGCGTTTTTAGATAGTTCGGAAGATTTTCACCATGCAGTGCAGGCTGGCCGTAATTCGCTGGATTGGTTGTCGCACAACTGGCCGGGCGTACCTTACCCATTCCCCAAAATGACCTCCTTTCAGGGTTTTGCCGATATGGAATACCCTATGATGGTAAACGATAGCCATACCGATGATATCCGTTTTTCGCAATTTGTGCAGGATCATGAAATAGCCCATACTTATTTCCCTTTTTACATGGGCATTAACGAAAGCCGCTACGCCTTTATGGATGAAGGCTGGGCCACTACTTTCGAGCTGCTGATAGGCACATCAGAAGTAGGTAAAGAAAAAGCCGAAAACCTGTACAAAATGTTCCGTGTTAATGGCTGGATCCATGATGTGGCCACTGCCGAAGACTTGCCGGTTATTACCCCATCAAGTGAGTTAAGAGGCGGTTACGGCAATAACTCGTATGGTAAACCATCATTAAGCTATTTCGCGTTGAAAGATATGCTGGGCGATGAACTGTTCAAAAAAGCCCTGCATGGCTATATGGATCGCTGGCACGGCAAGCACCCTATACCATGGGATTACTTTAACTCAATTAACAGCGTTACCGGTAAAAACTATAACTGGTTTTTTAATAATTGGTTCTTCACTAATTACTACATCGACTTATCGATTAAAAACGTAACTAAAGCAACCGGGGGCTATGTGGTAGCAATCAAAAACGTTGGCGGCTTTGTAGTTCCGTTCGATGTAAAAGTGACTTATGCTGATGGCGCTACAGAAACCTTACACCAAACACCTGCTGTATGGGAAAAAGATCAAAAGGCGATCACTGTAAATATCAAAACCACCAAAGCAGTAAAATCAGTTACCTTGGATGGCGGCATATTTATGGATGCTACCGATGCTGATAATACCTGGACTAAATAATAAAAAAAAGCATATAAAAAATAAAACCCGGCCAATTGGTCGGGTTTTATTTTTTTATGATAGTACTAAATATTATGCGTTTTGTACTGAATTGTTCAGGTTATCGGCAGTAGCTTTTACTTTTGATTTTGCATCTTCGGCAACATCAGTTGCAGTGCCTGCAATGTCGTTAAACTTTGCTTTTGCTGCGTCAACAGCGTGGTCTTTAGCATCCCACAAATCGCTTACTGTACCATTAAATTTGGTTTTAGCTTTGTCAACAACATTGCTGCTGTATTCTTTTATATCGTGTGCAGTGGTCTGAGCCTTATTTTTTGCGTTGTCAACTAAATCGTTGATGTAATCTGCAATGTCTCCTCTTAGTTCAGTTCCTTTTTCAGGAGCTAACAACAAACCTAAAGCCGCGCCTGCAGCCGCACCTATTAATAATGCTGCTATAACTTTTGCTTGATCTTTCATGTTCTTTATTTGTTTATGTGTAGACGATTTATGATACTATGCTTTAAACAACAACAGTGCCAGTTTTAATTTAAAGATATCATTCAAACATTAAGTTATAGTGCCTGCTGCGTTAACAATATACAAACAAAAAAGGCACCCATAAAAATGGGTGCCTTGTAGGCTTAATGATTATATTATAATTATATAACTTTTACATTTACCGCGTTCAAACCTTTACGGCCGTTTTCAACTTCGTATTCTACGGTGTCGTTTTCACGGATCTCGTCAATTAGGCCTGTTGAATGAACAAATATTTCGGCACCGCCATTGCTTGGTACGATGAATCCGAAACCTTTTGTTTCATTGAAAAATTTTACTGTTCCTTGATTTTGCATTATTTTATTTATTAATGCGCCCAAGGTAGGGATAATTTGGCATACTTTAACAGGCCGGACAGCTTTATTTAGAACGGTTATAACCGCGTTTGCTTCTAGATTTGTTATAAAGCCCTTTACGCTCAGGCCACTATGGCCAGGTGTCTGCCCTGTATCGTATCTTCCGAATCTTTTACTATCGCCCTGATCTTCTCGTCAAGTTCGTTAATGGTATGTTCAAGCATGCTGAAATAACTAAAGTCGATATCTTCCATCCGCATCAGATCAATGATGCCAAGTAGTGAAGCTACGGGGCGACGTAATTCATGCGATTGGATGATGGCTATCCGATTAAGCGCTTCATTCTGGATGCTGATCTGTTCTTCGTGCCGTTTGCGGGTTGTGATATCGGTTGAGTTGATGGCCACGCCAATTACTTCGCCTTCGTCATCTTTTACCGGTACAAAGGCCGTTTCTTTCCAGCAAACCTGTGGCGTTCCTGGCATTAGTTCCCATTCGCGCTTGATCGATCTTCCGGTTAAGGCTACAGCGAAATATTTTAGGAACTGGCTTCTGATCTCTGCATCGGTATAATCGATCAGGTTATCACCATTAGCCAGCTTTTTATTGTAAGCTGTTTTGAAAAATACAGAGGCCGCTTTATTAAAGGCCATTATTTCAAGGCTCCTGTCAACCAAAATATGGGTATCCTTCGAACTATCAAAGATAGCTTTAAGCTTCATTTCCGATTCGGTAATGGATGCCTTTTGCGATTGAGACTGTTTATGCTGCTGCTCAAGTGTTTGCAGGCTCCAGTTAAGTTCCATCAGGTTTACAACCTGTTTTGCCAAACTTTTTAATGATTTAATTTGGCGGGGACTTAGCTCGCCTGTTTTAAAATCAACTACGCATAAGCTACCTACGGCATGCCCATCTTTAGTTAGAAGAGGGGCGCCGGCGTAAAACCTTGCAGCTGTTGGACCTGTAACCATAGGGTTGTTGGCAAAACGCTCGTCGGCCAACAGATCGGGTACTACCAAAACTTCGGTTTGGGCTATGGTATGGTTGCAAAATGCAACCTCGCGCGGGGTGCAGGTAATATCAGTTCCTGTTGCTGCTTTAAACCATTGCATATCGGTGTCAAGCAGCGTAACAAGCGCTATGGGGGTGTTACAAATGTCTGCCGCCAGGCTAACCAATTCATTTAAATCGACTATGATATCGTCGTTAAGGTCCTTAAACCTTTGAACGGCACGCAGGCGCAGGGGGGCGCTGTTCGTCATACAATCTTTAGTAGATTTTTTTAATGCCTTAAATAATTTTTTCTTTTCGGCATTCAAAATATATGCCTTTTTCCTGAACTACGCAATAGATTGCATTGCAGATGTTAAAAATGTAAAAATAACGCTTGTTTTTGGTAATCGTTCTGTTATAACCAAAAGGAGTTAACTATTGTTTAAATCGATAATTCGTAAAGGTTAAAAACAGGCAAATAAAAGAGCTGTTGGTTGTATGGGTGTTGCGACACTGTTGTACACAAAAAAGCCCATCAGCTTTTGGGGCCAAAGGGCTTGCTAAACCAATAATCGCACAAAAAACAACCTCGACGCCCCGCCTTATCAGTTTAGCCACATTTTATTACTTATCCTTATCAACTTAGCCTGTTAATGTGTTTAAAGAATATACGCCTGTTTCCGGGTTTTAGTTTTTAAAAACTTAAGTTTGCCGCCGAAACCGCGATTGGTTTCAAATTCCCCTCATAAAATTGAAAAACGAATGAAGGCCTTTATTTTTGATCTTAACGGCACAATGATAAACGATATGCCGTTCCACACCAAAGCATGGCAATATCTTTTAAATAATGATCTGGGCGGCAACTTTACCTGG
The DNA here is from genome assembly GCF_039839285.1 of Mucilaginibacter sp. CAU 1740. Classification (NCBI taxonomy): domain Bacteria; kingdom Pseudomonadati; phylum Bacteroidota; class Sphingobacteriia; order Sphingobacteriales; family Sphingobacteriaceae; genus Mucilaginibacter; species Mucilaginibacter sp. CAU 1740. The sequence continues at coordinate 7,455 of NZ_JBDOQS010000021.1, read as the reverse complement.
GACGAAGTAAAACCACAGATGTACGGTAAAAACCAGGAAGTACTGGTACGCCTGTTTGGTCCCGATCGTTTTACGTTGGAAGAGATGGACCGCCTCGCTATCCTGAAAGAGCAACGTTACCAGGATGAGTTTTTACCTCACCTTGCACTGCTGCCCGGCTTACATGAGTTTTTGGAAGCTGCCTATAAAAAAAGGATCCCGATGGCCATTGGTTCGGCCGCTATTCCTTTTAATATCGATTTTGTGTTAGATAACCTCAATATCCGCCATTATTTTAAAGCGATAGTAAGTGCTGATGATGTGGTACTAAGCAAACCCCATCCCGAAACATTTTTAAAAGCCGCCGAATTATTGAACACCCTGCCAACCGATTGTTTGGTTTTTGAAGATGTGCCTAAAGGTGCAGAAGCAGCAGCCAACGCCGGAATGAAAGCCGTGGTACTCACCACAACACATGAGCAAGAGGAGTTTGCCGAATTGCAGAATGTAGTTCACTTTGCCGCCGATTTTACTGATAGCTATTTTACCGCATTGGTAAAATAATTAGTGGCACCTGTTATTATAGCGGGAGTTTTAGCGTATTATTGTTTAGATTATAAACCTTGTATCTGAACCTATTACGATGAAACTCCCTTTAATTTTTTGTTTGCTTGGCGTTGCCATAACCATTACATCATGCAGTGAACATGTGTACGCACCTGCTATGCATCATAGCGATATTGCTTATCTGCCTAAGCCCGTAGTTTCGGATACTGCCAGATCTTCAACTTATATTTCCGGAGGGATAGTGCAGGATTATAGTCCTAACTACGCTGACAAACTGGTTAGCGGACAACTGAATTTGAGCCGGGGCCATGCGTTCGATCATTTTAACCTGGCCTACGGAGCCTTTGGAGCATTTGGAAGTTATCACAATAAAGAACTACAGCCTAATGATCCATATTATTTTAAGAACAAGTTTTTTGGCGCTGTTGGCGGGCGACTTTCAGGCAATGCCGTGATCAGCACCCGTAAAATTGATTTTCGCATTATAGGTTTTGAAGCGGCATACAGCCATGAGTTTGGCGATTACCTCAATTTTAGAAGGGCGGTAACCAATATGCCAAAGTTTTATACCGATACCCGTACCGACTTATTTACTCTGGGTGCAACAACTGAGATGATATTTAAAAGCCGGAGCCTGGACAACCAGTTTGGTTTCAGGTTTTTTTGGGGAGGTACGTTTGGCGACAATGGCTATCGCAACAAAAACAGCGATTACCTTTACCGGGTTGATAGTCCGGGTGTGGTAACCGCTGCTTATTTTATGCAGACAAAAAATTACATAGTAATTGTTGAAGGCGGATATTACTGGCAGTTTAGATTTGGCTACCGGTTCAAATAGCTATTCTGAGTAAACAGAACCAACTTTATCGCGCAGGTTATAGCCCGAAGCCATAACCTCGCCGTAAGCACCGGCTGTGCGTACAGCGATCAAATCGCCGCGGAATGATTCGGGAAGGGTAACGTCTTTCCTGAAGCAGTCGGTACTTTCGCAAATTGGCCCAACAACATCATAAGCTAAACTTTCGGCTTCCTGTTTTCTGCTCAGGTTCTCTATCTGGTGATATGCCTGATAAAGCATCGGGCGGATCAGCTCCGTCATACCAGCATCAAGGATCAGGAAGTTCTTTTTCTGACCGTTTTTAACATACAGTACACGTGAGATCAACGAAGCGCTTTGAGCAACCAATGCGCGACCCAACTCAAAATGTACTTCCTGTCCCGGCTTAACATTCAGGAAGTTTTTAAACACCTGGAAATAAGCTTCAAAATCGGCAATGTTAGTATCGGGGTTGTAATAGTCAACGCCTAAGCCGCCGCCTGTATTCAGCACTTTTACCGGGAAACCACGGTCTTCAAACCAATCCTGCATTTCGTTAATGCGGGTACAAAGGTTTTTGTAAACCTCCAGATCAGTAATTTGGGAACCGATGTGGAAGTGGATACCTAAAAATTGCAGGTTATCACATTTGCGCAAAGCAGCCGCAACATCGGGCAATTGCCATGTATTGATGCCGAATTTGTTTTCATCCAAACCGGTAGTGATAAAATGGTGGGTATGGGCATCAACGTTAGGGTTAATGCGGATAGCCACACCAGCCTTTTTATTTTTAGCCTTAGCCAATCCATCAATAATAAAAAGCTCCTGGATGGATTCTACGTTAAAGCAGAAGATATCCGCATCAAGGGCAAGGTTTATCTCCCTGTCTGATTTGCCTACGCCGGCAAATACCACTTTACTTTTATCAAAGCCATGCTCAATAGCTGCTTTAACCTCGCCACCGCTCACGCAATCGGCACCAAAGCCATAGGTTTGGATGGTATCGATAACTTTTGGATTGAAGTTGGCCTTCATGGCGTAATGCACATGGAAACCATGCTTTGCCGAAGCATCACGGCAGGCGCTTAAAGTGTTTTTCAACACTTCTATATCGTAGTAATAAAACGGGGTATCTAAGCCGTTAAATTTATCTATAGTTTTTGTTGTGAACATTGTAATCTATCATCAAATCATGCGTGGATCATGCTAATCGGGGATTGCTTCGTTCCTCGCAATGACGTTTTTAATTCAATTTTAAATAAATCCGAAATTAAAACAACCTGTTGTGCAAGCTCCTCAAAGTTTCAACCTTATCTTCGGTTTTAACCAATAGCGATAGGTTGTGGTCGCTACCACCGTACGAGATCATCCTTAACGGGATATGCTTAACTGCCTCCAACACACGTGCCGCGTAACCATGCTTTTCAGCACCGAAATCGCCTACCACGCAAATGATGGTTTGGTTAACATCTATCTCTACCGAGCCGTAAGTATTCAGTTCTTTGGTGATATCGCCAAGGTAAGTTGTATCATCAATAGTTACCGAAACGCCCACTTCGGATGTAGTGATCATATCGATAGAGGTTTTATAACGTTCAAATACCTCGAATACCTTACGTAAAAAACCATGCGCCAAAAGCATTCTGCTTGATTGGATCTTAATGGCCGTAATGGCATCTTTAGCCGCGATAGATTTGATTTTATCCTTCTCGCTGGTATTGGTGATCAGCGTGCCTTGTGCCTTAGGATCCATGGTGTTTAGTAACCTAACCGGGATCTTGTAGCGTTGAGCAGGGAAAACACTTTGAGGGTGCAATATTTTCGCACCGAAGTAGGCCAACTCGGCAGCTTCATCAAATGATAGCTGGGCGATAGGCTGGGTACCTTTTACAATGCGAGGATCGTTATTGTGCATACCGTCAATATCCGTCCAGATCTGTACTTCTTCGCTGCGGATGCCTGCTCCAATTAGTGAGGCTGTGTAATCGCTTCCACCGCGGCGCAGGTTATCTATCTCGCCGTAGGCATTACGGCAGATGTAGCCCTGCGTAATGAACAGGTTTACTTCCGGGTGTTTATCAATCAGCGGTTGGATGTTCTCGGTGATGTAGTCAACAATAGGCTCGTTGTCTTCATCTATCTTCATAAAATCCAAAGCAGGCAGCAGTACCGACGGTACGCCAATCTCTTTCAAGTAAACATGGTAAAGCGTGGTTGAAAGCAACTCGCCCTGGGCAACGATGATCTTATCTTCAATATTGGTGAAATGATCATTAGCCAGGTTGCTTAGTAATGAAAAATGGTAGTCGATCACCTCCTTGCCCTGGGCTAAAAACTCAGGCTTGGCAAGCAGTTCCTTTATAAAAATTTCGTACTTATCCTTCAGGATAGTAATAAGCTGTGCCGCCTTCTTCTTATCGCCGGCAAGGTAAGCTTGTCCAATTTCTACAAGGCTGTTTGTTGTGCCTGACACTGCCGAGAGCACCACCACCTGCCGCTCGGCCGGGTTAATGATGTCAAGCAGCGCTTTCATCCGGGCGGGGCTACCTACTGATGTCCCACCAAATTTTAAAACTTTCATTTATTTATGTTGCTGTTAAACTGATACACGGGGCATCGGTATTTGAGGGGCTAAAAATAAGGTTTTAAAATGCTTATCTGTAATGTGATTGGAATTAAATTAGTTGAGGATCGCAGGTGAAGTTTTAGGCACGCGAAGGCGCTAAGATTTTTAAGGGTGAATAGTTTGGGATTTTTAGGCACGCAAAGGCGCTAAGACGCAAAGGTTTTTAAGGGTGAATCGTTTGAGATTTTTAGGCACGCAAAGGCGCTGAGATTTTTAAGGGTGGATAGTTTGGGATTTTAGGCTCGCAAAGACGCGAAGGCGCTAAGGTTTTTAAGGATGGATAGTTTAAGATTTTGAGCACGCAAAGGCGCTAAGACGCAAAGGTTTTTAAGGGATGGATAGTTGAGAGTTTTTTTTATGTACGAAGATGATAAAAGAACCTTCTCGACTTGGCGTACTTAATTCTTCCCATGCACTCTAAACCAATCCACAAAAAAACTTTGCGTCTTAGCGCCTTCGCGTGCTTACTTCTACATCATGCACTCTAAACCAATCCACAAAAAAACTTTGCGTCTTAGCGCCTTCGCGTGCTTACTTCTACATCATGCACTCTAAACCAATCTACAAAAAAACTTTGCGTCTTAGCGCCTTTGCGTGCCTCACTCTGCATCATACATTCTATAAAAACGTGTCCCCTGCGTGAAAAAAACTCCATCAAAAAATAATTTCATAAATTCACGGTGATATATCATCCATTTTGCGCACTTATTATTAAACGCGATGATCATGGCAAATGAAATAGTTTTTGATAACCCGGTAGCCGAAAGGGAAAAGCTCATTACAACGCTTTATAAAACGGCTTTCCCTGTTGCGGCCAAATATGTAGCCAAAATGGGTGGGTCGTTTGATGATGCAAAGGATGTTTTTCACGATGCGCTGGTTATTTACTATGAGAAATTGGTTAATGGTGAGTTGACCGTGCAGGCTAATGAGAAAGCCTATTTGTTAGGCATAACCAAACATCTTTGGCTCAAAAAGTTTAGGGAGGATAGCAATAACCAGCCGCTTGATGAATCTGGATTTGATATTACTGATGAAGCAGACGAGCAATTATCGGGAAGCAAACTGATGCACTACCTCGAAACTGCCGGAAAAAAATGTATGGAGTTATTAAGCGCTTTCTACTACCACAAAACCCCAATGAAAGAACTTGCCGGATTATTCGGTTACACAAGCGAGCGCTCGGCCACGGTACAGAAGTACAAATGCATTGAAAAAGTAAGGGAAACTGTTAAACAACAATCATTAACCTATGCGGACTTCATTGAATGAGATCAAGGCAATTGATGATCATGTACTGAAACTGGCCCCGCCCGATGACGCGTTGCTGTTTGAGGCTAAACTGATCATCAACCCAGCACTTCATGAGCAAATTGTGTTGCATAAGCAAACCCTTAGCATGGTAAAACAGTACGGCCGTAACAACCTCAAAACCGAGATAGAAGCTGTACATCAAAAACTATTCAGCCAAGTCGAACACCAAAGTTTCAGACAAAAGATCATGCGTTTATTCGGTAAACGTTAAACACCTTAAATTTTATGAATATCAAAAATGAGTTCCGCAAATACGCGGTAGGGCACCGCCGTGTGCAAAGTTTACATGTAGATAGGTTTATAGCGCGGGCAAACAACAGCCAGATCAACATGGGGATGACGCCTTACATAATGGAAGAACGCCAGTTGAACATATCGCAAATGGATGTTTTTTCGCGGTTGATGATGGATAGAATCATTTTTCTGGGTACGGCGGTTGATGATAACGTGGCCAATATCATCCAGGCGCAAATGCTGTTCCTGCAATCGGCAGATGCCAAAAAGGATATCCAGCTATACATCAATTCGCCGGGAGGGTCGGTTTACGCCGGATTGGGTATTTATGATACCATGCAATTCATCGCGCCCGATGTAGCAACCATTTGTACCGGATTGGCTGCTTCTATGGCTGCTACGTTACTTTGTGCCGGAGCGCATGGCAAAAGGGCTGCGTTACCACATTCAAGGGTAATGATGCACCAGCCGCTGGGGGGCGCGCAGGGGCAGGCCTCGGATATTGAAATTGCGGCTATACAGATAGCCAAAATGAAAAGGGAACTTTACGAGGTAGCAGCTAAGCACAGCGGGCAGAGTTACGAGAAAATTCACGAGGTATCTGACCGGGATTACTGGATGATAGCCAAAGAAGCTAAAGCTTTTGGGGTAATTGATGAAGTGTTAGGGGCAAAGGAGGATTGATAGTTTCAAAAATGTCATTGCGAGCGCAGCGTGGCAATCGCACGGAAGCATAGCCGCCCTGTATAGCAAGCGATTGCTTCGTCGTTCCTCCTCGCAATGACATTTTGGAGATAGGTTTACTTATTCACCCCATCTACCTTATCATAAAACTCATTCTGTAGTTTAATGGTACTGGTATCAGCCTTAATAACTTTAAGTGCCTGTATAAAAGTAGCTATTTCATGTTCGGCTATAAACTTACCAAACTCGGTTGTAGCTTTAGTGCCTTCGCCGGCATAGTGGTTTGGGTAAGCGGCGTACCACCATATTGGTGTATATACATTAGGCAGACTTAAACGGTGCTGGTTATCGCCCGATTGTGAGGCAGCCCTGTCCATCTTCATTAAATCCGGACGATAGTACAGTAGGGTAGCCGTTTCGCTTTCACCGGCGTGCTGATCATTTTCCATTGGCGATTTATGCATTTTACGATATTGTGCATTGTATTCTTTATCGCCTCCTTCAGGATTATAAAAATACACCGCGTAATTGTGCCGCTTATTAAGTAGCGATTGCATAAAAAACTGGATAAACTCGGGGTTGCCGCCGTGTCCGTTCAGGATCACTATTTTTTCGAAACCGTTGCGGGCAATTTCGTCGCAGGTGGCTTCCAGTAAATCCCATATCACTTTGCTTGGCAATGCGAAGGTGCCCGGTTGGTGGCGCGCCTCGTTGATCTGTCCGTAAAAATAATCCGGGAAAACTACCGCGTATTCGCTTTTAACAGCATGAGCCGCCCACTCACGTACATGGATCAAATCGGTACCGATGGGGGAGTGAGGGCCGTGTTTTTCGAGGATTCCGATGGGCAGGATACAGGTTTTAGCCGATTTTTCGAGCGCGGCTGGAAAATCGGAGGCAACCAACTCATCCCAACGGGCAGGTAGTTGCTGGGCATAGCTGTATCCCGAAAGCAGCAGGGCCGCAAACAGCAGTAAAAAGGTTTTCATAATGGTAAAGGGTTTATTGTTTGGTTAATGTTGATGGTAAGTTACAAACTTAAACCCTTGTGTTTGTGAGGGTAATTTAAAAATTACAAAGTGAGTTGGTGAACAGATACCGGGCGCAGAGTTTACTCACCCCGACATCGCTTTGCTTGTCACCCCTCCTATGTTTGTTGTCAATTGATAAATTAGCAATCAAATAAAGTGAAAAGGGATGAGAGCAGATGGTCACCCCAACAACCATAAGGTAT
>NZ_JBDOQS010000020.1:0-99313 GCF_039839285.1 Mucilaginibacter sp. CAU 1740 | reverse complement strand
CCTCGTTTACTATAACTGGGAAAGGCCACATCAGGGGATTAATGGTAAAAAGCCCATTGATATGGCTACCCTAAACAACAAAAATAATCCCTAATTCTGTTACCGAATTATCTAACCTTTACAGCAATGACATTTTTAATTACCTATGCAAACTCCCCAACTCATCCCACATTTATTCCGCACCGAATACCGTAAAATAGTTTCGGTACTTGGCAGGCGTTTTGGGTTTGAGCAAATGGAAATTGCCGAAGATATAGCCAGCGATACTTTCCTTACTGCCGCGCAAACATGGGCATACAAAGGTATCCCACCAAACCCTACGGCCTGGCTTTACAACGTGGCAAAAAATAAATCGAAGAACTACCTGCAGCGGAATACCATTTTTGAAACCAAAGTATCTCCCGAAATAAAAAACGAGGATAGCCCGGAAAATTGGGATATCGATTTATCAACCCAAAACATTACCGATAGTCAGTTGCAAATGATGTTTGCCATTTGCCATCCTGCTATTTCGCCCGAATCGCAGATAGGATTGTCATTACGGATCCTGTGTGGTTTTGGTATTGATGAAGTGGCCGAGGCTTTTCTTACGAGTAAGGATACTATCAACAAACGCCTGTTCAGGGCCAAAGAAAAGATCCGCAACGAGAATATAAAAATAGAAATGCCTGGCTCGGCTGAAATGGACAACCGGCTGGAGAATGTGCTTACTACTATTTACCTGTTATTTAGCGAGGGGTATTATTCTGTTAGCCAAAACCAGGTTTTGCGTAAGGAGCTTTGTTTTGAAGCCATGCGCCTGTGCCACATGCTTATTGAAAATGAAAGCACCGATAAACCACAGGTAAATGCCCTGCTGGCGCTGATGTATTTCCATGCCTCGCGCTTTGAAGCCCGCACCGGCCAAAATGGTGAGTTGATATTATATGAAGATCAGGACGTTAACCTGTGGGATATGGACATGGTAGCCAAAGGGGCATGGTATTTAAACAGGGCAACGGGCGGTACTAAATTATCCCGGTATCATTTGGAGGCAAGCATCGCCTACTGGAATACACAAAAAGAAGATACACCGGAAAAGTGGGAAAGTATTCTGCAACTGTATAACCGCCTGCTGCAAATAGCTTACTCGCCGGTAGCGGCACTTAACCGAACCTTCGCGTTGGCTAAAGCGAACGGGCCTGAAGTGGCGATTGTTGAGGCCGAGAAGCTTAACCTTACCGGTAACCAATTCTACTTTACCTTGCTGGGAGAACTTTACACGGGAATAGATAACCAAAAAGCGCTGTTTAATTTTGAGAAAGCTTTGGAGCTGATCAAAACTGATGGGGATGCGCGGTTGGTTGGGGAGAAGATTGATAAGCTTTTTAAAAGCACATAATAGAGATGTCATTGGGCTGAGGGCTTTGAAGGATAGTATGGCAAAGCAGATAAGACTTACGAAGTTTTTAAAACTTCGTAAGTCTGGGCAGAACGGCTTGTATGGGTAGGGATGAGGGATCACGAACTATACAAGGCGAATCTGTGAATCGGGGATTGCTTCGTACCTACCCATGACATAATTGAAAAGCGGGTCATGCTGAGCCTGTCGAAGCATGGTGGGTAGGCCTCTGCGCGCGACTCTTCGACAAACTCAGAGTGACAGTCTCGCCCACAAAATGTCATATATTCCTTTAGAGGCGACCACTTTTGTTACTCGCAATGACGATGTTTATTTTATGGAAGATCTTTATACTTTTTTAAACCCTTTGATCACAATATTGCTCACCATAGCCTTAGCGCCATTTTGGTATTGCATAGCGCCGCTGATGTAAAGGTTTTTGGCAGTGGTTGGCAAAAAGGCCATGGTATCGGCCAGTTTGGTTTGGTCGAGATAAACAACCAGCCTGTCGCCATCAACAATCATTGATACGTGCATTTTGCGGTTGGTGAAAGTTGTAAGGTCGAAATTGCTATTGAGGTATTTGCTTAAATATTCACTATCTACCGATACATCATTATTGTTATAATATTTGAGTGTTACATAAGCACCACCGCTACTAATGTAATCGCGTATGCTGTTATCGGTTACAAAGCCGAATGTAACAGGGTATATATCGCTGATCTTATCGGCCGAGGTAAGGATATCAAACTCAACGGTAAAATGTTTTGGATAAAAGATCTGTCTGCTAAATTTATACGTAGCATGATCGGCCAGGTTAAGCCATTTGCCGCTTTCGGTATTTACTGATACAATAGTTGCCGAGCCATTGGTTTTAACGGCCTTGGTTGAAGCACCTACCGGTACACTTGCAAAATCTTCGGCAAATAGTACGGTATCACCGGGTACAAAATCAAACCCGGTGTTAACAATTGCCCTGTTGCCTTTTGGGGCACTGGTAGATGATGAAGGAGATGTACTTGTTGACGATGTTTTTTTGTCGAAAGCGTCGCTGGCTTTTTGAGCCGCTTTGTCTTTTGCTTTTTGAAATAAACTTCCAAATTGTGCATTAGCATTAAAACCCGTCGTTAATCCTACTGTTGTTAATAAGCTGAATAGTAATGTTTTGCTTTTCATAAATGTAAATAATGCTTAAGTTTCAACTCTTTTAAACACCAAATGCCATAAACTGTTTGTTAATTTTATTAACATTTGTTACATTTTATCAGTCTATCAATACTAATGAGCAATTTTTCTGCTATGGTTAGTCTGATTAACATCTCCCTGCAGATCAGTTTTTTCAATCATGAAACTTAAGTCCATCCAGCGCCTTATCAACTTTTTTACTGTCGCCATAAATGATAATACCAATTAGGTTAAGCGAATCATCTGTATGGCGGGCAATTTCGGCAAGGTTATCTGCTTCGGTTTTGGTATCAAATAATTCGCGGGTGTAAATACCGATGTTCAGTTCCCTGTCTTTAGCGCGATTAAAAGCGCGTTGAATGGCCGCATCAGTATCGGCTTTATAAACCAATACCGGATATTTTATAAATGGCAGATAACTTTTACCCGAAGCTGTGGTAAGCTGAGCGCCATGAGTTTCGGGATGCGCGATAGCTACCGAGCTTGCTAAAAAGGCGGTAACGTTTAGCTTTTGCCAGGTTGCAAGGCTATCATCAATCACTATAGCTATTTTTACTATATTCATTTTTTATTAGGTGATGATAAGTTCCATTTGAATATTGCTCCTTTCGTAAGGCGATGGCCGGCCGGCAACTTTGGTAAAACCCAGTTTACGGTATAAGCTGATAGCCGGTTTTAAAATGGTATTACTTTCCAGGTAAAGTTTGCGTGCACCCTGGGTTTTAGCTTTATCAATTATGGCCTTACCTAATAAGTAGCCTATATTTTTGCCTTGTGCCTTAGGCGATACAGCCATTTTAGCCAATTCAAAATCGTACTCTGGATCTTCCATTTTTACCAGGGCACATACGCCAACGGCTTCACCATTATATAAGGCAACTAAAATGGTACCGCCTTTTTCAATAATATAACTATCGGGGTTATCCAAAGCGCGGAAGTCGGCCTCTTCCATTTTAAAATATTGGGAGATCCATTCTTCGTTTAAATCGCGAAAGTTTTTAGCATAACGTGGTTCGTAAGCTACTATTTGTACCTGGTTGCCTTCGCGGGTTTTCTGGTGTTCCTGTACCCGGCGCAATAATGATTTTTGTTCCAGCAGGTATTCCCACTCATCAAGGGCTTTCCACAGATCATGTGATGCCTGGGCAGATAATTCTTCAACCGCGTTTGTTACATCGGCATATTGCGCCTTTATTTTTATCGATGTCTCAAGGCCTTTTTCAGATAGGCTTACCATATTCCGTCTGCCATCTGTTTTATCTTTTTGCTCACTTACAAAACCATTCTTCACCATTTCGGCTATGATCTTACTTACCGATGGGTGCGAGTGACCGATCTCTTTAGCAATAGCTGTAATGGTTAACTCCTCTCCGTTTTGTAAGGTGTAAAACACAGGGAACCACTTAGGTTGAAAATCTATATCGTACAATTTATATATCTGCGCCGCATCCTCACTTATGGTTTCGGTAAGCATCCGTAAGCGACTGCCTATGGCCATTTTTCCTACTTTATTAAAAAACTCCATTTTGTGTAGTTAATTATGTAATCAGTTACGCAATTATAATGAATCGAATTTTATTATGCAAAATTATTAGTGTAGATGGGGTACGGCAGATCTAAATTTTACAAAATACCAACTACTTTGTATTGTGTACCCTGTTGCAGCGCCGTAAAATTGTACTATAAAAACAACCAAACCACAATGAGAATGCTTCAACTTATAGCCAGGGCTTCAGAGCCTTTTTATCAAATGTTTAGCTTGGGCCGTATAATTTTCGGTAACATAAAAAAGTTATGCACTGGTCGACTTTATCCTCATCAAAATGCAAAACCGGCTTTTGCTTTTTTGCAGGTAAATTGCATAAATTAGATTACCGGGCCATCATCAAATAAACACCACCTACAAAACCTATTGCTAAGTCATGATTTTTAAAATCAAAATATGTTTATCTGTTTGTTGCGCTGTCGCGGGTATCTGCCTAAGTTCAACAGCATTTGGCCAAACTCCGTTTGAAAAGGAACTTAATCAAAAAATGGATGCTTTTTTGGCCCCAATGCCAAGTGCCCCGGCGCAGTTACAGCAAAACACCGCCGAGCTTTATCCAAGCGATGCGCCAGGCGGCATTTTAATACCATCTGGCTTTGGCGGTTATGGTAGCTATGTGTTTGGCGGTATCGGTGCTACCTACCCCGAGGTGTACAGAAATAATAAGGCCGATTTGATAACATCGCTGGGGTTTTGTGTGGGTAATCCGGTAAAGGCGATAAATTTTGCAACAAGTATAAACATGACGGATGTTCACCGGTTTCGTGATTTTTCAGGGAATTTTATCGTAAGCCGAAAGTTGTTTAAGGGCACAAGTATTTCTGCCGGAGCGCTGCAAATGTTTGCCAATTTAAAACAATCTGATGCTTCCGCATCAACCTATTATGTGGCAGTAAGTCATGCCATACAAACTATAGAATCGTTAACACAAGGCTGTTCAAGACTTACTTATACCATTGGGATTGGGAGCGGACGGTTTTATGAAAAAAGCCCGAAGGATATGCAAGCCGGTAGGGGAAAGCATGGTACAGCGGTATTTGGCAGCATTTCGTACGAGTTGATACAGCATGTAAATGTAAATGCCGAGTGGTCGGGCATGAACCTTGGATTTTCGGCGGGGATCAGGCCGTTTAAAGCACCCTTAAGTTTGGCGGTTGGGGTAGCTAACCTAACACGCTATACAAATGATAGGGCCAATATGGTTTTCTCGATAGGGATGCCGCTTTCGCTAAGCCGCAGGTAGGTTTAATAATCAGAGTAATTCATCAAAACATATGATCTATGAACGTAATTTTTCATAGCATGGATAAGTACGTGCCTGATATTTGACAGTATATTTTGATATTTTGAATGTAAATAGTTGTTAATCAGTAAAATATGGTGGGTTGTGCCAGCGAAAACACCAGCGTTCTTTAGGATAATAATAACCAGTGGGTAGTACTGAAATGTGTGATGAAAAGTATTGCCACCGGGTAACAACTTCCTGGCACTTAGTTTACGCCGTCGCGAAGCGTACTGCATTTACAGGGGGGTGTTATAAATATACATTAGTTCCGGATGTAGGGGTACCTCGGGACTTTTGATGATGGGAGCAGGCCTTGTGCCGGATAACCTCTGGCATAAGCCTCTCTTTTTTCTCCTGCTTTAGCCTTGCGTTACAATGCAGGTTTTATTAAATCAGTAATCACAATTAAACCATTAAAATATAAAACCTATGAAAAAAATTATCATAGCAGCATTAGTAGCGGCCGCTACATTGGTAGTAAGTGCCAAACGGGCACAAGCGCAAAACCGCAATAACCAGTCGGACTGGAATGTTCCGCCGCCCGTACCACCGTACATTCCGCCTCTGCCGCCCCCGCCGCCAATGCCACCGCTGCCAATACCGCCAACGTTGCCGCCGCCTATACCACCGCCGCCTTTTAAACCGGTACTGCCGCCTATAATGCCGCCAAAGCTACCTCCTTTGCCACCTACACCGCCGCCACCGGGACCAGGCCCTCATATGCCGCCGCCAACGCACATGCCACCACCAACGCATATGCCTCCGCCTACTCACATGCCGCCACCCACACATATGCCACCGCCAACGCATATGCCTCCGCCTACTCACATGCCGCCACCCACACATATGCCACCGCCAACGCATATGCCTCCGCCTACTCACATGCCGCCACCCACACATATGCCACCGCCAACGCATATGCCAAGCCGTTAATTGTTATGTTTTTGTTTTAATCAGATACATTAAAAATGAAAGTAAAACGCATCAGCATAGTATCAGCCATAATGATTTTATGCACGTGTTTGGCCGGTACTGCCAAAGCGCAGGGGGCCTTTAAACAGGGCGATGAGTATAGCAAAACTACATATATTCATGCATCGGGTGTTTTGCAGCGGGGTAGCCAGCAATACAATATCAATACGGCATCGTCAATATCTAAAACGTATAGGGTAACCGGTACAACAAGTGATGGCGTTATTTTAACGGTAACAACAACAAGGATTACAGATACTGTAGATGCCTTTGGTAAAAAACTCACCTATGATTCGGGTAAGTTGGTTGATACCGGTTCATATATCCAGGTGGCACTTCAAAGTTTGGTTGGAAAAGTAGTTACGCTAAGCATTAACAAAAACGGGATAATAACCGATGTGAACGACCCTGACGGAAAATTTGCTACCGATACGCTGATGGCATTTGCAGGCTTTAACCAGGATAAGTTTGTTGCCGGTAAACGTTTAGATCTTTTTGCCGATTACCAATCGCCTAAAAAAAGCGGAGAAAGCTGGGTAAGCAATTCATCGGTTGATGATGAAAAGATCAGCACCACGTACACCGTGGGCATAGCCGACGAGCCGGAGAAATATACTAACCTTTTGATAACAAGCACCACAACCGCAGGCGATCAAAACAGTAATACCAACGGTGTGCTGATTGTGGATAATTGGGGAGTAATAATTCGCGGAGCAATGAAAACCGCGACGGTAAGTTATAAACTGATCAATAACGCCCCTTATGCTTTTAGCCGGCTTACCGAAGTATTGGAAAGCTGCAAAAAAATAAACTAAAACGCGGGTTACGGTCCGCAAAGATAAAGCTGTTCCTGACGTAGGGGTACCTCAGGACGTTTGATGATGGAAGAGCAGGCCTAACCGGGTTACCGGTACAGGCCTCTCTTTTTTAATGCATTTTCATTCTTTTTGCCGGGGCCGGGTGCAGGTAATTGTTATCTTCCAGCCAGTCGGCCATGCGTTGCGGCCATGAGCTTATGGTTTTTAATTTGGATCGATAACCCATATTAAAACCATGGTCGCCCTGGGTGTATAAGTGTAGTTCTACTGGTATTTTTGCTTCGCGATAACGTTCTAATAGTTTTACTACCGATGGCGAACAACAAACATCATCATTAGCGGCCAGCAGAAATACAGGTGGCGCGTCGGCCGGTAATTTATCAGGAATATACAACGGACCAGGATAGATCTGGATAAGGAAGTTGGGTCTTGCGTTTAACCTATCCACCGGGTCGGCAGCTTTTTGATCGCCTTTGTCCTCGCCGTAGGCAACCATATCCACCACTTCGCCACCTGCCGAAAAGCCCATCATGCCTATCCTATTGGTATCTAAACCATAGCGTGTGGCCATGTTCCGCACCAGCCGCATAGCCCGGTAACCATCCTGTTTGGCATGAACATCTATTTTATACGGCGATGCCGAATCGCGCCCTAAACGGTATTTCAATACAAAAACAGTAACGCCTAAATTGTTGAGGTATTTGGCCGGGTCAACACCTTCGGCAGTATATACCAATAACCTGTGCCCTCCGCCTGGGCATATCACTACGGCCGCGCCATTCGCTTTATCCTTCGGTGGTGTAAAAACCGTAAGCGATGGATTGTGGATATTTTTAACCCAGTAATCTTTGGCCTGTTCCGGCTCGTTGCGGCGGTTCTCAAACCCCGGCGCGCCGTTTTGCCAAAGCGGGATCAAGGTATCCTGCGCCAGGCTGCCCATCGGCAATAGCAGAATACTTAAACATAAGTACAATAATTGTTTGAGCTGCATCATTGGTTTTATAGGTTAATAAAGGCGGTTGATAGCTTGAATGTAAAATTATCCCGGTTAGTTGTTACCGCTAAACTTTTACCTAATTTAATGGTTAATTTTGATATTATGCAGCGATGCAGAGCCGGGGTTAAATGCTTCGGTGAAATCAAATAAATCAGAGCAATCAATAAAAATATCATGGCAAATTTTCAGGAAATAATAGCTTCAGAGATACCGGTGCTGGTAGATTTTTCGGCCGAGTGGTGCGGGCCTTGTAAAATGATGCCGCCCATATTGCACGATGTAAAAACCGCCCTCGGCGATAAAGTAAAGATCATCAAAATAGATATCGATAAAAACCCCGCAGCGGCAAGTGCCTATCGCATACAAAGCGTACCTACCTTAATGATATTTCAGAAAGGTGAAAGTAAATGGCGTCAGAGTGGAGTGGTACAGGCAAGGCAATTGCAGCAGGTGGTTGAGCAGTTTATATAAGATTTTAATAAATGATTTAAGGAGCCTCGGATTTTATCCGGGGCTTTTTTTGTTGGTAGGGGTGTGTAACAAGCAGTCGTTAATTGAACGCATGCATTTACTCACCCCGACATCGCTGCGCTCGTCACCCCTCTCTACGCTGCGCGTAAAGAGGGGGATTTTAGGTTACTTTTTTTTCCTACCCTCTTTGCGGCTTGCCGGAGAGAGGGTGGTCCAGCGAAGCGTAGACCGGGTGAGTCGATTATCCGCCCTGCTTCACCTCCCTCAAAAACAATTTTCAAATTATCTGTAAGGTTTGATCCTCAGCCCCGACAAAGGGGTAAAATCAAACAAATAGTTAATCATGAAAAAAGTATTCAGTTTTATTTTGGTAAGTGCGCTGGCCATTACAGCAGCATCGGCGCAAAGCCAGTCAGATACACGTAAAAAACAATTCAACTTAGATAAATCGGGACTGGCCATTGAAGGTTATGATCCGGTAGCTTACTTCACCCAGCAAAAAGCCGTTGAGGGTAAAAAAGAGATCACACTTACCAACGAAGGTGTAACCTATCACTTTGCTACTACACAGGATAGGGATCTATTCAAAGCCAATCCATCCAAATACGAACCGCAATACGGCGGCTGGTGTGCCTACGCCATGGGTGCTAACGGCGAAAAGGTAGAAATAGATCCGGCGACCTTCAAACTTCTCGACGGAAAACTTTACCTCTTCTATAACAAGTATTTCAACAACACCAAAAAGAAATGGGATAAGGAAGAGGCTAACCTGAAAACCAAAGCCGATGCCAACTGGGCAAAATTTGTTCGCTAATCAACCTCCAATCAAACTAAAAACCACACAATATGAAACGCTTATTAATTATCGCGGCGCTTGCCTTTGTAACAGTTATCCAGGCTAAAGCCCAATCATCAGAAATATTTGCACCCGGTGGCAAGGCCATTAAAGGATATGATCCGGTAGCCTTTTTCAAAGAATCGAAACCGGTAAAAGGCTCCGAAAAATTCGAATACAAATGGAAAGATGCCAACTGGTATTTCGCCAGTGCCGAAAACCTCGAAGCTTTTAAAGCCGAGCCTGAAAAATATGCACCTCAATATGGCGGCTATTGCGCCTACGGAACAGCACAAGGCCATAAAGCGCCAACTGAAACCGCTACCTGGACGGTGTTGAACGATAAGCTATACTTTAACTACAGCAGCAAAGTGAAGGAAGCCTGGGTTAAAGACCAAACCAACCTGATCAAGCAGGCCGATGAGAAATGGCCGGAGGTTAAAGGGCAGAAGTAAATCATTTTTCAAATATCCCCTCTCGAGAGGGGGAGCGAGAGGCAAGTGCGGGAGCAGGGGTGTGTTATAAGAGCGATAAACTTTATGCGGATAAAACACACCCCTCCACCCCTCTCAAGAGGGGAATCGCACTTCCCGCGCTTTTGAAAATAAAAACCACCACCACATGAACACAACAAATCAATCCACCATACTCATCACCGCCGGCCCCACCCGCGAGGCTATCGATCCTGTACGTTTTATCAGTAACCATTCGTCAGGAAAAATGGGTTATGCTATTGCTTCGGCGTTTTTAAATAAAGGTTTTAGGGTGATACTAGTTTCGGGGCCGGTAAATATTAGCCTGGAACATCCAAGCCTCACAGTGATCCCGGTTAACTCGGCCGATGAAATGTATGCTGCTTGCCTGCAATATTTTCCAACCGTACAAATAGCGGTTTTTGCTGCTGCCGTGGCCGATTATAAACCCGCGCAGATCCTCAGCCAAAAAATGAAAAAATCGGCGCATGAGTTTAGCCTGCAAATGGTTAAAAACGTAGATATAGCCGCCGAATTTGGCAAGGTAAAAATGCCCGGCCAGGTTTCGATAGGTTTCGCCCTCGAAACAAACGACGAAGAGCAAAACGCCCTCAAAAAACTTTACACCAAAAACCTCGACCTGATAGTGCTGAACTCGGTACAGGACGAGGGAGCAACTTTTGGTTACGATACCAACAAGATCACCCTCATTAACCGCGACTTCATTTTCCAGGCCTTCCCGCTTAAAAGCAAAACCGAAGTAGCCGAAGATATTGTTACGGCCGCTTTTAAAGTGAGCCGGAAACAGGTTGAAACCATGCTGCTGTAAATCACACCATACTCAACAATCACCAATCATGACATACACACAATTCAATATATTGGTTTGGGCACTGCGCCTTATAGCAGCCATTATTATGCTGCAAACCCTGTTTTTCAAGTTCACTGCCGCGCCCGAGTCGGTTTACATTTTTACTAAACTGGGTATGGAACCCTGGGGTAGGATAGGTATTGGCAGCATGGAACTGGTTGCTGCTGTCCTTATCATTATTCCGCGCACTACCGGTATTGGCGCTTTAATAGCCGTGGGTTTAATGGCCGGTGCTATGTTTTTCCATCTTACTAAACTGGGTATTGTGGTTCAGGGCGATGGCGGTCAGCTTTTTATCCTTGCTGCCGTTGTGTTTACCAGCTCGGCCATACTGCTTTACATTTTTAGGAAAGAGGTGCTGAACCTTGTCCCTTTCCTGCATTCATCAAATTAAAAACCACCACAAACAACATATATCATGCAATTAAAAGAACCGATCTCCAACCTGTTGGAGCAACTACAATATGTTATCGACGAATTGAATCCCGGCCAATACACCGAGCCTGTTAAGCTGTTATCGCAATCAAGCATAGGCCAGCATACCCGCCATATCCTCGAGTTTTTTGTTGAACTGAACAAAGGCTACGAAAGCGGAATGGTTGATTACGATAAACGGATCCGCAACAAAGCTATCGAGGCTGATAAGGATTTCGCCATAGGCACCATCAACCAGATCAAAAACTCGATAGAAAAACCCGATAAAGAACTGCTGCTGCAAGCTGAATATGGCGAAGGTGCAGATCATCAAACACAGGTGTTTTCAAATTATTACCGCGAACTGGTTTATAACCTGGAGCATACGGTACACCACATGGCCTTGATCCGCATAGGGGTAAACGCCATATCACAGGTTATTATTCCTGATGAATTTGGTGTTGCCGCATCAACACTTAAGTACCGTAACTCATGTGCACAGTAACTTATCTCCCCACAAAAAACGGTTTTCAACTCACCTCAAACCGGGATGAAAATGTTAACCGTGGCCAGGCAGTTGCGCCGCACTTTTATGAAGGTGATAACCATACGCTGCTGTACCCGGAGGATGCCGACAAACATGGAAGTTGGATTGCCGCCAAAAATAATGGCGACGTAGTGGTATTGCTGAACGGTGCTTTTGTAAAACACACTGCCATGCCGCCTTATAAAACAAGTCGGGGTTTGGTATTGATGGAGATTATTAACGCGGGTGATCCTTTCTCTGCTTATAAAAACAGCGATTTAGAAGGGGTTGAACCTTTTACCCTGGTGCTGCATACTTTCGGGATATTGTACGAATGCCGTTGGGATGGGGAGCAGAAGCACATCAAATTACTGAATAAAAGTGAAGCCTACATCTGGTCGTCAGCGACATTGTATAACGAAAAAGCTGCCGCCAAAAGACTTAAATGGTTTAACGATTGGAAAGCTGCTGAACCGGAAAATCCCCCTGGCGATATTATGCACTTTCACCACCATGCCGGTGAAGGCGATGCCGAAGATGCCCTGGTAATAAACCGCGGCGGCAAAATGAAAACGGTGAGCATTACCAATATTAACGTAAACCCGCAAAACCTTACCATGACTTATCATGATCTGCGTGATGGTAAGCAACATGTAAATAACCTGCGGATAGTACGCGATGCGGACGATAGCACCCCGGTTGCTTTGCCCCGTTTTTGGAAATTGAGAACATTCCTCATCAGGCTGTTTAACTGGGAATATTGGTCGATGAATGTTTTTTACTCGCCCATTATGTTTTATTGGTTTTGGCTGAGTTTTAAAGCCCGTTCGTTTTTCTTTTTCAATGCGGCTAATCCGATGATTGAAAACGGAGGTTTTACATTGGAGAGTAAGGCCAGGATTTATGATCTTATCCCTCAAAAATATTATCCTGAAACTATATCCTTTAAAGCAGGAATAGATTTTCAGCAAATCTTATTAGCTATAATGGATAGGAATTTTAATTACCCCATGATTGCCAAGCCGGATATCGGCGGCAAGGGTGTGCAGGTTAAATTGGTACGTAACCAAGCCGAACTGCGGGAATATGCAAAACAGATCAAAGTTGATTTCCTTGTACAACAATATATTGACTACAAAAACGAGGTAGGCATATTTTACTATCGCCTGCCGGGCGAGGCTAAAGGCAGGGTAACCGGTATAGTAGGCAAAGAGTTTTTAGCAATAAGGGGAGATGGTAAAAGTACCATGCTGCAATTGATTGACAGGGAACCCCGCTACCTGCTGCAACTCCCTGCGCTGATAAATGTGTATGGCGACAATCTGAAACAGGTTTTGCCTTTAGGCGAAGTTAAAACGCTGGTGCCTTACGGTAACCATGCCCGTGGCGCAAAGTTTATTGATCTGAGTTATATGATAACCCCGCAGCTTACCGATACCATAGATCACATTTGCCAACAAGTGCCTGATTTTTATTTCGGTCGCTTGGATGTTATGTATAACAACTGGGATGAGCTAAGCCGAGGCGAGAATATCTCCATCATTGAGCTTAACGGCGCAGGCAGCGAGCCCACACATATTTACGATTCCAATCATTCCATCTTTTGGGCCTGGCGCGAGGTGATCAGGCATTGGAAACTCCTTTATCGCGTAAGCAAATTAAACAAGCAACAAAAAGGCATCAGTTACATGACTTACCACGAGGGCGTGGCGATGCTTAAAAACAATACCGAATATTTTAAACTGGTATCATGACCCTATCGAAACACTTGAAACTATTTTGGGTAGCCTTCAGCATTAGTTTTGTTGGGGCGCTACCCATTGGTACGTTAAATACTAATGTAGCCAACTTCGCGCTCAATGGCAATTTTGCCGGTGCAGCCTGGTTTGGCTTAGCCGCTATTTTAGTTGAGGTGGTTATTGTACGCATAGCCCTGGTAGTGGTTGATCAATTAGTGCGCCTGAAAAAGTTTTTTAAAATATTAAGTATTGCTTTTTGCGTTGCGATACTGGCGTTGGCTTATAAAGCCCTCGAAGCCGCTTTCCATATGCGCAGTTTTCAGGATGTATTGCCTTTTGTAGGGATGAACCCTTTTTATTCGGGATTGTTGTTAAGCCTTTTAAATCCATTACACTTACCCTTTTGGATGGGCTGGACGGCGGTATTAAAAAGCCGTGGCGTGCTTAACAGCGAAACCCGGGCTTACAACAATTTCATCATCGCCATAGGTACCGGCACATTGCTCTCATTTATTATTTACGGCGTGGCCGGTAATTATTTAATGAATGTGCTTAAGGCTCAACATAATCTCATTAACTGGATTTTAGGTTTAACCCTGTTATTAACCGGCTTGGTGCAGGCCTATAAGCTTATAGCAGCACAGATACTTATCAATAAAAATCAAATGAAAAAATCAGCTCAAATATTATTGGTGTTGTTGGTTACGGCAAGCATAGCGTTTGTTGCATGCACACCCAAATTTAAACCGAAGTTAAACTCGCAACAGGGTATCAATTTTAAAACCCTTTCCCTTGCCGATGCGCAGGCTTTGGCCAAGGCAGAAAATAAGCCGCTGTTTGTTTTTGCCCATGCTTCGTGGTGCCCAACCTGTAAGCAAATGGAGCAGGAAGTATTGATTAAAAAAGAATTGGGTGATGCTTATAATCTTAATGTGGTAAATGTGGCAATCGATATTGATAGTCCGGATGGCAAAAAGCTGCAGGCTGTTTATCCTATCAGGGCAACACCTACGTTGTTCTTTTTTAAGGCAGATAGCAAGCTGGTGAGGAAACTGGAAGGGTTTAATAAGGCGGAGGTTTTGTTGGCTGAAGAAGGGGAGTTGAAGAAGTAGTAATAAAAAAACGTCATTGCGAGTAAGTAAAGCTAAGGCATCTGAAGGAGATATGACATTTATGGGCGGGGCCTGTCACTCTGAGCTTGTCGAAGAGTCGCGCGCAGAGGCCCTGCCCACCATGCTTCGACAGGCTCAGCATGACACCCATTTTAAACTTGTCATGGGTAGGTACGAAGCAATCCCCAACTTACAGAGAAACCTGCACGGCGGCCCTGCTAATCGGGGATTGCTTCGTACCTCGCAATGACGAGGTGGGGAAAGGATTGCGGTTAATTACTTAGGCAATCCACCTAAAAAGTTCAATATATCCTGGCCAATCTCTTTGGCATGGGTTTCCAGAGCGAAGTGACCGGTGTTATAAAACTTCACTGTGGCGTTAGGGTTATCGCGTTTGTAACCTTCGGCGCCGGCTGGCAAAAAGAATGGGTCTTTGTTCCCCCAAACGGCTAACAGTTTTGGTATGCGCTCTCTGAAGTAAGCCTGAAATTTAGGGTACAGTGCTACATTAGTACGATAATCATACATTAAATCCAATTGGATCTCTACGTTGCCCGGACGATCAAGGGTTTGCTGATCGAGTTGGTAAGCTTCAGGGGCTATCAGCGAGGGGTCAGAAACACCTTCAAAATATTGGAATTTAGTCATTTTTTCTTTTACGAAATCCCTTAAGGCGTCGCGGTTTTCCTGTGTTGGAGTTTCCCAATATTTTTGGATCGGGTTCCAGCCGGTGCTCAGGCCTTCTTCGTAAGCGTTACCGTTTTGCGAAACTATGCCGGTAATTTTTTCGGGGTTAGCCAAAGCTAAACGTAAACCGGTTGGCGCGCCGTAGTCAAAAATGTAAATGGCAAAGCGTTTTAAACCAAGTTCATCGATAAATGATTGCATGGTTGCGGCCAGGTTATCAAAAGTATATTTAAACTGGGTATGATCTGGAGATTCGGTATTGCCAAAGCCGGGAAGATCAGGAGCCAGCACATGGTATTTTTCGCTTAGTATAGGGATCAGGTTCCTGAACATGTGCGATGATGTTGGGTAACCGTGTAGTAATAATATGGTAGGGGCATCTTTAGGACCGGCCTCGCGATAAAAAACGTTTAAGCCATTGGCTTTGATGTTGCGGAAGTGAACTTGAGTTTCCATGATATGATTGTTTGAGTTTGTTTGTTGGGCTACCGCGCCGCCTGTTGTGGCTAAGGCGATAACTGTATTGATGATCAAATGTTTCGCTTTCATTATTTTGTTTTGATGACTCAAAATTAATGTTGATATTTGATTATTAAAAACGATTAATAGTGATAATTAAAATCATTAATTGTGATTTATGAATACCAACGATCTCAAAATATTTGAAGCGGTAGCCGCCAACGGAAGTTTCACCAAAGCGGCAGAGGCCATGTTTACCGTACAATCAAACGTTACAGCGCGCATCAAAAACCTGGAAGAAGAATTTGGAGCCGATCTGTTTAACCGTACATCTCGCAAGGTTACCTTAACCAGTGCGGGCGAAACACTGATGCAGTACAGTAAACAGATTGATCATTTAATGCAGGAAGCCAAAAAGGATATCAAAAAGTTTGGCTCGGTAAGTGGCAGCCTTAAAATAGGCTGTATTGAAACTACCATGGCTTTTAAGGTGCCTGACATCCTTACCCGTTTTACAGATGCCTATCCGGACGTCGACCTGGAATTTAGATCGCTCATGCGAACCGAATTAATTAATGATGTGATCAACTACAAACTCGACGCGGCTTTTGTATCAGCGCCCATTAATTCGCCCGAGTTAGAGCAACTGCATATTAAGGAAGAGCAATTAGTTATCCTATCGCCACAGCAGGGTCCGGAGTTAAAAGAATTGCTTGCAGCCAAGCCACTCAAAATTATAGTGTTTGATCAGGGCTGTGTATTTCGCGCGCGGTTGGAAGCCTGGCTTAATGCCAAGGGGATCATCCAGTATAAAAGCATCGTAGTAAACTCGCTCGAAGCGATCATCAACTTTGTGGAGGCCGGTTTAGGGATCAGCATCCTCCCCGCCGAGTTGATAACACATTACTACGCCAATCGCAAAGTAAAAACCCATACGCTTAATAAAGAGTTGGGGACTATGACAACGGTACTCATCTACCGCAAAAATATCCCGCAAACTAAGGCTTTGAAAGCTTTTGTGGAGATGTATTGAGGGCGATGCAGGACTTTAGAATCAGGAGGCAAGAAAAATACGCTTTGTTTTAAAGAGCTGGATAGGCCATGAGCGGAAGAGGCGAAAGAGAAGTCCGGCGGATAAGACTTACGAAGTTTTTAAAACTTCGTAAGTCTGGATTTACAATGCTTCTTCTTTATTCACCCAATGTAGGGTTATTCACAACACCTGTAAACAATATTAACCCGGTTTTCATTTCTCTTATGGCAAAAATGAATGGCTTATTGTAAACGTTGGTAGGGGCAGGCGCTGAAACGATAATGCCAACTTCAGTTACCGCGGCAGCCTCTGTTCCATCTTCATTAACATCAATGTAAGCCTTGTGCTTAACTTCGCCTATTTTCAAACCTCCACCAGTATTAATGCGCGAAAAATCGGCCTGATCACTGAACGCTACACCCATCCCCATTGAGGTTAAGATGCCTTTTAATTCAACATCGTAACTGAATTTAAATTTTGGTAAGGTGATTTGCGATTTGGTGGCGGTGAGCTTGCTCATCAGCATATCCCATTTAGTTTGATCGAGAGTGTTGATGTAGCCTTTTAGGTCGGTATCGGGCATAACCAATACCATGCTGTATTTATCGTTGCTATATGGCAGTTCCACAACGTTAGTCCCATTATCATAAGCGGTTTTCATATCTACCGATCTGTTGGTCATAAAATCGGCTTGCACAGTGCTGTTATCTGCCAGGCGAAACGGCGCTTTATAGGTTTGTTTGGTTTCGAAACGCGTTTTCCAGGCGCTTTTAAAATAAATGGCGTTAATTAAAAATAGCCTGGCCCCATCGGGCATCTGGTCCAGTATCTTCGGGATCTTATTATTGGTTTGCTGGCTCACCCAATTGTTAATGGTACTCAGTGATGCGGCCTTATCATTAAAATCAAGCGCCTGTACCTCGGCATTATAAAAATCGGTATTGGTTTTCAAAAACGCCGGTAGTAGCGTAAAGCTGTTAGCATACCAGATAGAATTAGCGATTTTTATACTTGTATTAGGATCAAGCTGCGGCAGGTTAGTGATCAGGTTATGGTGATAAGTGTTTACCTCGTCTTCAGTAAAACCATCAAACTCCATAGTTTTGCTGATATCGGTAAGGGTTTGCCCGGCAGCGCCATTGCTGGTCATGCCTATCGCGAAACTCACACTTAAAGGAGAAACAATTAAGTTTTGATTGTTGCTGATGAGGTTGGAGTTTTCTTTAAACAATTTTAAAGTAAAGGCATTCCCGGGGCCAATCTGCCGTTGCTCAGTTGCGGTAAGCACAAGGTCTTTACCCTTATCTTTATTGTCGGGATTAGTATTATTATTACTGCCTTTTTTACAAGCTGTTATGGCCGTAAGGCAAAGAAGAAATAAGGTGAGTTTACGCTTCATGATTGTTAGGTTTACAATAGTCATTACGGTGCCTGAAACACTTACGCTACAGTTAGTTAAAAATAAATGCTCGATTTTAAATCATAACAATTTTTTAACCCCAGGCTATTTGTTTACTACGTAGTTTAGCGTTACTTAACATCCTATTTTTATATCGATGCAAAAACTATTTACAACCGCTGTTTTTTCACTGTTGATGCTGGCTGGGTTAAACTCAAATGCCCAAACCCGCAAAGCTGTTTTCATTATTGCCGATGGCATTCCTGCTGACGTTATTGAAAAGCTTAACACTCCTAACCTAAAGTTAATAGCAAAACAAGGCACTTATTTGCGCGCCCACGTTGGCGGCGAAAAGGGTGGGTATTCGCAAACGCCAACCATATCCGCCAATGGCTATAACAGTTTACTTACCGCTACCTGGGTTAATAAGCACAATGTTTGGGGTAATGATATTAAAGCGCCAAACTATAACTACTGGAATGTTTTCAGGATGTTTAAAAATGCTTATCCCAACAAAAAAACAGCCGTATTTAGCAGCTGGACAGATAACCGCACCAAATTAATAGGCGATAAACTGCCCGAAGCCGGAAATACCCATCCCGATTATGCTTATGATGGTTATGAACTGGATACGGTGAAATTTCCGCACGATAAAGCAGGTAACTACATGCACTTGATTGATGAGCAGGTTGCAAATTCGGCCGCTGAATGTATTAAAACCAAAGCGCCCGATTTATCATGGGTGTACCTGGAATATACCGATGATATGGGCCACAGGTACGGCGACAGTCCCCAATATTATGATGCCATTGAAAAAATGGACGCGCAGGTTGGCCGCATTTGGGCAGCAATACAATACCGCAAACAACATTTTAAAGAAGACTGGCTGATCTTTATCACCACAGATCACGGCCGCAGCGAAGCCAACGGTAAAGACCACGGCGGTCAAAGCACCCGCCAGCGCTCAACCTGGATGGTGACCAGCTATCGTCCGTTAAATAATTATGCTAAATACTATACACCGGGTATTGTTGATATTACTCCATCTATCAATAGCTTTTTAAATGTAAAAGTACCTGAAGCGCAACAACGTGAGGTAGATGGCATCTCGTTAATTGGTACGGTATCGGTAGCGGAGCCTATGGCCAATTATGTGCAAGGTTCGTTAGATATTAGCTGGAAAGCAATGGATGATAAAGGTAACGTGAAGATTTGGGTTGCTGCTGATAATGCTTATAAGGAAGGCAAGCCGGATGAATATAAATTGCTGGCCACGGTGCCTGTTACTAATGGGCATGTGCTTGTTGATGTCAAAAATATGCCGTCGAAGTTTTACAAAGTTGTTATTGAGGGGATGAATAATACCGTGAACAGGTGGGTTGTGTTGGAAGAGAAGAAGTAAGCAGAATTGTCTGAACTCGAATTTTAGGGAATTTTGAGAATTTATTGAATTTGATTAGCATTCTGTTAATTCCTTAAATTCTTTAAAATTCCAGTTCAGACAACTCATGTGATTAAGTCAGAGACTTAACCGGTTTTACACCACGGGTTACGCTACCGCTAAACCCGCGGCAGTGACTTTTAAATAAACAGAAACGCCGGGAGCAAGCCCGGCGTTTTCTGTTTTATGTGATGCTTTTTTCAAATCCAATCAATCCCCAAAATCCACCCAAATCCCGGTTCAGAAAAAAAGCCGGGTTATTCAAACCGGCTCTCTTTATATTCTGTTAATTCTAAAATTCTGTAAATTCTGATTCAGACAATCTCACTCAGACAGCTTTCCCCATCACAGGATCAGTATAGCTATGCTTACCGTTCTCAACCCGGCCTGCAAAGCGACGCTCATATTGAGCAGCACCTTCAACCTGAACACCGAAATCATACCAGTTATGGTTTTTACTTAAATTTAAAACTAAGCTGGCGGTGCCATTAGCCTTAACGGCTATTTTATGAGCACCTGTTTTATAGCCGTGATCTGTCACGGCAACGGTATGTGCTTTAGCACTGTGGTTGATAACTTTTACCAAAGCGTTACCTGTCAGCTTACCGGCAACCTGTTCATATTCACAAACAATGTCTAATGCCGGGTCGGCGGCGGTGCCTTTGTATTCGCGGTAGAAACCGTTGGGGCCGTAGGTACGGAGGTGATATTCGCTGTTTTCAAATTCATGTAGCGGCCATGCATCGGCAAGGGTATCACCAGCTTTGGCGGTGTAAGCCCAGGTGCGCAGGTCTTCCATTTTTTGTGGGTCGGCCATGGTGGCGTATTTTCCCGGCGCGTACACATTGAATGGCGAGCCTAAAGCTTTAGCTCCAAATGCCTTGTTGCTGGCTGTGAATTTAACCTCGAACGATTTTTTATCGGCGCTCAGCTTGCCATCAGCATAAAGTTCGTACGGAAGCGCAGATGATTGTTTAATGCCTTTTTCCTGCTGAGGCATGTATGGTGATGAGTGTGGATCTTTATTGATCTGCGCTATCTCATCAGCAGTAAGCAGTTTATAATCCGAAGGCAGTTTTTTAAACTGCGCCTTATGGATGCTCTCTAAAAAAGCTTCGCGTGGTACAAATTCCGGGTTCTCAATTTTTTCGCCATTGTACGGGCGGAAAACACTCGATAAATCGCCGCAAACTGTTCTGCGCCATTCGCTGATGTTTGGCTCGGTTACTTTTTTGCCGGTTTTATGGCTTAAATAGTTCTCTAAAAATTGAAGAGTTGAAGTATGGTCAAACACTTCTGAGTTTACCCAACCGCCGCGGCTCCATGGGGATGCGATCACCAATGGCACACGGAAACCTAAGCCTATCGGGCTTTCACGGTCAAATACTTCGGGGAAGTTATTGCGGGCTTTTTCCTGTTCTAAGGTTACAAACTCAACGCTGGCATCAATACCTTCTGATACTTTACCTGTGCCCGGTTTGTGAGGGTTCGCGGCAGAGAACGGTGGCACGTGATCAAAATAACCATCGTTTTCATCGTATGCTAAAATGAAGATTGTTTTTTTCCAAACTTCAGGGTTTTGCGTAAGGATATCCATTACCTCTGATACATACCAGGCACCATACCAGGCCGAGCTTGGATGATCAGAAAAATGCTCAGGGGCCGAAAGCCAGCTTACCGTTGGCAGCTCGCCGCTTTGAACATCTGCGCGGAACTGGTGCAATACGTCGCCTTTAGGTACTAATACTTCGCGTTCGGTACCATCATCGTTATATTTTAATGGCGCTAAAGTGCGGTAATGCGGATCATTAGTGTTGGTAACAAAACCTTTTTGGTGCAGGTTTTTTTCGCGTTGCGATAGGCTGGCGAATTTATTTGCATCAACACCGGCCATATCCTTTTTGGTTTGCTCCAGATCACGCTGCTTTTGTTTTAGTTGTTTTTGCAGGTGATCGATATGCGCATCGCCAGCTGGTAAAGCAGCGATCTGCTTTTCGAGTGCGGTTATCTCTTCAGGCAGTTTGGCCGATTTATTTTGCAGGTTAGCGATATGCTTATCGTACAGTTTAATGTTGTACTGACCGAAAAATTCCAGCGCGTTATCCTGGAAGTTTGATAACCACGGATCTTCCTCGCCTTCTAAACCTGTATCTATAGCTACCTCGTTCTGGTAGTGTTTCCATGAGATGTTATGATCTTCTAATCGCTCGGGGAAGGTAGCCCAGTTTAGGGTACCGTAATCCATATCATCGTTCCAAACGTGGGCCAATGAGTTTTCGTGCTGCTCAGCACGGATGGTGCCCGTCCAAAAGTATAACCTGTTTGGATTGGTGCCGGTTAATGATGAGCAAAAGTTTTGATCACAAACGGTAAAGGCATCGGCCAAAGCGTAATAAAACGGAATATCCTCACGGTTATGGAAGCCCATGGTTAGCGGCATGTTCGAGTATTCTTTAATGCTGTTCTTTTTAACATTAAGCCATTGGTCAAACTTGCCATCGTTACGGGCGTTTACCTGGTTGCCCCACGAGTGCGGCAACGAACTCATCCAGGTAGCTTTAGTGTTTTTTATGTCGAGATGGAAAGGCGCGTAAGTTTCACCTTTTTTGTTTGATTGCAGCCATACCTTGTTTTTGTTTGGCAGATCGATAACGCGTGGGTCATTATAACCACGTACACCTTTCAGCATGCCATAAGTATGATCGAACGAGCGGTTTTCCTGCATCAGGATCACAATATGCTCGGCATCCAGGTAGCTGCTGCCGGGGGCCGGGTTAATGGCCATTGCTTTTTGAATAGATTCGGGCAAAACGCTGGCTAAACCGGCCGCGCCGGTTAGTAATGCCGCTTTTTTAAGAAAATCTCTCCTTGAATCAGACATATGTGTTTGAGGTATATTTTAGTATTGAGTTTAATACGTATTGATGGTTACAAGTTAAGCCTTGAGGCATAAACTATCAACCATGAATTAACTGTCTTTACGTGCGGCAATCACCTGCTCACACAGTCCAAATGATAGCGTCATTCCGTTTCCGCCCATTCCATTTATCAACGTTACGCCCGGTTCAACATCTGCAACCAGTTCGTAAGCGCCGTTGGTCATTTTAGGGTAGATGCCGTGCCATGATTGCAGCATTTTCCAGTCCTTAAAGTTGGCGAAGGTATGTAAGTATTCGATTATCAAATTATTAATAAATTCCTTATCAAAAGGATCGTGAACCAAGCCATATTCGTGCGAATCGCCGATAGTTAATTCCCCGCTGCCGTTTTGCGATGCCATTACGTGGATGCCCCATTTCAGGTGTGTGGCATATTGATCTTCGTAACGTTTACGCAAGGCCGGCAATGACGCCGCCGCCTGGAAACCCGGATAATGGATCATGGATAAACCACCACACAACGAAGGACCAATGCGCCATTCATCAGGCTGACTAACCAAACGCATCATCTGCAATTTACATTTGGTAATTTGAGTTTGGGCGAAAAGCTCGGGATAAAGTGTTTCAAAATCGGCTCCGCTGCAAACATAAATTTCATTAGCTTCCCAGCTTTGCGTTCCTGAACTTACTTTAGGATGCTCGATGCGGCTGATGGCGGTATTCCAATGGAACTCTACACCAAATTTTTCGGCAAGATAAGCTGCCACTTGCCCGATAGCTACGCGCGATTCAACGATCATTTCTTCACCGCTCCATAAAGCACCTTTCAAACCATCGGTGTTAATAGCCGGCGATTTGCTGAAGGCTTGTTCTGGAGATAGTACCGCGCAATCGCGGTGCGTGTGGTTTACATCTACATATTCCTTTATCACCTGCAATTCATCATCATGATAGGCAAGGTGTAATGAACCAACTTCATCGTGCCAGATCTTCGCTTCTGTACAAACTGTTTTCCAGATGCTTTTAGATAACATGGCTCGTTCAAACATTGGTCCGGTAGCCTGGCCTATGGGCCAAACCATCCCAAAATTGCGGATGGAGGCACCAACCGCACGCTCGTTACGCTCAAATACAGTTACCTTATAGCCACGAATGGCCAAAGCGCGGGCGGTAGCTAAACCTACTATACCTGCGCCGATGATGATTGCACTTTTATTATTGTTCATGGGTTCAATAGTTCATTTGTTTATTGGTTTGAAGTTTCAAAACCAATGGTGTTTTAATTGGCAGGGTTAAAGTTTAGCGTTGGCTGCTGACTTGGTTCTTCCTCCTCACTCAACTTTTTTTTATCGCGGGCCGCACTTTGCAAAAAGTAAATGAGCGAGAGGATACCGCCAATGCTGCCTACCAATGCTACTATCATTACACCTTCCTGAAAAAATGTTCCCCAGCTAATATTAGGGCGACCGAGTTCTTTTACCAACAGTACGCTCACGCTGCCCAGGTAACCCATCGAATCGGCTATGTACATGATAAAACCTACGTTGCTTTTGTAATTAAACGAGGCTATCATCCGCTCAAAAAATATGGCGTTGTAGGGTACGTAACCCATGTACAGTCCGAGGCCAACGCAGGTCATCCAAGTGGTAGGATCCATCATTTTCATACCGAACATAATGGTTGAGATGCCTACCAACACGCAACCGCTAATGATCATTAAATGGATAATACTGAATGCCCGCAGGTTTTTACGTACCAGGATGAGTAAGCTCATGACCACCAATACCACCAGCGAAATTTTGATATCAGTAGTAGTGAAAACACTATTGTCTTTAACGCCAAGGCTGGCCCAGATCTCTACCTCAAAATTATCACGTACATCGCGCATAATGGTGAGCAGTACGTACACAACAAGTGTAAGGATGATACCCGGTAAAAAGCGGATCACAAATTGTTTACGCTCGGTGGCGTTCATGGGTGTACGTTCGGAACGCGCGGATTTATCTTCTTCGGTAGGAGGGGGGATCATCTCCATACATCCTACAAAAAATATTAAAGGCAAAGCAAATAATGCCCCCGTTAAAAAAGGCATAAAGTATTCATTTACATGAAATACATCTATCAGGTTTTTGCCTTTGGTTTTAACGAAGCCCGAAGCAAATATTAAACTGATGGAAAGCACCGAAGCCATAAATTCGGTTGATCGGCGGCCTTCAAGGTAACCGAAAACCAATCCCCAGATCAATCCCAACGGGAAGCCGTTGATGAAAAGAAAAATGATACCCCAAGGCGCGGGTACAAAGGCGAAGGCCAGCAAAGCCAGCCATGCAATGCCTATCAGCGTTAAGATATAACGGGCGCGGGTTTTGCTGTTTACTTCGGCAATAAATTTAATGCCGTAAAACTTGCTGGCCATGTAGCCTATAACCTGCGCTATCACCAGCCAAACCTTATAATCAACATGAAAAAACTGGTGACCGGTAAATGTACCTGCCGCGAACGCTTTCCTGAAAGCATACATGCAGGTATACGTACCAAATGCCGAAACGGCTGCTAAAACTGAAACCAGTGCATAAGGCCATGTGGCAACTTTAGCACGTAAACGGTCAATCAGCCTCATGTTGCTTATTGGTTTATGATGTCGATCACTTGTGCAATATCGTCAATAATATGGGTAGGATCATAGCTGGCCAGCTCGTCGCGCGTAAAAATTCCGGTGGTTACGCCAATTGAGTATTTGCAGCCTGTGTTTTGGCCTTCGCGCACATCAACCTCAGTATCGCCAACTTTGGCAACTTCCAAAGCATCAGTAATACCGGCTTCGGCCATCATTTTTTGGATCATGAATGGGTGAGGGCGACCCAATTCAACTTCGTCCGAGCCAACCACATAATCGATCAGGCCTTTTTCACGCCATTGCAAACGGTTAACAATGGTATCAGCAATATCGCGCGAGAAGCCGGTGTTAATACCAACTTTTACGCCTTGCTCATGTAGTTTGGCAAAAGTTTCTTCCACATTTGGCAAGGCTTCAATCCCCGACTCAAACTGGTAAAATTTGATCATCTGCTGCACAAACTCTTTATGGATGGTGTTTACCAGTTCGTCAGTAATTACGGCTTGATCCGGCTCGTGTTCGGCCAGCATTTTGCGGATAGCTAACGTTTTTTCGTAACCCATTAGCGGGTCAATTTTAGCCAGTTCAACTTCGTAACCAGATAATTGCATAGCTGCCTGGAAGGCTTTGCTAACCTCGTGATCATCTTTAACCGTAGTGCCGGCTATATCAAATACCACTAATTTAATGCTCATAACAAAAGAATGTAATTGTTTAGCAATACTAAACTTTTTTTATTAAAATTAAACTAATTTTGTGTTAAGGTTTGGTTAAGGTGGTGAGTGGTTGAGGATAGGTGAGTAGTTGATTGAGTTGATTGGGTGAATGGTTGTGGTGTTGGTGAATAGTTGATTGGGTTGATTAAGTGAATGGTGTTTTAGTGAATGGTTTGATCCATTGATTTAGCCGCCTTAATAAAACAGAAACAAACTACTCACCTAATCAACTACTCACCTATCCTCAATCACCCACCAACCCTACTTCTTTTCCTCAAAAAAATAAATCACCAGCATGCTCGCTTTGGTATCGCCGGTGTTTTTTGGGGTGTGGGAGATGCGGCCGTCAAAAAGCATACTGTCGCCCTGGTTTAGGGTGATTATATCATCATTAAACTGGTAAGCGATCTGGCCTGATAGGATGTATTTATATTCGAAAGCTTCGGTTTCTACCAGCGGACGGGTAGCATCGGGCTCAAGTTCGAGGATAACAATATCTACTGTACTTTGACTTATAGATTGGGTAAAAATGCGCTGATAGTGAAAGCCCGTGGCGTGCTCTTTTTCAAAGTGCTCGTACTCCTGTTTTCGTTTCACCAGGATTAGTGGGGCATCGCTTTTTGAGCGGATATCTTTAAAAAACTCATTGAGATCTATCTCAAGGGCTTTAACAATATCTATTAATACAATAAGCGAGGGTATAGTGCGGCTGTTTTCAATTTGCGATATAAGGCCTTTACTTACATTGGCCCTAATGGCCAGTTCCTGTACGGTAATGTTTTTTTCGCGACGGCGTTCTTTGATCCGGTTACTGATCTGTATCAGTATATCTTCTTCCATTATATATTAAATAGCAGGTTATAGATGCGCAAAGTAATTAATACGGGTAGTTATCCAAAATGATTTTTTTGTTACCCGGTTTAATGATCTGCGTTTAATAAGGGTAGTTATATTTTATAGTTAGATGATTTACATCATAAATACGTACTGCATAGTAATTTATTGTAGAAATAATTGTGTCTTACCGACACCGATACAGAGCGTTTAAAGTGATGCTTATCAATACATTTCATAAACATTTAATATTTTCATAACAGGTATCTTCTTTATTTGCAACTAAATTTTTCAGAACATGGCACCAGCACAGTATAACCCGAAGGCAGTAGTAGAGGAAGTTTTTTCATTGTATGACAGATTTGGCGATGAGGATTATATAGGCGAACCGGTTTCGCAGCTGGAGCACATGTCGCAGGCGGCGGCGCTGGCCGAGGCCGAAGGTTATGACGATGAAGTTGTACTCGCCGCTTTCTTTCATGACATCGGTCACCTGTGTGCCGATGCCGAAGAAGCAGGCAGCATGGATGGCATGGGCAATGTTGATCACGAACGCCTTGGTGCTGATTACCTGTTGGAACGTGGTTTTTCGGAAAGGGTTGCCAATCTGGTACAGGGCCACGTGATTGCCAAAAGATATCTCACCTATAAATATCCCGAATACTACGACCGCCTTTCGGATGCCAGTAAAGCTACGCTTGAGTTTCAAGGTGGCGTAATGAGTGCCGAAGAAGCCGCTGATTTTGAGCTTAACCCGGATGCCGAGTTAATAGTAAGGTTACGCTACTGGGATGATATGGCTAAAGAAATGGAAGTGCCTGTAGATAACATCGATCATTTAAAACAAATTGCGCTTACCCACCTCCAAACCGTAAACAGCTAAAACCATCTGTTAAGTTTTTGTAATTAAAGTATAATTACTTTGTTACAAAAAGCGCCTGCTTAACACAGGGGGAACATGGATTTAAGTATAGCTTAACGCTAAATTGGTTTACTAATAATAAACAAAGTTTAGTATTGCTGTATGAAAAAATCAATTCTCTCACCCTCAAATTTTAGCAGATGAACAAGATTTACCAGAGATTAACAATTCTTTTTACAGCATTGTTTATTTGTTTGGTGCCTGCCTTAGTAATGGCTCAAACAAAAATTACGGGTAAGGTTACTGACGAAGCTCAGTTGCCTTTACCAGGAGTAAGCGTAATCATCAGCGGTACCAAATTAGGTACAGTAACTGATGTTAACGGTAATTACAGTATCAATGCTTCAAACGGGCAAACACTGGTGTTTAAATACATTGGTTATGCACCGCAAAATGTAACAGTAGGTAACGGTACTGTTTACAACGTTAACTTTAAAGCCGAAAATAAAGTACTTAACGAGGTTGTTGTAACCGCCTTGGGTATTAAAAAAGAAACCAAACGCATTGGTTACTCTGTACAGGAGGTTAAAGGTGCTGATATGGTTAAAGCCCGCGAACCTAATGCTATTAACGGCCTTGCCGGTAAAGTAGCAGGTTTAAACGTTGGTATTAACCAGGAGCTGCTTTCGGCCCCTACGGTATTATTACGTGGTTCGCCTATTAACTTTTATGTGGTTGATGGTATCCCTATTACTACCGATACCCAAAATATCACTGCCGATGATATTGACACCTATACTATATTAAAAGGCCCAACTGCTGCGGCTTTATATGGTAGCCGTGGTATTAATGGTGCTATTTTGATCACTACCAAACGTGCAAAAAGCGACACCAAAGGTTTCACTATCGAGATCAATTCAAGCACACAGTTTAACCGTGGTTTTATAGCTATCCCTAAAGTACAAAACAACTATGGTGGTGGTGATAACGATAAATACGCTTTTGGCGACGGTGCCGGCGGTGGTGTTAACGATGGTGACTACGACGTTTGGGGCCCGCGCTTAAACGCTGGTTTAATGTTGCCTCAATACGATGGCGAGTACGATCCAACCAAAACTTATACTACTACTTTTAAAGATGGATCTACCTTTACAGGTAACATCAAACCAACCCCATGGGTTGCACGTGGCGTTAACAACCTTGAAGGCTTTTTGCAAACCGGTTTGTTAACCAACAACAACATCGCTATTTCGTCATCGTCTGAGAAATCAAACGTACGTATGTCGGTTTCACATGGTTATCAGCGTGGTATTACGCCTAACACAGGTTTAAACACTATCAACTTTAACTTGTTAGGTAGCTATAACCTGAGCAAAAAATTTAAAGTAGAAGGTAACATCAACTTCAACCGTCAGTTTTCAAACAACGTTCCGGATGTAAGCTATGGTCCAAACAGTATCATTTACGGTGTTGACGTTTGGACTGGTGCTGATTGGAACATCGATGATATGCGCAGCTACTGGCAGCCTGGTAAGGAAGGTATCCAATCAAAATTTGTTGAATACAAACGTTACCAAAACCCGTGGTTCCAATCGTACGAGTGGTTAAGAGGTCAGTATAAAAATGATACTTACGCCTGGGGTTCATTTACTTATACCCCGGTTAAGGATCTGGACATTATGTTGCGTTCAAACATCAGTACCTACAACCTGTTGCGTACCGAAAAAGAGCCGTTCTCGGCACATCCTTACGGTGATGAGCACAACCACGGTAACTACCGCGAGGACCGTCGCGATTTGTTTGATAACAACACCGATTTATTGGTAAAGTATAACCTTAATGATATAAGCCATTCAGGCATTTCGGTTAATTTACTTGCCGGTGGTACCTTACGTAACCTGAAATATACATCATCATTCACCACTACCGATCAGTTGCTGATCCATGATGTTTATACTTTCCAAAACTCTATCAACCCGGTAAAAGCATACAACTTCGGTTCAAACCTGATCACTACAAGTGCTTTCGCTTCGGCAGATATCAGCTACAAAAACTTCTTTACATTATCAGCAACAGGCCGTACCGAAAAATCATCGGCACTGCAAAACCAGTCGTACTTCTATCCTTCAGTAAGTTTAAGTACTGCTGTATCTGATTATGTAAAACTTCCGGAAGTGATCTCGTTCCTGAAACTTAGAGGAAGTTATGCCAACGTAAAAGATGGTGGTACCAATGCATTTATTGGCCCTGCCGGGTATCCGCTTGGTTACGGTGCGCAGTACCAAACACCTTACGGTGGTCCGGGTTATTCAACCACTACTCCTGCATATACTTTGGCTCCGTCATATGGCAACGTAACAGCAGCCAGCGCGCCAACTTACGCTATTGATCCTAAACTGAAACCAAGCACACGTACCAACTACGAAGGTGGTTTGGAAATGCGTTTCCTTAAAGATCGTTTGGGTTTAAGCGGTACTTACTTTGTGTACAAAGATGGTCCGCGTATCTTCT
This sequence comes from Mucilaginibacter sp. CAU 1740, assembly GCF_039839285.1. NCBI lineage: Bacteria > Pseudomonadati > Bacteroidota > Sphingobacteriia > Sphingobacteriales > Sphingobacteriaceae > Mucilaginibacter > Mucilaginibacter sp. CAU 1740. Next base: position 69,250 of record NZ_JBDOQS010000020.1, on the reverse strand, counting down.
CGCAAACACTTTCTGAAACTAACGGTAGCGCCCAAACTTTCTTAACCAACGGTATCACAACCCGTCGTAACGGTTATGAGATCTCGGTAAACGGTACCCCTGTTGTATCGGGCAAATTTAAATGGGATGTATTGATGAACGTAGGTACCTACAAAGAGGTTTATACTTCATTTGCCCCTGGCCAAACAGGTTTGGTACAAGGCGATCAGATAATCCACATCGGCGACCGTGTAGATCAGATATTTGGTGCTGTTGAAGCTAAAACACCAGATGGCAAGGTTATACACGATAACGCTGGTTTACCTATGTACCTGCCAAAAACTCAACTATTAGGTAACTCCGATCCTAAATTTAGCTGGGCTGTAAATAACAAGTTCAAGTATCAAAACTTCACGCTTTCATTCCAGTTTGATGGTATGGTTGGCGGCAAGATCCAGGATCTGGTTTATACTAAACTAATGCAAGGCGGTCGTGGTGCTGCTACAGACGAAGGTTTGATAGGTGCCGCACGTTTATACGAATCTGAGCATTGGGGTGATCCAGGCTTTAAAGGTTCCGTTAACCCTGATGGCTCACCAATGTTAGGTCATGATGGTGTTACACTGGCTACCGATAACACTGGAGCATTGTTAGGCCCTGCAATTAAATATGATCCTATCACCGGTAGAATAACCAACGCTTCCGAGCTAAAACTGACTGCTAACAGAACTCCGGTAAAATATGTACAGGATTACGTAAGTAAGTTTTATGCAGATGCTGAGCACACCGTAATCAGCAGAACATATGCTAAACTGAGGGAAGTTGTAATTGGTTACTCATTGCCACAATCAATTGCTAAAAGTCTGTCGTTATCAAGAGTTGATTTCTCGTTGGTTGGTCGTAACCTGCTTTATTTCTTCAAAAAAGGTTATAAAGATATCGACGTTGATCAGTACCCTGGCCGCGACCAGTTTGGATCAACAGTTGGCAGCTCGGGCTTGCAAACTCCTACTGTAAGAAGCTATGGCTTTAACATTAACGTGGTTTATTAAGCTATCATAAATAGTATTAACTATAAAATATTGCACAATGAAATCATTAAAATATAAAATAGCTTCTTTAGCAATTTTGGCGGCCGTGTCGTCGGGTTGTAAAAAGCAATTTGACAGTGCCGTTCAAAACAAAAACCTTCCTATTTCGGGTTTGTCGCCGGCGTTGTTGTTACCAAATATCGAAACCGCAATGCTTGCCCCAGCCTTTGGGCAGGATGAGCGCCAGAACCAATACACCGCCTGTAACTATTTTTACTATGGCGATAACAAGTATTGGACAGGTAGCGCTTCATTAAGCTATACCCCGCTTAATAACGTTGTGGCTATGGAGGGCGAAGCTAATGCCCTGGCCGCCACCTTGTCAAAACCTTACCTTGCACTTGGTAAATTTTTCAGGGCGTTTTACTTTGTAAACATGAGCCTTAAAGTTGGCGATTTGCCAATGAGCCAGGCTTTGCAAGGTTTAAAAAATACTACCCCGGCTTATGATACCCAAAAACAGATCTTTGTAAACTCGCTTGCTTTATTAGAAAGCGCTAACAAAGACCTGGGCGAAATGATAGCGGTAAATAAAATTACCCAGGGTACTTATGTAATTGATAGCAAATACGATTTCTTTTACAAAGGCGATCTGGCTAAATGGCAAAAAGCTATCAACACTTACCGTTTAAGGATCCTGATCTCTTTAAGCAAAAAAACAAGTGATGCCGATTTGAACGTAAAAGGTCAGTTCGCATCGATTTTAGCTGATGCTACCAAATACCCTATCATGACATCGATGGATGATAACCTGCAGTATGTTTATGATGGAGTGTTTACCTTTTACCCAAACAGCTCACGTAACTTTGGTAATGATGCAACCCGTTATAACATGGGTGCTACCTATGTTAACCTGCTGGCTTCATTAAAAGATTTACGCGTAATGAAAGTTGCAGAGCCTGCAAGGGGACTAAAATTCGATGATACCGATTTCAGGTCATTTGTAGGCGGTGTATCTGGTCAGGATCAGAGTACTATGGCTGCATTGGTTCAGGCGGGTAAAGTATCGCTTATTGGTCGTCACCGTTACTATGAAACCCTTACCGGCGAAAATACTTTTATTGTTAGCTATCCTGAAATGTGCTTCAACATTGCTGAAGCCATTAATCAGGGTTGGGCACCCGGTAACGCCGAAACATGGTACAAAAACGGCATCTTTGCCGATTTTGGTTTCTATGGTGTTAACGATGGTGATAATACCGTATTGTTCCAAAAAAGCGGCGGTTTATTGGGCGATGATGTTTCTTACAAACTGAACTTTAGCTATAACGATTATTACAACCAGGCAGCTGTTAAATATGCCGGTAATAATGTTGATGGCTGGAAACAGATCCTTACCCAAAAATATCTTGCTTTTGCACGTAACTCAGGTTTAGAGGCTTATTACCAGTGGCGCCGTACTGGTGTACCAACCTTTAGCGCTGGTGCTGGTAATACTGATAATGGAAGCATTCCGCAAAGGTACCAATACCCAACCAACGAGCGTAGCGCAAACGCGGCCAACTATAAAGCCGCGGTGCAAAGCCAGTATGGTGGTAGCGATGATATCTACCAATTAATGTGGATACTTAAATAACATCAAATTATACGTTTTAATTAATCTGATAAAGGCCCCATTATTTAGGGGCCTTTATTGTTAAAAACAAATACCATGAAAAAAGTTATTTTATTTACCCTGTTTACATTAGCACTGAGCGGCGCGTATGCCCAACAGCACAAAACACAAAATGTGGTTATTGTAACCATTGATGGCCTGCGCTGGCAGGAAGTTTTTCGCGGAGCGGATTCGGCTATTATCAACTCTAAAGATACCCAGGATAAAGACGAGGTGCGCAAGAATTTCTGGACCGATGCCAGTGCCGATCGCCGCAAGTTGCTGATGCCTTTCTTTTGGAGTACCCTGGTTGAAAAAGGCCAATTATATGGTAACCGCAATTTGGGCAGTAAAGATGAGGTAGCCAACCCTTACCACTTTTCATATCCGGGTTACAACGAGATCTTTACCGGTTTCCCAGATAAAAGGATGAATACCAACGATGCCATTTACAACCCGAACATGAACGTGTTGGAGTTTTTAAACAAGCAAAAAGGTTTTGAAGGTAAAGTTGCGGCTTTTGCATCATGGGAACGCTTTTCGCAGATATTGAGTCCTAAACGTGCGGGCATTTTAGTTAACGCGGGTTTTATGCCACTTGAGGTTGCAGGGATGAATGACCGCCTGAAACATTTGAACGAACTGCAGTTAGAAGCTCCCCGCTATGTAAGTGATTCAACCCGCATCGATTTCCTTACGTTTGAATTTGCCAAAAACTACATGATGCAATACAAGCCACGCGCATTGTATTTATCATTTGATGAGCCGGATGATATGGCCCATGCCGGTAATTATAAATTCTACCTCGATCGTATTAAACAGGAGGATGGTTTTATAAAACAGCTTTGGGATTATATCCAGGCCGAACCGACCTACAAAAACAAAACTACATTGATCATTACCTGCGATCATGGCAGGGGGGATACGCCTTTAAGAAACTGGCATGATCATGGCAGCGAAACCCCAAATTCAGAACAAACCTGGTTTGCGGTTATTGGGCCTGATACACCAGCTGCAGGCGAAGTGAAATCAACCGTAACTACCTATCATAAGCAACTGGCACAAACCATAGCTCAATTGCTTGGCTTTGATTTTAAAGCTAACGCAGGGCATGAAGTAGGTGATGCAATACCAGGAGTTACCGGTAAATAACCGGTAAAGTTTAAATTAGTTGTTTTAAAAGCCTGAACTGAAATTAGTGCCAAATATATTAAGGCCAATTTCAGTTCAGGCTCTTTCTTAACCGTTACTTAACATCCCGGCAGTATCTTTAAAGCAAAATATTAGTTATGAGTACCCGTCGTGATTTTATCGGAACAGCCTTAAGCGGTGTTGCTGCCTTAAGCCTTTTACCTGCTGTAAACACTTTTGCTAACGAAAATAATCACTACAACCGTGTTACAGATAAAAAGCTGAAACTACGTTTTGCGTTAGCATCTGATATCCACTATGGCCAGCCCGAAACCGATTTCGCCCTCAATACCGGCAATATGGTAAAATGGCTTAATGAGGATCATCAAAAAAATAAACTCGATTTTGTAATAGTGAACGGCGATCTGGTACACAACCGCCCCGATCTGCTGCCCGAAATCAAAACCAAATACCTTGATAAACTAAACGTACCTTATCATACCATCCCCGGTAACCATGATTTTGCCGACGGCGAGATCTGGAAAAAAGCTTTTGGATACGAGGATAAATACACGGTGGAGTTTGGTGATATCGCTTTTGTGCTGGCTAACACAGCCGATACCAAGGGCGCTTATGTTTGCCCAAACAACGCGTTCATCAAGGCATCGCTTGATAAGTTTACCGATAAAAAGATAGTATTTGTGATACTGCACATCCCACCAATAAACTGGGCTAAAAATGATGTATTTGTTGATTGCCCCGAAACTATCGATCTGTTACACGCATATCCAAACGTAAAAGCGGTGTTTCATGGGCATGATCACCTTTTGGATGGGGTACGTTACACCGGCAAGCTACCGCATTTTTTTGATTCGCACATTGGCGGTAACTGGGGAACCGATTATAAAGGTTACCGGATTGTTGAAGTAGATGAGCAAAACGCTATTTACACTTATCAAGTAAACGCCAGCCAGAACCCGGTGCTTAATTCGAATAAATTTTAATTTTATTGGGATTACACCGATTTTTTTTCTGAACCATGATTTTTGGAATGTAAGGATGAACAGGATGGTTAGTTTATGATATACCAAAATCCTGCTAATCCAATAAATCCGCCCAAATCCTGGTTCAGATATTCTCCCCCGGATACTTCAACCCGATCTGCTCCCTTGCCTTATCAATCATAGCGATCATCTGCCTCGATAACTCGTGTGGTAAGATAGGGCTTTCGGTTTTGCCTTGCTTTATCAATTCGCAAAAATGGATTATCTCATAGTTTAGTCCCCCGGCCGTGAAAGATTCATCCAGTTCAACTGTCCGTCCGTCAAGGTAACTAATCGTGGCTTTAGCCGGGTTCCACCAGTTTTTATGGATGGTGATGTGGCCGAGTGTACCTGCAATAAGCGCGTCGCCTTTTCCATGCATATCAAAGCCACAGTATAACTGAGCATAACCGTTTTGGTGCAGCGTTTGAAAAATGGCAAACATATCGATCCCTGTTTCACCAAAACGACCCATAGTTTGAATATCCTGCATTGGTCCGAGCCAGTCGAGCGCTAAAAAGGCTTCATAAATAGCTATCTGCATCAGGCTGCCACCAACCAGATCGAGGTTATAATTAGGATGATCGGGCGGGCAATCGGCTACTGCCGAGCCGGCACGTACATAGCCAACAGGGCCAATCGGATCAGTAAGCAGGTGTTCTTTAAGCTTGGGGTATAGCGGATAGAAGGGAGGCTTCATACCCTCCATAAAAAGCAGCCCGGTTTGTTTGACAATGGCGAGTACCTCATCCAGCTCCTGAAGGTTTATGGTAACCGGCTTTTCGCAAAGTACATGCTTGCCTGCTTTAAGGGCTGCAATGCTGTAGGCTGCATGGCTATCGGGGAGGGTTGCAATGTAAACGGCGTCGATATCGCTGGCTAATAGCTCATCAACGCTACGGCAGGCTTCACCACCGTATTGTGCCACAAATGCATCAACAGTTTCGGGCCGGCGGGAGTAAGATGCCGCAAGTTCAACATCCGGAACTACCGCGAAGCCCTGCATAAATCTGTGTGCTATGCGTCCGCATCCTATAATACCCCATTTTATCATAAGTTGTTGTTTTATTTCAAGTGACTAAACTCTCGTCATTGCGAGGTACGAAGCAATCGCGAACTATACAGAGCCGATTTGCTTCCGTGCGATTGCTTCGTACCTCGCAATGACGCGTTGGTTAAGTATTACCGAAAATATCGCTTTAAAAGCAAAAGTCCTGAGTAAATATTATCTACTCAGGACTTTTGACTTAATACTTCCGATTTATTGGTACTGGATATAAATAGGGTATGGTTTGTATCTTGATAAAACCTCCTCTGGTGTTAACATATGGAAAGGAGCTTTCTTGATATCGTTTTTGTAAAACAGTTTGAACCCTGTAAACTGTACCGGCTCCTGGTTAATGAAGTAGCGGTAAGTACCGGTTTTCAAATCAGGTTCGCCCCAGCCATCCATATCCATTACCAGCTGAATTTCAGGATGTAATTTGATGTTTTTGTAGTTAGTCACCATCTTTTTAGTGAAACGGTGTACGATCAAAATTTTTGGTGGAAGACCATTTTTCTTAACAATCTTAGTAAGATAATCTGATACGTAGTTGATGTCTTCAGCATCATAAGTACCGATTTTTTTGCCTGGTTTGGTTCCGTCTTTCATCGAAAACTCAGGATCCATACCAAAATGAACTTGTGGCAATTCCAGGTATTTTTCAAGCAGTGGCAACTCGGCACGGATGTTACTCAAGGCTACCTGCACATCTAAAAATACAATAGCATGTGCCTTTTTAGCCAATACTAATACGCTATCTATCTGTTTAAACGGCATACGGTAACGGAATTTACCATCTTTACCACCATCACCTTGTGCAACCACGGCAATGTAGTGTAATGCAGGCTGTACCGGAGTTTTAGGATCTGCTTTTTCCCAATGTTTTACTTCGCCTTTTAGTTTAGCCAGCATTTCGTTTGGAGGTAATTCGCCCAAAATGCCCATCCTTTTCGAGTATAGGTTACCGTAAAAAGCAACTACACGTTTAAATGGTAAAATAGCGCCGCCAATAGGGTAAGGCGTATTTTTTACAGGCCACCTGCCGCTGGTATCGCCATGCGCGTTAAATTTCATTAACGAATCGTATAGCTTTTTATCGATAGGAGGGTATTCAGATTTTTTAACGCTCAGGGTATCCGCAGCTTCACCCTTGGCCGAATCGCCTTTGGCCGCTGCAGCTGTTTTCTTTCCGTCGGTTTTTTTGTCGCCGCCATTTTGCGAGCAACTGTTCAATAATAAACCCAGTGAGGCAACAAATGCGGCTGAGAGTACGAGCGTTTTTAATTTCATTGTTTATGTGTTCAGTAAATGCAGGTGTATATAAGGTGCGTTTATACTATTATTTCAACCGATTATAAACCGGCAAATGTGGGCTTAGTTTGCGCCAAAGATAGATATTGGAAGTTAATTACTTTTAATTTTATGAAACTTTCCAAAAACTCCCAGAGGCAGCTTAGGTCCCGCTGTAGCTTGTAAATAAAGCTCGCCAATTTCGAGGTTTTGTACCTGTGGAAATGAACTTTTGATCAGGTTTTCAACAATAACAGATGAGAAACCTAATGAGTAGGTGTTCAGGATGAGGAAGTGTTCTTCGGGATCGAGCAGTTGGGTAACATCGCGCATCATTTCGGTAATGTTATCTTCCAGTTTCCATTTTTCACCGTTAGGGCCATTGCCGTAGGCTGGAGGATCAAGGATGATGCCGTTATATTTTTTGCCGCGTTTCAGTTCGCGTTTTACAAATTTCAGAGCATCTTCAACCACCCAGCGGATATCTTTTAATCCCGAAATTTCCTGGTTTTCATTAGCCCAGGTAACCACCTGTTTTATCGAATCTACGTGGGTAGTATCGGCACCAGCCGCACGGGCTATTAATGATGCGCCGCCGGTGTAGGCAAACAGGTTAAGTACTTTAGGCTCGGGTGTTTTAAAACGCTTTACATTTTGGCTGATGTAATCCCAGTTCACGGCCTGCTCGGGGAAAATGCCCACATGCTTGAACGAGGTTAAACCCAACCTGAATTTTATTGCAGCTTCTTTGTTTTTGTATTCAATATGCCAGCGATCGGGAGTTTTTGGATCTTTTTTTACCCATTCGCCAGAGGTTGCCGAACGGCCTTTAAATTTAATATGGTGTAAACGTTGCCACTCAGATGCGGGCAATGTTTTATTCCAAACCGCCTGTGGCTCGGGGCGGATGAGTATAGTATTCCCAAAGCGTTCCAGTTTTTCAAAATCGCCGCAATCAATCAGCTCGTAATCTTTCCAGTGCGTTGGGGTAAGTAGTTGGATCATTCTTGTTCAGTTTGCAGTATGCTGTTGGCTTTTGCATGCCACAGTCAATAAATAGGTTGCAAATATAGTTATTATAAAAATACACCTGAAGTAAGCCAACTGATAACTGCCAACCGCTAACTATAACTTCTCTTTAGCTGCCTGCATAAACTTGCTGGCAAACACAAAATCGTTAAGTTCTTTATTATCGGTATGCGCAATTTCCTTATTGCTGCCTTCCCACCATTTTTGGCCCTGGTGTAAAAACACAATGTGATCGCCAATACCCATTACCGAGTTCATATCGTGCGTAACCACTACTGTTGTTATGCTGTACTCCTGGGTAAGCTCGGCTATTAGCTCATCAATTAATATAGATGTTTTTGGGTCGAGGCCGGAGTTGGGCTCATCCACAAAAAGATATTTAGGCTGCATGGAAATAGCGCGGGCAATACCAACACGCTTTTTCATACCGCCCGAAAGTTCGGCCGGATAAAGCTTGTTTTTACCTGCAAGGTTAACGCGTTCTAAACAAAAGTTGGCGCGCTCAAGCTTTTCTGCTTTCGATTTATCGGTGAACAGGTTTAAAGGGAACATGATATTCTCCTCAACCGTCATAGAATCAAACAGGGCGGAGTTTTGAAAAAGCATACCAATGCTTGTACGGATAGGGACGCGCTGTTCAAAATCCATTTGGGTGAAGTTTTCGTTATCGAAAAATACTTCACCTTTTGAAGGCTCGTGCAAGCCCACTATACATTTTAACAGTGTTGTTTTACCAGAACCAGATCCACCTATAATAAGGTTGTTTTTACCTTCGTGAAAAATTGAGCTGATCCCTTTTAAAACGTGATTTTCTCCAAAGGTTTTGTTGATGTCTTTAATCTCGATCATAGCATTAAACGGGTGATTACAAGGTCGGCAAATAAGATCATCACACAACTAAAAACCACACCTTTAGTAGCTGATTGGCCTACCTCAAGTGCGCCGCCAGATGTGTAAAAGCCCTGGTAAGCACAGATGGATGCAATGATAAAGCCAAAAACAATAGCTTTAACCAATGCCACTTCTACAGTTAAGCCATCAAAACCGTCGCGCACACCAACAATGTAATCGGCAGGAGTAATATCGCCCGAAGCTAAACATGCAATGTAACCACCGGTAATACCTAAAGTAATTGATGCTATAACTAATAAAGGAACCATACTCATGCCCGCGATTATTTTAGGCGATATCAGGTATCCCGGCGCATTCACACCCATAATTTCGAGGGCGTCAATTTGTTCGGTAACCCGCATAGTGCCAATTTGTGATGCAATGCTGGACCCAACACGACCGGCCAAAACCAGCGCCGATATGGTCGGACTAAACTCAAGAATGGTTGAGTCGCGGGCAATTTTACCTGCAATACTAAGCGGTACCAACGGACTTGACAGCTGGAAGGCCACCTGGATAGTTGTTGCCGCGCCGATAAATACGGATATGATGGAGATAATACCTAACGATCCGATACCTACCGAAACCATTTCGCGCATTACCTCGGCCCAGTACACACTGAACTTCTCGGGCTTTCTGAAACTTAAACGCAGTAAGAGTATATATTTTCCTAAGCTTTCAAACATTTGCTTTTATAAAAATTCGGTTAAAAATACGCTTTTTTACCTTTATGCCTAAATGGTCAGTAATTAAACAAGTCATTTAAATTCCATTTTGTAAGCGTATCAATTACTATGCTTACGTAAATTGCGGGCATAAAGCTTCAATCGTAAAAAATAAAAATCGACAAAAACATATGAAAAACGTACTCATTACCGGATCAACTAAAGGCATGGGCCGCTCAATTGCAATTGCTTTTGCTAATGAAGGATTAAACGTGGCAATTTGTTCTCGGAATGAGCAAGAATTATTAAATTTTAAAGACGAGCTGGAACAGGTAGATGCCGGTGTAAAGGTTTTTGCTATGAAAGCCGATGGCAGCAACAAAGCTGAACTGTTAAAATTTGCCGCCGCTGCCGAGGCGGAGTTAGGCTTTATTGATGTTGTAGTTAATAACCTGGGTACGTATATCCAATCAAGCATATTGGACGATACCGACGAAACTTTGAATGTTCAGTTGAATACCAACCTGCTGCCTGCTTATGAGCTGTACCGTTTTTTCGGTAAAAAAATGGCATCGGCAAAAAAAGGTCGCTTCTTTAATATATGTTCTGTCGCGGCTTTTACCCCTGTTGTACAAGCCGGAAGTTACAGTGTAACAAAATACGCGTTGTTAGGTCTAACAAGAGTAATGAGGCTCGAGATGCAGGAGCATGGTGTAAAAGTTACTGCCGTAATACCCGGATCAACGTTAACGGATTCGTGGAAAGGAGCGGAGGTTGACCCAAATACCATGGTGCTGCCCGAAGACATCGCATCAGCAGTGATCAATATATACAGGATGAGCACAGGTGCTAATGTCGACGAAATCATCATCAAACCCGCACCGGGCCAGTTATGATCAATCAACATTAAACATAAAAACATAAGTTATGGAAAAGAAACTACATCGCGACGAACACCACAAGGTAATAGGTGGCGTTTGCGCGGGCCTTGCCGAGTACTTCGGCACGGATGTAGCCATTATAAGGGCGATATTCGTTGTGGCATTATTATTAAAAGGTGGTGGCGTTTTAGCCTACATTGTACTTTGGATTGTACTACCTAAAAAAGGCTTTAATTTTAACCCGGGTGTGGATTACCGCGTGCCTCCGCAGGCTGATCCTTTCAATCCGTTCACCAGCGCTCCGCAAGGAGATTTTAACGCGCCGCCATTTATGGCACCGCCGCAAAAAAAGGCCTCAAAGGTTGGCCTTATTATAGGTGTGGTATTGATCCTGATAGGCGCAGGTACGCTGCTTAGTGAACTTGACCTGGTACCCGATTGGGATTTTGAAAACATTTGGCCATTGGTTTTAGTGGCAGGTGGTATCGCCCTGATAGCTTCGGGCTTCAAAAAACAACCGTGGGAAAAGAATGACTGGCACGCCAATGAACCCGTAGCCGACGAGCCGAAAGTTGAGCCAACTAAAGAAGAAACAGAATCTGATAACACTCCACCAACTATATAACTATCATGAGAAGCGATAAACTTGTTCCGGGTACTATCCTGGTTTTGTTGGGAGTAGTATTCCTGCTGGATAACTTCCACGTAATAAATTTTGACTGGATGAACATTTTTTACCTGTGGCCAATATTTTTGGTGATGGGTGGCGTAAGCCTGGTGTTTGCCGGTAACCGGTCGCCTTTGGCCACTATATTAAAACTGTCTGTTGTTGTTGCAGGCTTCGCACTGCTGGTGTTTGGCAACTTTGGCAAACGCTACCATTTTTGGCCTAACGCCTGGAACTTTCATTACGATGATGACCGTAATAATGACGGCGACGATGACGACAGTGATACCACCAATACCGATCAGGGCGTGGTAAAAGTTGGCGGTGAAAATACCTTTAAGCAAGATTATACACCTACTATTAAATATGCGCGTCTAAACTTAAGCGGCGGCGGTACGGTTTATAATTTAAGTGATACCACTACCGATCTGTTCAATGCCAAAACACAGGAGCTGTATGGTAAATACGTTTTGAACCAAAAAAAGGATGATTCTGTATCTGTAGTCGACCTGCATTTGAAGAATAATAAAGGTTTCCATTTTGATACCGACGATGATAAAAACAACAAAGCCGACATTAAATTAAACCCAAATCCGATATGGGATATTGAGGTACAAACAGGTGCGACAGATTTAAATTTTGATCTTTCGAAATTCAAAATAAAAAGCCTAACTTTAAAGGGCGGAGCAGCGTCGTTTGATGTGAAGCTTGGAAACCCAATTTCGACCACAAATGTGGAGGTTTCAACAGGTGCATCAGAGGTGATTATCAGCGTGCCCAAGAGTGCAGCGTGCCGTATTATTGCCAACACAGGCCTATCAGATAATACGTTTGCAGGGTTTGATAAAAAGGGTGATAACAGCTACGAAACCGAAGGGTTCGCTAATGCCAAAAACAAAATACTCATACACATGAGCGGCGGTATATCCGATTTTAAAGTAAACCGATACTAAATAACCTAAATCCTGAGTAAAACGATACCGGGACATAATACAAAATAATGCATTGCCAAGCGCCTCGTCGGGTTTTCTGACGGGGCTTTTTTACGCCGAATGATAGCCGTTAGCTTCACTCTTTTGTCATATAGCTGTTGCACAGGTTCAAAAAGTGTTAAATAGAAAACCATTGGTGTTAAAAATAAGTTTACTTTACAGCATAAATTAACTACCATGAAATACCGCTACCTTATATTATCTGCAATACTATTTTTTGCCTGCACGGCACAAGCCCAAAACGTTGTTAAAGGTTCGGTTAACGAGGCCGGAAGGAGCACTAAGCTGTCAAACGTATTTGTGCGCGATAACCAAAACAGGCAAATGACCATTACCGATAATAAAGGAGCTTTCAGTATCCGTACTGAAACCGGGCATATCCTTATTTTCAGTTCGCCGGGTTATGTATCCGATACCTTATATGTAACGGATTTTACCCCGAAGAAGATAGAGCTGGTTACCGAAACAATCAATTTGAAACAGGTAAACATCAGCGCCAAACGCGAAAGCTTTGACGCGCATAAAGAATACCCCGAAGTTTATACCCGCAGTAAGGTTTACCCGCTATCGCCAACATCATGGTTTAGCAAAGAGGCGCGTGATGCCCGTAAGCTTAAAAAATACTTTAAACGCGAAGAGGAAGAACGCCATATTGATGAAGTATTTAACATGAACTATGTACAAAGCATTATCCCGCTGCGCGGCCAGGAATTGGAGAACTTCATGACACTCTACAGGCCAAGCTATGCTTTTATCACCAATAACAATGGTCCATCGCTGGCAGTTTATATTAATGATTCGTATAAAAAATACCAGGCGCTACCGGCTGAGAAACGGACGTTGCCTGAGTTGAAGGAGTAGTTTGGAAAGGGGGCTAAAAATATATAAAAACGTCATTGCGAGGTACGAAGCAATCGCACGCAAGCAGAGACGCCCTGTATAGTTCGCGATTGCTTCGTACCTCGCAATGACGTTTTTGTTGGAAGGGGACGTAATTAACTCAATCTGCCCAAACAGATAGATCATCGTTAATGATCTTCTGATAAACCAACTCAATTTGGCTTTTCAGTATCCTATCTTCAGATAGTGGAGGTAGATCGTTGATATCAAAATACTGCACATCCAGCACATCAAAACCTTTATTGAGCTCGGTAGTGATGGCCTTGCAATAGAAAACCATTTTATACACATAAAAAGGCTGAGGTGGGTGTGGGTGCATCTTTTTATCAAATACAGCCAATAACCGCTCGGCACTAACTTGTAAGCCAGTTTCTTCCCAAAACTCTTTGATGATGGTCTCTTTAGGCGTATAGCCAATATCACCCCAACCACCGGGTAACGACCATTTACCGTCGCCGCTTTCCCTCGCCAACAAAATTTTATTATCTGGCGAGAGCAAGATGCCCCGAAGGTCAACTTTTGCGGTAGGGTAATCGGCTGATTGTGGAAAAAGCAGGTTGATTTTTTCTGATCCGTAGCCGCTAACCTCATCAAACATTTGGGTGCTGAGGTGTTGCAGTTCCTGGTAGCGTTCAATATCGTATTCGCCTTTGGCGTAAAGCAGACCGGTATCGGCAAGGGCACGCAGTTGCGTGATCAGGGCAAGAAGATTGGTGTTTGACATAGTAGGGGGATGTATAAATATTCTGTCAGCTGAGGAACAAAGCATCTTCTTCAATATGCCAGGCCGATAAACAGGGCGTAGAAGATCCTTCGTTCCTCAGGATGACAAATTGAATCAAAAAATGTTTAATTGAAATTAACCAAATCCGAAATTGACAATCCAAATTCCGAAATCAACAGAACCTATCCTCTACCCAACAACTCATCCAGCTTGTTGCGTTCGGTTTGCAGTTCGCGGGCAAGTTTCTTTTCTTTTTCGTTGGCTTTGGCTTTGTAGGTTTTGTATTCCTCGTCAAGCTCTTCGTATAGCTTAATTCGGTATTTGGCCTCGCGGCTATGCGCACCCGAGCGGGCTATCACAATAACAGCAACAACACCAAAAACAATTACCAGTCCCCACATTACCAGGTTATAAGTGGCTTTGGTAAGCGGTATGCCCACTAAACCAATCTCATCGCGTTTAGCGTTCGATTCGTTCAGGGCTTGTTCTTTGCTGTTGGCGTCTGATTTTAGGGTTTCAACACTTTTACCCTGTTCGGCCAGTTTGCCTTTCGCTTCGGTAAGCTGGCGGCGGGTAATGTTGAGGGTATCTTTCATGTTTTTCCACAACGCAGCAACCAATGGTTGCTGGTAATGGTAAAGTTTGCTGAGCAGGTATTGGTACTGGCCGTTAAGGCTTTTATCTTTTTGCAAGGCTGAGTCGGCAGCTGTTGGTTTTGGTTGCGCGTAAGTGTATTTAACAGGAACAGCAGGCGGTGTTGTGGCCGGAACTTTTGCCGGGCTTACTCTTACAATTGGGGGGATTGCATTTGGTTTCATGGTAGCGGGCTTCTTTTTAGCGGCGGTATCCTGGGCAAAGCTTGCTGTAACGCTGCTTAAAAAAAATGCTGTTAAAACCGTTATCTTAAAAATTAAATGCTTAGTCATCAAGTGTAAAATTAGGTATCTGATATTAACAAAACTGGCTACATATGGTTTTATTATAATATCAGCCGGTTTGTTTGGCTAAAATAAGCTTTCATACGTAATTAACCTACTCATAGTTATATTAGCGGCATGAATATAGGTATTATTGGTTTGGGCGATATGGGACGCCTGTATGCAAAGGCTTTTGCCAAAGCTGGTTACACGGTTAGCGGTTGCGATTTACCGGCCAATCGCCAAAAACTGGAAGAGGAGCTAACGCCCTTCGGCATCAAAGTGATGGACAATGGCAAGGATATAGCCCGTATCAATGACCTAATTATTTATTCGGTTGAGGCCGATAGCATGGAGCGTGTGGTGGCCGAATATGGCCCCTCAACCAAGTACGGCGCCATAGTGGCCGGGCAAACCTCGGTGAAATCGCCGGAGATAGCTACGTTTGAGAAACACCTGCCTGCCGATGCACAGATCGTGACTTTTCACGGGATGCACGGGCCGGGGTTCGATCCTAAAGGGCAAACCCTCATCCTCATCCCGCACCGCTCAACGCCCGAAGCCTACCAGCGCATGTACGATCTGTTCACCGCCATAGGTAGCGCGATTGTTGAAATCCCCGATTACCACGAGCACGACCGTATCGTAGCCGACACCCAGGCTGTTACCCACGTAGGTTTCGAGAGTATGGGCACCGCCTGGAAATCGGCCGGATTTTTTCCCTGGGAAAATGCATCTTATATAGGTGGTATCGATAATGTGAAGATCCTTACAACCCTACGCATCTTCAGCTATAAAGCACACGTTTACGCTGGGTTGGCTATCCTTAATCCCTATGCACGCCAGCAGGTTAAGCGCTATGCCGAATCCGAATCGGAATTATTTAAGTTGATGATCAAGGAAGAGTCGCAGGCATTTAAGGAGCGCATTTACCGGGCGCGCGATTTTGTTTTTCACGAAAGCCGCAAGCCTATTATGCTTAACGATACCGTGATGAAGGAGTTTTCACTATCCCAACATGCCGATAGCCAGAAACCTAATTCGCACCTTAGTATATTAAGTATGGTTGATGCCTGGTACCATCTTGGCGTTAACCCTTATGATAACCTGATTTGCCAAACGCCGCCTTTCCGCTTGAGGTTGGGTATTGCCGAGTACTTATTTAAGAATGAGGAACTATTGGAGGAATCATTGGAAACGGCCCTATATGATAAAACCATCCGTGGTGATGATTTGGAGTTTCACTCGGCGGTGAGGGATTGGTCGGCTATTATTGGGTTTGGCGATATGGAGGGGTATAAGAAACATTTTAATGATACGCAGGCATTTTTTAGTCACCGGTTGGATGAGGGCAAGGCGCAGAGTGCCGAGTTGATCCGCAGGTTGATGATGGAGTAGTTTTGATTTTGGATTTCGGATGTTCGATTTCGGATTTATTGGGATTACACCGATTAATTTTTGATTACACCGATATTGACCGTTGATGGGGGGATTGCGTTGATTGTCTGAACCGGAATTTAATGGAATTTTGGGAATAGACAGAGTGCTAAGCAAATTCTATAAATTCCCAAAATTCCCCCCAAATTCGGGTTCAGACATCACTGTTCAATTTTTAAAAGTGTAAACACTTTGTTGTTTTTTGAAATTTGAACACTATTGATAATCAGTTATTTGTGAAAATTTTAAAACAATAGAAATATCGAAATCAACACAGTGTTGTTGATAATCAGGTAGTTATGTTTTTGGGTTCCGAAACATTGAACACCCGTTTTTCAAAAATTGAACACTGACAATATCTTGTCAGTAAACAACAGGTACAACTTGTTACCGCATGGGTAATATCTGTATCTTTATGCTTTAAATTTAACAATAACCTGAACCGTGTAATGATCCAGTTTAAAGCCAAGCTCAGGCTTGTATTTTTTCCTTTTATTGGTATTACTTTAGGAGTTATACTTCTCTATACTTTTTTGCATTGGTTTTTTCTTGATTAGCTGGCCGACCTTGGTTTGACGGATAGGGATACGGATATTTTGGGGCCGATGGCGCTGAGTGTAATAGTATCTTTCGTTTGTATATTCCCTAAGCGCAAAAAAATAGTCCCTGCAGATAGGAGTAAAAATCCTATGGTCGCTTTGATCATGTTTGGTTGCCTTGTCGTTGTTTTTCCGTTGGCTCTTTCGCAGCAATATATGGCAACGGCTACGGGCAAGCTTACAAAGCTGGATAGTATGAGCCAGGTACACTATGTGCCCTCAACAAAGTATTATACCGTAAAGAAGTACTATCCAAGTAAGGGCCTGGTACATATTAAAATGCATTTTTATGTATCCGGAAAAAACAATGCCGATTTCAACATGGATGCCTATACCGCAGTGCCGGTTTTTGATCGGGTTTATCCTGATACCAACCGCATTACCATTATGCGCAACCGCGTAAACCCAAAAACATTGGTTATTGTTAACGATACGCTAAGTAATATGCCCGCGCTGAAAAAGCTCCCTGCCGATTCGGTTTGGATGATGCGCTATATTAACCCAACCATGGTGATGCCTAAATACGGTGATGCAGGTAAGTATGGGGCGCTGGCAGTGGTTACCAAAAGCTATAAATTTAAAAAAGGGCCACCCACTAATAAAATTGCCCCCGCGGCATGGCTTGTTTTTAAATACCATAAAGCAATAAGCAATAACCTCAAGCCCGACGAGAAGCAGGTGCAGTTTATCCAATTTACAAAACACTGTGAGGCCGATTTTAAAAAAGAACCATTAAACAAGGCAATATACATGGCCCGCCTACCCTACGATGACGAAACGGCTATATATCTTGAGGCGATAAACTCACGCGAAGATGTTGTTTACGGCGAGCATACCCTGCTATCGCCCGTTTATACATCCTTCAATAAGCGAAACGGCAATAAGCTGGCTCTGATAATAGGTTTGTTTTTCCTCACCTCAGCATTCTTTTTATTAATGCTTGAACTGGCTTTTAAAGTAGATTACCAGTACGGTGTTCAGTTGGGGATTTTTAAAGAGCGGAAAAAGCGGGTGAGAAAAAAGATTATGCCGATTGATAGCCCGGATGAAACAATTTAAGCGGGTAGGAGTGGAGCACCCGTTGCCAAAAACAAGTTACTTTTATAAATATAATTAAATAATAATATCAACATGGATAAGGTACGTGTCCTGATAGTAGGCCTTGAAGAGGCTGAAGTTAACGCGATTAAGCAAAACTTAGGTTTTAATTATTTACTGGTAACCTACGATTCATTACCACAAGTAAAATTGGTTGAAGGCGAATTGTATGTTGAAAGCCCAACGGTGCCTGATAAATACTTGCTGGTTAACAAGGTAATATTTCATGGTATTTATAAAGATGATGTTGATTTTATTACCCTTTTAGCTTTGTGGAACGGACCTTGCCTGCCCAATGCTTTAGGCATGATGGATCTGCGCCAACGCATCCCCGGCCTGGTACGTGCGCTTTCGGTATCCCGCTTTGGCGGTATTAAGCGTGGCATGGTGATAAACGAGCAAGATTACTCGGCCACTACCGAAACCGTTGCCAAATGGGGGATCTGGCATTGCGGCGAAGACAAAGCCAAATTTAACGGCGATTGGACGAGCTCCGAAACCTCAGTTATTGAACAGTTTATTGATGGTGAGGCTGTACGCATCATGATAGTTGGTGATAAAAGCTGGCAGATCAGGCTCACCGGTGATACCTGGCTAAAATCTATCCATAACGAAGGTTCGTGGGAAATGGAAACAGATCCCGAACTACTGGCCGATAGCCAGGCCATTGCCAAACATTTCAATTTGCAAACCGTAGGGGTTGATTATATTGTTGGTAAAGACGGCGAGCGTTATTTGCTGGAGGTTAACCATATTCCTAATGTTACGGTATTCCCGTTTGTGAACGAAGCATTTGTGGAGTTTGCAGGGGAGTGGGTGGTAAGTTAAAAAGACAGTTTGGTTTATGGAATCATTTGAAAGCATTGCCAACCTTATAGAAGTCAACCGGGATATTATAAACTTCGGAAATTTTGGTGAAGGAGTGGCATAAATTTGGATCGACAAAGCCCAAGAGAGGCTTCGGGCTATTTTCCCCCCTTCGTATATCTGGTGGTTGAAAAACTATGGTGGCGGGGATGTTTTAGGAGACGAGATTTATAGCATATACGAACTGGATTTTGATACGGTTGTGGGAGGGGATATCGTGTATATGAATGAATTGAGAAGAAAGGATCCTTCAGATAATAATCGATTGGTGATTCAAGTGACAGGTCATTCTGAAGTTTTTTATTTTGATTTATCGGCGAAGAATAGCAGCTTAGAATACCCTGTGTTTAAAGAGTATATTGATTGTAACGTTATATATGCAGAAAGCTTCCTTGATTTTTTAAAAAGGAGAATTTTAGATGCCGAATGATGTTTTTTTCGCGATGTGAAAAATATAGGCGTGGAAACGATTTAAATATGCGGGTGTGCAACTTAGGTGGTTATATTAGTTAATAATAAAACTCTGTATCGTTTGATTGTATTTGTGCGTAATTGCCTTTAAACCAATTGTAATTATCATGAAACGATACCTATTCCTATTCATCTTATTTTTTTCGATGGCCTGCAAAAAAGATAAAACAGTAGCCATGAATGAGCGCCTTGACGGTAAATGGAAATTCATTAACTCTAAAGGCGGGTTTAGCGGCCAGGATGTGATAAGCGCACCGGCTGGGGTAACAAATTACCTGGTGTTGAGTAAGGATTTCAACTACCAGCTGCTTAGTAACGATGCAGTTGAAAAAAGCGGTAAGTACACCCTTAAAACCGGCGTTAGCGATTATTTAAACGAAAAGGCCGACTTTATTAATTTCGATGGTGATCTTTCCCCCAAAACATATGTTATTAAAGGCGATTCGTTGTTGATAAGTGATGATCATTATGAACCTTATCATACTTTATATACAAAAGCACATTAAGAATGTACCGGTAGATGCCCGATGGGCCTTTACTTACGAAGCTTTTTTGCTGTGCGGGGTTTCCTAACTTCGCACAGTTTATACTTGTAATATGCTGCTATAATATCGGCGTAATTAAGCTATACCGCTGTTCTAAGTTTTCCAGGTTTGAAGGCCTATGCCTGTAGTCTGCAACTACAGTATCCGCGTTGCCAGGCAACCCACTATCGTCCAAATCCGTACTGATCATAAGTTGCCCATAATCCGGACTTAACAAAATACCCAAACCAACATGCAACCCAACCAAATCCGCAAGCTTTGGTACCTTCTTATTTTATTCACCGCCTGGCAGCTAACCATCACGCTGCTAAGTGATGGCTTTGTGTTATCGTTTGATGAGTCTATCTGGCATTACATAGGCCGCAATTGGTTCAAGAACGGATTGGTTCCTTACAACGGCGGAACCGATAATAAATCCCCTTTAATATTTGCCATTTTCGGTATCTCAGATTGGTTGTTTGGCGTTAATTATTGGTTTCCGCGGGTGTTGGCTACGCTGTGCCAAACAGCAGGAATTTATTACCTGTTCAGGATAGCGCAAAAAGTAGCAGGTGAAAAAGCCGCGTTAGCCGCAGCTTTTTGTTATGGGATAACTTTGCTTTGGCATGCTACAGGCAGCAGGTTCGTGGCCTTTACCGAAACTTACGAGGTGCTGTTTTTATTGATGGCCATTAACCGTTATCTGCGATCGTGTAAAAACACCGACCTGGTTTTAAGCGGCATCCTTGCCGGATTGGCGCTTGATTTCCGGCTCTCCGCGGCTTTTGTTGTGCTTGCTATGGTAGTTTATATGCTTGGCCGTAAAAAGCTTTTGGATGCAGGCTGGTTTTCGGTGGGCGTAATTATGGGCCTTGCGGTTTTGCTGATGGTTTGTGTTTTAGCCGGTATAAATATTCATGATCTGGGCTTAAATATGCTTACCGATAATTTTAGCCGGGGCAGCGCAACAGATCATAGCATGGCTTACAAATTGCGAAGCCTATTAAGCAAATTCATTTACTCGCCCATGGCTATGTTGTATCCGCTGACTATAGTAGGTTTTTTTGTACGGAAACAACATGCGGCGCTTTTTATTTTATGGCTTGTGCTCGCTTTTACGGCGATCAATTTTATAGGTATTTATGATGTTGTGCATTTAAAGGAGGTGTTGCCACCTTTGGCTATATTAAACGGATGCGCGGTTGCTTATTTCACCAGTAAATATAAACTACAGCTTAGGTATGCGTTGCTGATCATCGCGGGTTTGTTTGTTCCGCGAATGTCTGAAGCGTTACGTAACGCCAGCATCCTGTTAGGCGAGGCCCCTCCAAAATTGAGTTATGGCCAGCCACCCTATATCAACCCGCCCGAAGGCGACCGTAAGCTATTGGCAAAATGGGTAAGGGACAACACTAAACCTACCGACCTGGTATTGGTGCATAGCTTTGGCACACAGGTACAGGTATATTCGGAAAGGGTATCGCCAAGTATATATTTTAACATCACCCAAACATCGGTAGCCAAAGCCCGCTTTAAACAGGATCTGCAACAGAAAAAGCCTGCTATGATTCTTGTGCCCTTGTTCCCGGAATATGATAATTTGGTGGATGCAGATCTGCGGATGTTTGTAAAGCAGATGGTAGAGCGGGGCTATTATTTGGATAGGTGTATGTATAATTACCAGATCTATCGGTTACGTAAGTAGATAGCAGTTATTGGTGGAGTTATAGCGTTAGGGATTGCAGCGGAAAACCCACAGCCGCGGTGGCCTCTGTGTAATGGCCTGGCGAGGATTTGCAGCGTAAAGCCCGCCCGTTAGCTAACGGGAACGCCCGGATCAGTGCTATGTAATTGTTGTTAATTGGATGCAGCCGGGGCGATTTTCATCTTCACCAGGTAAACACCTTTTTTACCAGCTATGTTAAATTTTTTGTTATGATCAGCGTTGAAAAAAGGTTCGGCAATTTGTACTTCGTCACTTTCAAAACCGCTGCCCAATATTTCCTGTGCTTCGCTGATAGTGTACTGCCTGCCTTTTATTTCAAAAACAAAACCGTAATTAGATTTCTGCAGATCTTTAAAATATATTTTTCCTACCGGTACGCTAAAGTTTATCGGCACTGAATATTGAACCCGAACCGGGCGCCCGTTTTGTATCCCTGGTAGCCATTGCGGACTGTTTTCCAACACGCGCGCGGCCTCGGCTTCACAGCCGGCACCTATGCAGTTAACCGGCATAACATTAGTTACGCGGCCCGTAGTATCAACTACAAAACTCACTACAACTTTGCCGTTAATCCCTATAAGTCGCGCAACATCGGGATATTTCACGCTATTGCCAATGTAATTGATCAAAGCGGGTATGCCGCCCGGAAATTCGGGTACACGCTCAATACTCGTGAAGGCTTTGCTTTTGGTAGTATCGATATTAAAAGCAGTTTTGGCATATGTGAACCGGCCCATTAACAAAATTGCTACAAGGATGTAATAAGGTTTCATGCGGCAAAGATAATAAGCGGTATGTTTTTTGGAGGTTAACATGGGGTTATAACTACAATCTTTTTGAAAAAAAAGTTATAGCGTGTTCAATTTTACGCCGCCGTTTAAGGCCGACTAAAAAAAGACCTTAAAACCGGACATCCTCACCTCAAAATAAAACCGACTAAAGCTTAATGAAATACCTTGCAAACAGATGTTAAAACATGGGAGTAAAAATTATGAAAAAATAACTTACTAACTATTTGATAATTAATACAAAGTTTCTATCTTTGCCGTCCCTTTCGGGGGAGAAATATGTCTTGAACGAAGCCCTACTGCTTCGATGGACACAAACAAATTAAGAAAATGTCAGGAATTATTGGTAAAAAAGTAGGAATGACCAGCATTTTCGACGAGACAGGGAAGAACATTCCTTGTACTGTGATCGAAGCTGGCCCTTGCGTGGTAACCCAGATCAAATCTGTGGATATCGATGGATATGCAGCTGTTCAGCTTGCATATGGCGACAAAAAGGAAAAAAACACTTCTGGACCGTTAAAAGGTCACTTCCAAAAAGCAGGTACTGCCCCAAAAAGGAAACTTGTTGAATTCAAAACTTTCGAGGACGAAAAATCATTAGGCGACACCGTTACTGTCGAGATTTTCGCTGCGGGAGATTTTGTGGATGTGGTTGGTACCTCAAAAGGTAAAGGTTTTCAGGGTGTGGTAAAACGTCACGGTTTTGGTGGTGTGGGTATGCAAACTCACGGTCAGCACAATCGTTTACGTGCACCAGGTTCATTGGGAGCGTCATCATGGCCATCACGCGTATTTAAAGGTATGCGCATGGCAGGTCAAACCGGAAACGTTCGCGTTAAAACACAAAACTTACAAGTTGTTAAAGTGTTCGCTGAGCAGAATCTGTTAGTAGTTAAAGGTTCCATCCCCGGAGCTAAAGGTTCATTCGTAATAGTGGATAAATAAGATGGAAGTTAACGTATTAAACGTATCAGGTAAAGAAACAGGTGCCAAGGTGCAACTTCCTGAGTCGATCTTCGGTATTGAGCCAAATGATCACGCTATTTATCTTGACGTTAAGCAATATCTTGCTAACCAACGTCAGGGTACACACAAATCAAAACAGCGTAATGAAATTGCAGGTTCAACCCGCAAATTATACAAACAAAAAGGTACAGGCGGTGCCCGTGCCGGTGGTATTAAATCACCTTTGTTTAACGGTGGTGGCCGTGTATTCGGTCCGCAACCACGTGATTACAGCTTTAAATTAAACAAAAAGCTTAAATCATTGGCCCGTAACTCTGCTTTATCATACAAAGCACAGGATAACAACATTTTAGTGTTAGAAGACTTTAATTTTGATAGCATCAAAACTAAAAACTACATTAAGTTGGAGGCCGATTTGAATGTTACTAACGATAAAACATTATTGGTAGTAGCAGGCGCTGAAAATAACAACGTTTATTTATCAAGCAGAAACCTGAAAAGAAGCAAAGTAATCTCTGTTGAGCAATTAAACACTTATGATGTGTTAAACGCCGGCAAATTATTGCTTACTACAGGTGCTGTTAAAACTTTGGAGGAAGCATTAGCTAAGTAATTATGGAAATTTTAAAACAACCCCTACTTACTGAAAAAGTTACTCAGTTAACTGAAAAGCTTAACCGTTATGCTTTCAAAGTTGATCACAGGGCTAACAAAATTCAGATCAAAAGTGCCATTGAGGCAATGTATGGTGTAAATATCACTGCGGTGAACACCATGAAATACGTCGGTAAACTAAAAACCCGCAATACTAAGGCTGGTGCCGTTCAAGGCCGCTCAGCTACTTATAAAAAAGCGATTGTTACGTTGAAGGACGGAGAAGTAATTGATTTTTACAGCAATATATAATTATAGACATGGCAGTAAAGAGATTTAAACCGGTTACCCCCGGTACCCGCTTCAGAGTTGACGTATCTAACTCAGATATTACTACTAATGTTCCTGAAAAATCATTAGTTGTTGCAGCCAACAAAAAATCTGGCGGTCGTAACCACAGTGGTAAAATGACTATGCGCTACTTAGGTGGTGGTCATAAACAAGCATACAGGTTAGTTGATTTTAAACGTAACAAATTTGACATCCCTGCAAAAGTTGCAACTATCGAGTACGATCCTAACCGTTCGGCCCGTATAGCCCTGCTACACTTTGCAGATGGTGAAAAACGATACATGATCGCTCCGGAAGGCTTAACAGTTGGTACAATTGTAACAGCTGGCGAAAAAGCAGCTCCAGAGGTTGGTAACACTTTACCATTAAAGAACATTCCTCTTGGTTCGATCATCCACAACATTGAGTTAAACCCAGGCCAGGGCGGTGTAATTGCCCGTAGTGCCGGTACTTATGCTCAATTATCAGCACGTGATGGCAAATACGCTATCATCAAGTTGCCTTCAGGCGAAACACGTATGATCTTGTCAACTTGCTTGGCAACTATCGGTACAGTTTCAAATGGCGAAAGGGCTAACTCTGTGTTAGGTAAAGCAGGCCGTAACCGTTGGTTGGGTCGTAGGCCAAGGGTACGTGGTGTAGCCATGAACCCGGTAGATCACCCTATGGGTGGTGGTGAAGGCCGTGCTTCGGGTGGTCACCCACGTTCACGTAAAGGTTTGTTAGCTAAAGGCTACAAAACTCGTGACAAGAAGAAATCATCGGATCGTTACATCATTGAAAGAAGGAAGAAATAATGGCTCGTTCAATAAAAAAAGGACCTTACATCGATCATAACTTAGATAAAAAAGTTACGGTTTTGAATGATGCGAATAAAAAATCAGTTGTAAAAACATGGTCACGTCGTTCCATGATCTCTCCTGATTTCGTTGGTCATACATTCGCTGTACACAACGGTAACAAGTTTATCCCTGTGTATGTAACAGAAAATATGGTTGGACACAAGCTTGGAGAGTTTGCCCCAACCCGTACATTCCGCGGTCACGCAGAAAAGAAAAAATAACAGGTAATGGAAGCAACAACAAAAATTAAAAAGTCTGTACTGATCAGGCAACAAAAAGAAGCTGCGAAAGCTCTTGTAGGCGGCGCTTCTGTTGCTAAGTTACAGGACTGTCCAACTTCACCACGCAAAATGCGTTTGGTGGTTGATTTGATCCGCGGTGAAAACGTATTTAAGGCTTTAAGCATCTTAAAGTTCACTAATAAAGAAGCGGCTATCCGTGTTGAAAAATTGCTTTTATCGGCAATTAACAACTGGCAAGCTAAAAACGAAGGCAAAAACGCCGATGATCTTTTTGTAAAAGAGATCTCTGTAGGTGGTGGCCGTCAGTTAAAAAGGTTACGTCCTGCACCGCAAGGTAGGGGATACCGTATCCGCAAACGCTCAAACCACGTAACACTTGTTGTGGATACTAAAAACGAAAACAATTAATTTAACATGGGACAGAAAGCACATCCAATAGGTAACAGGTTAGGCATCATCAGAGGCTGGGATTCTAACTGGTTCGGTGGCAACAACTACTCCGATAAATTAGTTGAAGACGAAAAGATCCGCAAATACCTTTCAGCTCGTATCGCTAAAGGTGGTGTATCAAAAGTAGTTATTGAGCGTACTTTAAAACGTATTACCGTAACTATCCACACTGCCCGTCCGGGTATTGTGATCGGTAAAGGCGGTCAGGAAGTTGACAAGATCAAAGAAGAGTTGAAAAAACTTACTAAAAAAGAAGTTCAGATCAACATTTTCGAGATCAAACGTCCTGAGCTTGACGCGCAATTAGTAGCTGAAGGCATTGCTAAACAATTAGAAGCACGTATCTCTTTCCGTCGTGCCATGAAAACCACAATCGCTGCAACCATGCGTATGGGTGCCGAAGGTATCAAGGTAATGACATCAGGCCGTTTAGGTGGCGCTGAGATGGCACGTAGCGAGCAATATAAAGAAGGCAGGATTCCTTTGCACACTTTCCGTGCTGACATCGACTACGCATTAGCAGAAGCATTAACTACCTATGGTAAAATAGGTGTTAAAGTATGGATCTGCAAAGGCGAGGTTTATGGCAAACGCGATCTTTCTCCTAACATTGGCAGCACCAGCAGCGCAAGCGGCAAAGGTGGCAGGCCAGAAGGCGGCGCACCAGGTTTTGGTAACCGTAACGAAAGAGGCGGCGAGCGCGGTGGTGAGCGTCGTGGCGACAGGAAACCAGGTGGTGATCGTCGTGGCGGTGGCCAAGGCGGAAATCGCCCAGGTGGTCAAGGTGGAAACCGTCCGGGTGGACAAGGTGGAAACCGTCCAGGTGGCCCAGGTAAGAGATAATTATTAGAGTAGAAGACAGATATCGAATACGATATAAAAGCTTAAAAAAATGCTACAGCCAAAAAGAACGAAGTTCAGAAAGATGCAAAAAGGCAGGATGAAAGGTTTAGCCACTCGTGGTGCTGAACTTTCATTCGGATCTTTTGGTGTTAAATCACTCGAAGCGGCATGGATCACCAGCCGTCAGATCGAGGCTGCACGTATCGCTGTAACACGTTTTATGAAACGTGAAGGACAGGTTTGGATCAGGATATTTCCTGACAAACCTGTAACCAAAAAACCTGCAGAGGTACGTATGGGTAAAGGTAAAGGTGCTCCTGAATACTGGGTTGCGGTAGTACGCCCCGGAAGGATCATCTTCGAAGCCGAAGGTGTGCCTTTGGAAGTTGCTAAAGAGGCTTTACGCCTTGCAGCACAGAAATTACCAGTGCAAACTAAATTTATTGTACGTAGGGATTACGTAGAAGCATAAATTGAGGAGTTAGTTGAAGAGTTGTAAAGTTTTAATGTTGTGAAGTTGATGCCGAATTTCACCCATCATTAATAAAACGATACAACGTTTAAACTTACCAACAGACAACAAATAACAAAGAAAAATGAAGAACTCAGAAATTTTGGGTCTATCAACTGAAGAAATTGTTGCTAAGATCAGCGAGGAAAGGGCTACCCTTACCAAATTGAAATTCGCTCACGCAGTTTCAGCTATTGAAAACCCTTCCCGTATAACCAAAGTACGCAAAGGAATTGCTCAGTTAAATACTGAATTAACAAAACGTAAAGCGGCGGCCGCTTCTGAAAAGAATTAATTTTTTAAACATTCACAAAATGGAATTGGAAAGAAATTTAAGAAAAACACGTACCGGCCTTGTAGTAAGCAACAAAATGGAGAAATCTATAGTTGTGGCCGTTGAGCGTAAGGTGAAACACCCTATCTATGGTAAGTTCGTAAAAAAGACTACCAAATTCATGGCGCATGATGAAACTAATACTTGTGGCATTGGCGATACAGTATTGATCATGGAAACCCGCCCCCTGAGCAAAACCAAAAACTGGCGATTAGTTGAAATTTTAGAAAGGGCTAAATAAGATGGTACAACAGGAATCAAGATTAACAGTAGCCGATAATAGCGGCGCTAAAGAAGTTTTAGTGATCCGTGTATTAGGTGGTACCGGTAAAAGGTATGCATCAATCGGCGATAAAATTGTAGTTACCGTAAAAAGCGCTTTACCATCAGGTAACGTGAAAAAAGGTAGCGTATCAAAAGCCGTAGTTGTACGCACTAAAAAAGAGATCCGTAGAAAAGACGGTTCATATATCCGTTTCGACGATAACGCAGCTGTGTTGTTAAACAACCAGGACGAGCCAAGAGGTACACGTATCTTTGGCCCTGTTGCAAGGGAACTGCGCGAGAAACAATTTATGAAAATTGTATCATTAGCACCGGAGGTATTGTAACATGGAAAAGAAAGTAAAATTAAAGATCCGTAAAGGCGACCTGGTTAAAGTTATTGCCGGCGATTCAAAAGGATCACAAGGTAAAATAGTTGAAGTTTTGGTTGACAAAAACAGGGCTATTGTTGAAGGTGCCAACCTGGTATCTAAACATACTAAGCCTAATGCTGCCAACCCTAACGGCGGAATTGTTAAACAAGAAGCTGCTATACATATTTCGAACCTGGCGTTGGTTGATCCTAAAACAGGTGAAACAACCCGTGTTGGCCGTAAATTAAACGATGCCGGCAAATTAGTAAGGGTAGCAAAAAAATCAGGGGAGGAAATTAAGTAATGGCTTACGTACCAAGATTAAAATCGAAATACAAAGAGGAGATCCGCACCGCACTGAAAGATAAATTTCAGTACAAAAGCGTAATGCAGGTTCCTAAGTTAGAGAAAATTGCTATTAACCAGGGTGTAGGCGGTGCTACTACCGACAAGAAATTGATCGAGAACACCATCACCGAGTTAACAACCATCACTGGTCAGCAAGCAGTATCTTCAAAATCTAAAAAAGATATCTCAAACTTTAAATTGCGTAAAAATATGCCGGTTGGCGTACGTGTTACTTTACGTGACAACACAATGTACGAGTTTTTGGATCGTTTGATCGCTGTTGCTTTGCCACGTATCCGTGACTTTAAAGGCATCAACGACAAAGGTTTTGATGGCCGCGGCAACTATACTTTAGGTATTACAGAGCAAATTATCTTCCCTGAAATAAACATTGATAAAATCAATAAAATTCAAGGTATGGATATTACCTTTGTAACCTCCGCAACAAACGATGTTGAAGCATTGGAGTTGTTGAAACAATTTGGTTTACCATTTAAAAATCAAAATAGCAATGGCTAAAGAAGGTGTAAAAGCACGTGAAGTAAAGCGCGCTAAATTAGTAGCTCAATACGCTGAGAAAAGAGCTGCTTTAAAAGAAGCTGGCGATTACGCTGCTTTAGATAAATTACCAAAAGCATCATCACCGGTAAAATTGCACAACCGTTGCAAATTAACCGGCCGCCCTCGTGGTTATATGCGTCAATTTGGCATCTCACGTGTTACATTCCGTGAAATGGCTCTTGAAGGCAAGATCCCGGGAGTGAAAAAAGCAAGCTGGTAAGCAGCTAAATATTTAGAGATTAGAGATTTGAGGTTAGTGATTAGGTTCGCTAACCTCTCATCTCTAATCTCTAATCTCATGAATTTAACCGATGGAAGGTCGCCCGGGATGTTACTGGGAGTGAAACCACCGTCACAACACAATAAAATGAATACAGATCCAATCGCAGATTATCTTACAAGAGTAAGGAATGCTATTAAAGCCAACCACCGGGTTGTTGAAATTCCTGCATCAAATCTGAAGAAGGAAATCACTAAGGTGCTTTTCGACAAAGGTTACATTGCAAATTACAAGTTTGAGGCTAATGGTCCTCAAGGCATCATCAAAGTTGCTTTGAAATACCACCCGATAACTAAAATTTCTGCTATCCGCAGCATTTCGCGCATCAGCAAACCAGGTTTGAGGAAATACGCAGGTATGGAAAACATGCCACGTGTATTAAATGGTTTAGGTATCGCCATCCTGTCAACTTCTAAAGGCGTTATGTCTGATAAAGAAGCACGTCAGCAAAATGTTGGTGGTGAGGTTTTATGCTACGTTTATTAATCGAAGAAATTTAAAGCAATGTCAAGAGTAGGAAAAGCACCGATAGCACTGCCACAAGGAGTAACCGTTACGGTATCAGCAGAGAATGTTGTTACAGTAAAAGGTCCTAAAGGTGAGTTGCAGCAAGCGGTTGATAGCGATATCACCATTGCACAGGAAGACGGCCAGTTACTGGTTCAACGCCCGTCTGAGCAAAAACGTCACAAAGCGTTACACGGTTTATACCGCGCGCTTTTAAATAACATGGTAATTGGTGTAACTGAAGGTTACAAAGTTACTCAGGAATTAGTAGGTGTGGGTTACCGTGCCACTAATACAGGTAATACTTTAGATTTAGTGTTGGGTTTCTCTCACCACTACGTATTTGAATTACCACAAGAAATTAAAGTTACAACCACTGCTGATAAAGGTAAAAACCCAACCATCATTTTGGAGTCTATCGACAAACAATTGATCGGTCAGGTTGCAGCTAAAATCCGTTCATTACGTGCTCCAGAGCCTTACAAAGGTAAAGGTATCAAGTTCCAGGGCGAGATATTGAGAAGAAAAGCAGGTAAATCAGCATCTAAAAAATAATCGTCATGGGAGCTAAATTATCAAGAAGAGACAGGATTAAAAAAGGCATCAGAAAACGCCTTTCGGGTTCAGCAGAGCGTCCTCGCCTGTCAGTATTTAGGAGCAATAAAGGAATTTATGCGCAGATCATTGACGATGTTGCCGGTAAAACATTGGTTTCAGCATCTTCTTTGTCAAAAGAATTTGCAGCTGATGGTTCAAAATCAGATCAATCAGTAGCTGTAGGCAAACTGGTAGCTTCAAAAGCTATCGCTGCAGGTATTAAAGATGTTGTTTTTGACAGGAACGGTTACTTGTACCACGGCCGTGTTAAATCATTGGCAGAAGGTGCACGTGAAGGTGGTTTAAACTTTTAATCGAACAGAGAAATGTCAACAATCAACATAAAAAGAGTAAAATCAAGCGAGATCGAATTGAAAGACCGCTTGGTAAGCATACAGCGCGTTGCCAAAGTAACCAAAGGTGGCCGTACTTTCAGCTTCTCTGCCATTGTGGTAGTAGGTGATGAAAACGGTGTAGTAGGTTACGGCTTAGGTAAAGCTAAAGAGGTAACTGAAGCTATTGCAAAAGGCATTGATGATGCTAAAAAGAACCTGGTAAAAGTTCCGATCATTAACGGAACTGTACCTCACGAGCAAATTGGTAAATTTAGCGGTGGTTTTGTTTTCATTAAACCAGCAGCTAACGGTACCGGTGTAATTGCAGGTGGTGCTATGCGTGCCGTATTAGAGTCGGCAGGTGTACACAACGTATTAGCAAAATCAAAAGGTTCATCAAACCCGCACAACGTGGTAAAAGCAACCGTATCGGCATTAGCCCAGTTACGTGATGCCAATACAGTAGCACAACAGCGCGGTATTAGTTTAGGTAAAGTTTTTAACGGATAATCAGTCATGGCCAAAATCAAAATAACTCAGATTAAGAGCGTGATCGACAGAACGGAGCGCCAGAAAAAAACGATACAAGCTTTAGGCTTGCGTAAAATTAACCACAGTGTGGAAGTTGAGGCTACACCTGCTATAGTTGGGATGGTTAGGAAAGTGAACCACCTGGTAGCGGTTGAAAATATTTAATATCATGAATTTAAGTAATTTAAAACCTGCAGAAGGTTCAACCAAAAATAGAAAACGTATTGGCCGTGGTACCGGTTCGGGCCGTGGCGGTACGTCAACCCGTGGTCACAAAGGCGCGGGTTCACGTTCAGGCACCAGCACTAAAGTGGGCTTTGAAGGCGGTCAGATGCCTTTACAGCGTCGTGTGCCTAAAGTAGGCTTTAAAAACCCTAACCGTGTTGAGTACACAGGTGTAAACCTTGACGTACTTCAGGAATTAGTTTCAAAATATTCACTTACTGTAGTGGATCTTGAAACTTTGAAAGAGCATGGTTTGGCTTCACGTAACGACCAGGTTAAGATCCTTGGCCGTGGCGAATTGACAGCCAAAGTAGAGGTTAAAGCACATGCATTTACTGCTACAGCTCAAAAAGCTATTGAAGCAGCAGGTGGTACCATAGTTAAGTTATAATTTCGATGAAGAAATTTTTCACCACATTATCCAATATCTGGAAAATCGAAGATTTAAGAGTGCGTATTACTAACACGCTCTTATTTCTTCTTATATATCGTGTAGGCTCATTCGTGGTTTTGCCCGGAGTTAATTACTCATCGGTAACAGGCCAAAAGGCAGAAGGATTAGTAGGATTGCTGAATATGTTTGCGGGAGGTTCGTTTTCACGTTCTTCTATTTTCGCTTTAGGTGTAATGCCTTACATTTCGGCTTCAATTGTGGTGCAACTGCTTGGCATTGCCGTGCCGTATTTTACCAAAATGCAAAAAGAAGGTGAAAGCGGCCGTAATAAGCTTAACCAATGGACTCGTTACCTAACAATCGGTATTACCTTTTTACAGGCAATCGGTTACCTTAAATCGCAGGTTGCTGCCGATGCAAGGACCATTGCTGATCCGTTTACATTTATTATCCTGAATACTTTTGTATTAACTGCAGGTACATTATTTGTAATGTGGTTAGGTGAAAAGATCACTGATAAAGGTATCGGTAACGGTATTTCGCTAATCATCATGGTGGGTATTATTGCCCAGTTGCCAGGTGCTTTCGGTACAGAGTTTATCGCCCGTAACGGTGGTGCCGGTGGTTTGATCGCGTTCATTGTTGAGATCGTTGCGCTTATTGGTGTAGTAATGTTTACTATCCTTATAGTACAGGGAACACGCAAAATTTCGGTTCAATACGCAAAACGTATTGTAGGTAACAAACAATATGGTGGCGTACGCCAGTATATACCTTTAAAGGTAAATGCTGCAGGTGTAATGCCTATCATCTTTGCCCAGGCGTTGATGTTTATACCTCAAACCGTAGCGCAGTTTTTCCCTAACGTATCATCAAACGGGATCCTGATCGCTTTATCAAACTATAACTCTTGGCAGCATAACCTGTTGTTCGGTATCCTGATCATCCTGTTCACTTACTTCTATACAGCTATTACGGTTAACCCTAACCAAATGGCTGACGATATGAAGAAGAACGGTGGCTTTATCCCAGGCATTAAGCCAGGTAAAAGCACGGCCGATTTTATAGACGCCGTTATTTCAAGGATAACTTTACCAGGTTCGGTATTTTTGGCTATCATAGCCATTATCCCGGCGTTGGCCAGTTTGGTTGGTGTATCTCCAATATTTGCAAGGTTCTTCGGCGGTACTTCGCTGATCATCCTGGTAGGTGTTGTGTTGGATACATTACAGCAAATTGAAAGCCACCTGTTGATGCGCCATTACGATGGTTTAATGAAAACCGGACGTATTAAAGGACGTACAGCTATGCCTGCAGCTGCCGGAACAACCCCGACAGCGATCTAAGGACATGTCTAAGATTATTTACAAGTCTGCCGAGGAGATTGAGCTTATCAGGGAAAGTGCCTTACTGGTATCCAAAACCCATGCTGAAATAGCAAAGGTTATTGGCCCCGGAGTAGCGACCATCGAACTCGACAGACTTGCTGAAACTTTTATCCGTGATAATGGGGGCATACCTGCCTTTTTAAATTATCACGGATTTCCATACTCTCTCTGCATTTCACTTAACGACCAGGTGGTGCATGGTTTCCCCGGAAAATACATTTTGAAGGAAGGAGATCTTGTATCGGTTGATTGTGGTGTTGTACTGAACAAATACGTAGGCGATTCGGCTTATACCTTTGCTATCGGCGAAGTAAGCGACCAGGTTAAGAAACTAATGCGTGTTACGCAGGAGTGTTTGCAACTGGGTGTTGAAAAAGCTGTGGCAGGTATGCGCATTGGTGATATCGGTTACGCTGTACAGGAGCATGCAGAGAAAAATGGTTTCGGCGTGGTAAAAGAACTGGTAGGACATGGCGTGGGCAGGCAGCTACACGAAAAGCCTGAAGTACCTAACTACGGAAAACGCGGCTCGGGCACCAAACTTGAAGAAGGTATGGTAATAGCCATTGAGCCGATGATCAACGCGGGCCGTGCCGGTGTTAAGTTTTGGGATGATGGCTGGACAGTATCAACTGTTGATAAGAAGCCAAGCGCCCATTACGAGCATACAGTAGCGGTAGGAAAAGGCAAACCAGACATTTTATCGACGTTTGAATACGTAGAAAATGTTTTAAAAGAAAAAAATAATAATTAAATAATTTTTTATTAATTTTGCATCCCGGTTTCAGGGCGGATAATTAAGTAATAATCAACAAAATATGGCTAAACAATCTTCGATTGAGCAAGACGGTACAATTAGAGAGGCATTGTCAAACGCAATGTTCAGGGTTGAACTTGAAAATGGTCATGAGATTATAGCGCACATATCCGGTAAAATGCGTATGCACTATATCAAAATTCTTCCTGGCGACAGGGTGAAACTGGAGATGAGTCCGTATGATTTAACAAAGGGTAGAATAACCTATAGATATAAATAAAAAGATGAAAGTTAGAGCATCCATCAAAAAACGCAGCGCTGATTGCAAAATCATCCGCCGTAACGGGAAACTTTACGTTATTAACAAAAAGAACCCAAAGTTTAAACAACGCCAGGGCTAAGAACCATTACTGAATTGGAGAATGTTGAATTACTGATAGCGATTCGATAATTCAATAATTCGATAACTCAATAAATTACAAGAAATATGGCAAGGATTTCAGGTATTGATTTACCAAAGAATAAAAGAGGAGAGATCGGACTTACTTACATTTTCGGCATTGGCCGCTCAACAGCTCAAAGAATTTTAGCTGAAGCAGGTATTGACGTTAATATCAAAGTACAAGATTGGACCGATGATCAGTTAGCTGCAATACGTGGTATCATCAACGATCAAATTAAAGTTGAAGGTGCTTTACGTTCTGAAGTACAGCTTAACATTAAACGTTTGATGGATATTGGTTGCTACCGTGGTACACGTCACCGTAAAGGTTTACCATTACGTGGTCAGCGTACTAAAAACAACTCACGTACCCGTAAAGGAAAACGTAAAACAGTTGCTAACAAAAAGAAAGCTACTAAATAGTGATTGGTGCTTAGAGGTTAGCGAATGGTTAACAGCCGCTTGATAACTTCAAAACATCAGGATTACCTCATTAAGTAATTTTTACGGGTCCGGATCATAGAATTGATCCAGTAATTCGTAAGTAACAGATTAAAAAAATGGCTAAAGCTAAAAAAGTAACCAAGAAACGCATTGTGATTGTTGAGCCGGTTGGCGAAGCGCACATCAATGCTACTTTCAACAACATCATCATCACCCTTACCAACAAAACAGGCCAGGCTATTTCATGGTCGTCTGCAGGTAAAATGGGTTTCAAAGGTTCAAAAAAGAATACCCCTTACGCTGCCGGTCAGGCTGCTGCCGATTGCGGTAAAGTTGCATATGACTTAGGTTTACGTAAAGTTGAAGTATTTGTAAAAGGCCCTGGTGCCGGTCGTGAGTCAGCTATCCGTACTTTGCAAACTGCAGGTATCGAAGTAACTACGATTAAAGATATTACACCGCTTCCGCACAACGGTTGTCGTCCTTCAAAAAGAAGAAGAGTTTAATTAACAGATTTTAAAGCTAAGATTCAGTGGCTTCAGGCTGCATGATACTTTAAGAACAACACAAAATGGCCAGATATACAGGACCAAAATCCAAAATTGCCCGTCGTTTCCGTGAGCCGATCTTCGGTCCGGATAAAGCGTTAGATCGTAAAAACTACCCACCGGGCCAACATGGTGCTTCAAAACGTCGTGGTAAACAATCTGAGTATTCAACTCAGTTGCAAGAGAAACAAAAAGTTAAATACACTTACGGTGTATTAGAGCGTCAGTTCGAAAACTTGTTTCACCGTGCATCAGCTAAAGAAGGTATCACTGGTGAAAACCTTTTGAAATTTTTGGAAGCTCGTTTAGATAACGCTGTTTTCCGTTTAGGTATTGCTCCTACACGTTCTGCAGCTCGTCAGTTAGTTAACCACAAACACATCACCGTTAACGGTAGTGTTGTAAACATCGCTTCATACGCATTGAAAGCTGGTGATGTGGTTGCTGTACGTGAAAAATCTAAATCATTAGAAGCTATCACTACTTCGGTAGCCGGCAGAAGAATCAACAAATACAGCTGGTTAGAATGGGATGCAGCTGCCTTAACAGGTAAGTTCCTTAACTACCCTAACCGCGATGAGATCCCTGAAAACATCAAGGAAAACCTGATCGTCGAGTTGTACTCTAAATAAGATATGAGATATCAGATGTGAGATTTGGAAGTTTTTTCAAATCTCATTTCTGGTTTTCGTATATATGCAAATCACAAACAAAAGGTTTGGATAAACGTTTGAACAGCAGAGAAATCTCACATCTCAAATCTCATATCGCAAATCAATTATCAAGTAAACAATAAATAAAGGATATAAATGGCAATTTTAGCATTTCAAAAACCAGACAAGGTTATCATGCAGAAAGCAAATGATTTTGATGGTACGTTTGAATTTCGTCCGTTAGAACCAGGTTTCGGTGTAACCATTGGTAATGCTCTGCGTCGTATCTTACTTTCATCTCTTGAAGGTTTTGCTATCACTTCTGTACGTTTTTCGGGAGTTACGCATGAATTTTCAACCATCAAGGGTGTTGTTGAAGACGTAACCGAGATCATCCTTAACCTTAAACAAGTTCGTTTTAAGAAAACAGGCGAATCTGGCGACAGCGAGAAAATATTTGTTATTGTAAATGGCCAGGATGCTTTCAAAGCTGGAGATATCACCAAATTCTCAAACAACTTTACTGTATTAAATCCTGATCTGGTACTTTGCAACATGGATCCTTCGGTAACGCTTGAAGTTGAGCTTACTGTGGGTAAAGGCCGTGGTTACGTACCAAGCGAGGAGAACAAAAATCCTGACGCTAACGTTGGTGTTATCGCTATCGATTCGATCTATACACCGATCAAAAACGTAAAATATACTATCGAAAACTATCGTGTTGAGCAAAAAACCGACTATGAAAAATTAGTATTGGATATTGCTACTGATGGTTCGATCCACCCTGAAGATGCTTTGAAAGAAGCAGCTAAAATTCTGATCCAACACTTCATGCTGTTCAGCGATGAAAACATGATGCTTGAAGCACAGGCTAAAGAAGAAACTAAAGAGGTTGACGAAGAGATCTTGCACATGCGCAAGATCCTTAAAACCGAACTGGTTGATCTTGACCTATCTGTACGTGCCCTTAACTGTTTGAAAGCTGCTGATATCCGCAGCCTTGCAGATTTAGTATCGTATGATGTTGCTGATATGTTGAAATTCAGGAACTTCGGTAAAAAATCGTTAACTGAGATTCAGGACCTGGTTAAATCAAAAGGTTTATCTTTTGGTATGAACCTGTCTAAATTTAAGTTAGACGAGGAATAATAAGAGATTAGAGGTTTGAGATAAGAGATTAGTTCTTGTTTCAAACCTCTCTTTTTTTGAATGAATATTAATTAAGCGAAAGCATAATTCCGAGGGCTTGAGATAATCGCCCAACGGTATGCACGTGAAATATATAAAACAATGAGACACGGAAACAAAAACAATCACTTAGGCCGTACTACCAGCCACCGCAAAGCGATGCTGGCTAACATGGCAACTTCGCTTATTTTACACAAGCGTATCACTACAACATTAGCAAAAGCAAAAGTTTTACGCGGTTATGTTGAGCCACTTTTAACAAAATCAAAAAACGATACTACGCACTCACGTCGTACAGTATTTAGCTATCTGCAGGATAAAGATGCTACTTCGATCTTGTTCCGCGAGATTGCTGAGAAAATCGCTAACCGCCCAGGTGGTTACACCCGTATCATCAAGTTAGAAAACCGTTTAGGCGATAACGCTGAAATGGCAATCATCGAGCTTGTTGATTACAACACTGTTTACGGTAATGACGCTGCTGCTCCTGCTAAGAAATCAACCCGTCGTCGTGGTGGTTCTGGCGCTGCAAAAGCTAAAACTGCTGCTCCGGTTGCAGAGGAAGCTGTAGTAGTTGAAGACGTTAAAGAAGAACCAGCTGCTGAAGCACCTGCAACTTCTGAAAACGAAGAGAACGCTGAAAAAGGCGAATAATTAATTATTCATCTTAACAGATACTGAAAGCGGCCCGCTCATTTGAGCGGGCCGCTTTTGTTTTGACTTAATTTGCCATCTGCTGTTACTTAGCTGCCGCGGGTTTAGCGCAGCGTAACCCGTGGTATAAAATCACTTAAGTCTCTGACTTAAGTAGCAGAAAATAGCCACAAACTAAACGATCCACTATTTGCCATCGGCTACGCGGTGCTACAACAGCTGTAGGTGATATGTTGATTTATTGGGGTTAAGTCAGAGACTTAACCTGTTTTACACCACGGGTTACGCTGCGCTAAACCCGCGGCAGATTGTCGATATTAAATGCGATAGGTTAGTAAGCCCTCAATATCTTCCACTAACGCAAACCCACATTTTTCCAATATCCTTCTTGATGACAAGTTATCAGCATAAGTATGCACAATAATTGCCTTAACAAAATCGTGCGTAAATGCCCATCGCGAGAGTAGTTGCAAGGCCTCGGTAGCGAAACCTTTATTTTGCTGATTAGCATCGATCATGTAACCGATCTCTGCTTTGCCTTGGTCATTTGGATACCCGGCGAAGCCCATGCCGCCTATTACTGTGTTGGTGCTTTTCAGGATGATCTCCCAATCGGTGTACCAAAGGTATTGATCAGGGTAAGCGAGGGTATTAGGGAGCCAGAAATTATCGAAAGCATCGTCGATCTCTTTCATATAAAATGGATCAATATTCATGGCCGATGGGGTTAAGCCGATAGATAGTTCGAAGGTTTCCCTGTTTTGTTTAAGTAGTAATAATTGATGATGTGTTAACGGCAGCATTTTAAGCCGTTCTGATTCGATAAAAAACATGGTAGTATTTGGAATTAAATAACAATAAAAATTCAGTTCGCTTTTTTGAAAGTGAATGTACAGCCGTAGGGTTGAGGCTGTTTGTTATGCAATTCCAGGCAATAAGATATGCCTGTTTGGTTTGTTAAGTAACAGAGGCGGTTGTTTTGTTATTATAAATGTAGGGAATTTTGTTAGAACCTGTAGTAAGTTGCAGGAACGAAGTTTGCGTTAGGGATAGGAGCAGAGCGCCACAGCGCGGGAGGGAATGAGCGTTGGCAAAGCGAGGACTTGCAGCGGATAGCCCGCCCGTTGGCTAACGGGAACGCCATTATCAGTTTGCAGTTTTGAGAGGGCAGTTTGCAGTTGATTTTGTGTGAATCTGGGTTAAACAAATGAATGGATCTATTTATTTTGATCGGCATTTTGTTAATTGTTTAATTCTATAAACTCCGGTTCAGACAACGTTACAAACGTTTTATACTTTTGCGATATACTGTCAATTATGCAAGCATAATGACGGCCCTTCGCCTTTAACCTTTTCCCTTTCGCCTCAAAACTTTCTGCCAA
The DNA here is from genome assembly GCF_039839285.1 of Mucilaginibacter sp. CAU 1740. Taxonomy (NCBI): domain Bacteria; kingdom Pseudomonadati; phylum Bacteroidota; class Sphingobacteriia; order Sphingobacteriales; family Sphingobacteriaceae; genus Mucilaginibacter; species Mucilaginibacter sp. CAU 1740. The sequence continues at coordinate 29,893 of NZ_JBDOQS010000020.1, read as the reverse complement.
CCTGTCATTGCAATGTAAGCCAATCTGTCGCCTTGTTCATGAACTGACAATGTAAGCCAATTTTTACTGCCATTGGCACATTGGCACAGGCATTGATAAATAGCGGTGGTTAGTAAACAATAAATCAAAAAAGAAAAAACAATCATATATGTCTAAAATAATTGGAATCGACTTAGGAACAACCAACTCCTGCGTTGCTGTAATGGAAGGCAACGAGCCTGTAGTTATAGCTAACAGCGAGGGTAAACGTACTACGCCGTCTGTAGTAGCTTTTATTGATAATGGCGAACGTAAAGTTGGTGATCCTGCAAAACGTCAGGCAATCACAAACCCTACCAAAACCATTTCGTCAATTAAACGCTTTATGGGTAACCAGTTTAATGAAGTTACAAGTGAAGCGGCCCGTGTACCTTATAACGTAGTTAAAGGTGACAACAACACCCCACGTGTTGAAATTGGCGACCGTAAATATACCCCGCAAGAAATTTCGGCAATGATCCTTCAGAAAATGAAGAAAACTGCTGAAGACTTTTTAGGTACTGAAGTAACTGAAGCGGTTATTACCGTTCCTGCTTACTTTAACGATGCTCAGCGCCAGGCTACTAAGGAAGCCGGTGAAATTGCTGGTTTGAAAGTTCGTCGTATCATTAACGAGCCTACTGCTGCTGCTTTGGCTTACGGTTTTGATAAAGCGCACAAGGATATGAAAATTGCTGTGTTTGACTGCGGTGGTGGTACGCATGACGTATCTATCCTGGAGTTGGGTGATGGCGTTTTCGAAGTAAAATCAACCGATGGTGATACGCACTTAGGTGGTGACGACTTTGACCAGGTTATCATCGACTGGTTGGCAGAAGAATTTAAAAGCGACGAAGGTATTGACCTGCGTAAAGACCCAATGGCTTTACAACGCTTAAAAGAATCGGCCGAGAAAGCTAAAATTGAGTTATCAAGCTCAGCACAAACTGAAATTAACTTGCCATACATCACTGCTGTTGATGGCATGCCTAAGCACTTAGTAAAAACTTTAAGTCGCGCTAAATTTGAGCAACTGGCTGATAGCTTGATCAAACGTACTATTGATCCTTGTAAATCGGCTTTGAAAAACGCTGGTTTAAGCACTTCTGATATCGACGAAGTAATTTTGGTAGGTGGTTCAACCCGTATCCCTGCTATCCAGGAAGCTGTTGAAAAATTCTTCGGCAAAGCTCCTTCAAAAGGTGTTAACCCTGATGAGGTTGTTGCTATCGGTGCTGCTATTCAAGGTGGTGTATTAACCGGTGAGGTTAAGGATGTATTGTTGTTAGACGTTACCCCGCTTTCATTAGGTATTGAAACTATGGGTGGTGTAATGACTAAATTGATCGAATCGAACACTACTATCCCTACTAAAAAATCTGAAACTTTCTCAACTGCCAGCGATAGCCAGCCATCTGTTGAGATCCACATTTTACAAGGCGAGCGCCCAATGGCTGCGGGTAACCGTACTATCGGCCGTTTCCACCTGGATGGTATTCCACCAGCACCTCGTGGTGTGCCTCAAATTGAAGTAACTTTCGATATTGATGCCAACGGTATCCTGCACGTATCTGCTAAAGATAAAGCTACCGGTAAAGAGCAAAAAATCCGTATCGAAGCTTCATCTGGCTTAACTGATGCCGAGATCAAAAAGATGAAAGACGAAGCTGAAGCAAATGCTGATGCTGACAAAAAGGCAAAAGAAGAAGTTGAAAAACTGAACGGTGCCGATGCCCTGATCTTCTCTACAGAAAAACAATTGAAAGAGTACGGTGATAAGATCCCTGCTGATAAAAAAGCTCCTATCGAAGCTGGCTTAGCTAAATTGAAAGAAGCTTACTCAGCTAAAAACTTTGACGCTATTGAAGCTGCACAAACCGAGCTTAACACAGCCTGGACTGCTGCATCTGAAGATATGTACAAAGCTGCTGAAGGTGGTGCACAAGGTGCGCCAGGTGATGGTCAGCCGGGTGCAGGTCCGCAGGATAACTCGGATACAGTTACCGATGTTGATTTTGAAGAAGTGAAATAATTAATTTCGTTTCGATGATATAAAAGCCCGGTTTGGTTAGTTCCAGACCGGGCTTTTTTGTGGGATGAAGTTTGGAATGGCATGAAGTATATTACGAGGCACCTACGGAGCCGAAAATTTTAACTCAGATCATGCTATAAACACGTGACTCCTAACGGAGTCGCCAAGCGGATTAAAATGCCTGTGGCGAAATTGTGCTTTAACCCCGTAGGGGTACCGTGTTTATAGCAAAAAAGTAGTGTTTTTTGGCTCCGTAGGTGCCCCGTTCTACGCCATCCTATTTTATTGGAAACGTTTTATTTATTGCTCAATAAAATCAAATAAATATTCATCTTCAAACGGAATTTCAAATTTCTTTAGCAATCCCATATATTCCTGTTTGAATGTTTTTTTCTGATGATGGGCTTCCTGGTTTTGAATGTAATTAACAACTATATTGATATGTGAGTGTGAGTAAGAGAAAACACCATATCCTTCCTGCCATCTAAATTTACCTTTTATCCAACCTTTGCTATTAATAAATTCATTGCTTTGCACCTTAATTTCTTTTACGAAATCAGAAATTAATATGGTAGGTTTAAAGCCTACAAATAGGTGTATGTGATCTGGCATACAATTTATAGCGATTAACTTTACACCGCGGGCCTGAACCAATGACGTAATATACTTATGCAACTCCTCCTTATTACTTTTTGAAATAAGGCTTTCCCTGCCTTTAACAGCAAAAACAAACTGAAGATAGATCTGTGAAAAGGTATTGGCCATGGTTAAAATATTTAGCCCAATATAATCAGCATTCTATAAAATCACTAAAATTCAATTGCGATTTCTTCTGTCAAATTCTCAACCACATCATCCTTTAATTGCACTTTCTCAAATCCATGCAATACAAATTTGATGGATGCAAAACGTGATTTAAATCCACCTTCAACTGCAGATAAGCTAACCATCTTTCTGGCCGGATCGAAGCTAATCCCCCGCTTATAATAACCACCCTGCTCATAATCATACGATGTTCCGTCATCTTCATAATAAACAAAGCTATTAGGTTCACCTCCATTCCAAACATGGATATATAAAACACCATCACCCGCCTCGTTTGTATTTTGTACGATGCCTTGCATGGGAATTATTCCCCCTGCTTTTACAAATACAGGTAAATCGGTTAGGGGAGAGGGTACATTAACTATCTGGCCACCCTCATAAATCTGATCCGAGCCAAAACGGTACCATGATCCTTCGGGCAGATAAACATCCGCGGTAAGTTCGGTGCTTATAACCGGGACTACCAAAAGGGCATCACCAAACATAAACTGATTTTGAAAACGGGTGTCGAATATGTGCTCATTATTAGTATAATCAATGGCCAGCGTACGACTTAGGGGCATTCCTGTTTGTGCGGATTGATAAAAGCCTGAATAGATATAGGGGAGCATCTTATACCGTTGCTCAATATCTTTTTTGATGATCTGCTCATACGCTTCACCCCATTCCCAAGGCTCACGCATTTTACTGCCCTGTATGGCATGATTACGGAACATTGGGGTATAAGTACCCAGCGAGTTCCAGCGCACCATTAGCTCGGGCGTAGGGTTGCCGCTGAAACCGCCGATATCAACGCCTACAAAACTCATCCCGGTAATGCCTAAACTATTCACCAGTCGCTGCCCGAATAACAAATGCTCATCGGTACCGTTATTATCGCCCGTCCAAATGGCCGAATAGCGTTGTGTGCCGGCATAAGCCGCACGGGTAAGTACAAATGGGCGTTTATTACCTAATATTTTCCTGGTGCCATCATATGTGGCGCGGGCCATTTCCATGCCGTAAGCATTGCGCACTTCGGGCAAGTATTTATCGCCGAATTTTACCATCCAGGGGATGTTTTGGTTCCAAACGGCAGGCTCGTTCATATCATTCCAAAAACCTTCAACGCCGGGATCGGTAAGGGCAGTGAAGGCCGCACCCCACCACTCACGTACATCTTCCCTGAAAAAATCGGGGAAGTGGCAGCGGCCCGGCCACACGTAGCCGGTGTAATTTTCTCCATCCGGATAGGTGGCGAAGTAGCCTTTCGCTACGCCCTCATTGTATTGCGTATAGCCTTCTTCTATTTTAATACCCGGATCAACAATGGTAGCCAGTTTAAAGCCCATCTGCTTTAACTCGTCCATCATTTTTTTAGGCTTAGGGAATGTTTTCTTATTCCAGGTGAAGATCTTGAACCCGTCCATATAATCGATATCGCAGTAGATCACATCGGCAGGGATCTGCTTAACGCGAAATGTTTTGGCAATGTTCAACACTTCATCGGCACTCATGTAACTCCAGCGGCATTGCTGGTAGCCTAAACTCCAAAGCGGAGGCATTTCCATGCGGCCGGTAAGCCAGGTGTAATCCTCAATAATTTGTGCTACGCCCTGCGCGCCAAAAAAGTAATAGTTCATATCACCGCCATCGGCACCAAACCAGCTCATTTGCTCATCGGTTGATGCACCGAAATCGAAATAACTTTTATGGGTATTATCAAAAAATAACCCGTAGGTAAGGCCGCTGTGCAGGCCGATAAAGAATGGGAAGGTTTTATAAAGCGGATCGGTTTTGGGCGTGTAATCTACCGCATCGGTATTCCAGTTGGTGTATGAGCTGCCGCGTCGGTTCAAATCACCGGCTTTTTCGCCGAGACCGATGAATTTTTCATCCTCATAAATTTTACGGTAGGTAATAACCCGTTCACCTTGCCAGATGGTGCCATAACGCTCATCATCGGCACTTAAGGGTTTACCTGTATTAGTGAAAAAGTTAAACCTTAAGGGCGATTTATGGATGCGTAGTTTCAGGGCCGAGGTAATGATATCAATATAAGCCGACGATTCATCAAAATCAAAATCTGCCAGGGGCTGGTGGATCACCGCAAACGATTCATCAGTTTCCCTATGTTGTTTGCTGATGTTGATCCGGATAATAGTAGGGCTGTAGATGTAAACCCTTGCTTCGGCTTCGGCGGTTTTGATAGTTAGAATACCATCATGTTGTTTAAAGCCTTGTACGTTGCCTATGATCTCTGCCTTCATGCTTTAAGTGCCTGTTTAATTTGTAGGCTTATAAAGCAACCCCACTAACTTTTATTGGTTTTATAAAATGTGTATTTGATACATTCGGATGACCCTGATCCGACCAACCGCCCGATCCAACCGATCAACTCCCCGAAACTTTCGATAAACTCGTAAAATATTGATAATTAGTATGTTTTTAGCGTTCGCCGAATGCTTTTAGCTATTGGTCTATAAGTTTAAGGCGCTGGTATAACGCTTTTTAGCAGGTGAAATTAATGTTGTTCATTTGATCATTGAAAATAACAAACACACAAAATCAACAACATTAAAATATTCAAGATCATGAAAACCTCAATAAAATTATCAGCATTGTTTTTATTATTAAGCGCAGGTGTTTTTGCTACTACAGCCGCTAAAGCTGCCGATGTTACCCCTAAAGTTAAAGAAGTTGTAAGCTTCAGCGTGTTGGGCAACGATCGTGGTATCAAAATGGATTTTGCCAAATCAGAGAGCGGTAAATCATTTGTACGCGTTTATAGCAAAGAGAACGAGCTTTTGCTGAAAGATTACGTATCAACCAAAACAGACGCGGCCAAAGGTTACGTATTGAGTGAACTGGCCGATGGCGATTATAAGATCCAGATCAATTCAAACAACCAGGTGGTTACTAAAACCCTGCACATTTATCACGATGGCGATCAGCAATCATTCTTCATTGTACAGTAATTAATAGTCACAGATAACCATATAAAAAAGAAAACTCCCGTTAGGTAAGCCTACGGGAGTTTTTTTTATATGCGGATACTAAATATTTAGTCCCAAAGTTTTGCAGGATAAACACCGTTAGTTACCAGGTCAGAAATACTTTTCTGTACGATAGGTTTATCTTCTTTATAAGTAACACCAAACCATTTTGAACCGGTTGGGATCACTTTAAATGCCGCTGTGCCATCTTTAATCAATTTATCGGCAGCAAGCGGGATAAAGAACTCTGCTTTAGGATTGTTTTCATTAGCAGCCACAAAGTCCACAAACATTTGCTCGCTTTGTTTAAAAATGGCCGGGGTAAAGCCCCAGAAGTTCATAGATACACGGGTATCGTTTGGAAGTGCGTGCTCGCCGGTAGCATCTTTGTAAGCTACGCTGCCGTCTTCTTTAAAGTAAACTTCGGTACGTTCGTTAATTTCGATCATGTTGCCGTCGTCGCCTACTTTACATACGCCGCGTGATACTGAGCCGTAATCAGATAAAGTACGGTCAATTTGGTAGCCCACTAATGAGTATAGGTCATCTTTAACTTCGGTAGTTAAAAATTTCGCCATTTTTTCAAATGCTTCGTAACCGTAGTAGTCATCGGCATTAATTACACAAAAAGGTTCGTTAACCTGGTTGCGGGCGGCTAATACAGCGTGGGCTGTGCCCCATGGTTTAGCGCGTTCAATTTCTTTATCAATACCAAACTGTTTAAGATCGAAACTTTGAAATACGTAATCGGTTTCAACGCGGCCAGCAAGTTTCGGTTCAAAAATAGCTTTAAAGCTATCTACAAACTCTTCGCGGATGATAAATGTTACTTTACCAAAACCGGCTTTTATAGCGTCGTATATAGAATAGTCAATAATGGTTTCGCCGTTGGGGCCAAAACCGTCAACTTGTTTCATGCTTCCGTAGCGGCTTGCCATGCCTGCCGCGAGTATCAATAAGGTTGGCTTCATAAATAGACTTGTTTTTTTGGGGTAAATTTGTTTGCGTTTAATTTTATGTGGTAATGAAAAAATCACCCAATTGTTTTACCGGATGATTTTTTTATTAATTATTTAATATACCTGAAATCTTGCCCAGCCTCGATATTCAGCAATGTTTCATAAATCATCCTGATCACATTGTCAACATCCTCTTTATGGATCATCTCCACAGTAGTATGCATGTAGCGTAGCGGCAATGAGATCAATGCCGATGGAACACCATCGTTTGAGTAAGCGAATGCATCAGTATCAGTACCGGTTGAGCGTGACGAAGCCTGGCGCTGGAATGGGATCCCCGCTTTTTGAGCACTATCTATCAGTAATTTGTTCAGGTTGTTTTGTACCGCCGGGGCGTATGATACTACCGGACCTTTACCGCAGGCCAGATCGCCCTGTACAATTTTGTTGATCATCGGCGTTTGCGTGTCGTGCGTAACATCGGTAACAATAGCTACGTTAGGTTTTATTTTGTGGGCTATCATCTCGGCACCACGCAAACCTATCTCTTCCTGCACCGCGTTAACGATGTATAGACCGAATGGCAATTTAACGTTGTTCTCTTTCAATAAACGGGCAACCTCGGCAATCATAAAACCACCGGCACGGTTATCCAACGCGCGACCAACATAGTAACGATCATTAAGGATCATGAACTCATCCTCATAAGTGATCACGCAACCTACGTGGATACCCAGTTTTTCAACCTCTTCTTTTGAGGTGCAACCGCAATCTAAAAAGATGTTTTTAAGGGTAGGGGCTTCTTCCTTTTCGCCGCCTAAACGGGTGTGGATAGCAGGCCAGCCAAAAACGGCTTTGACCACGCCATTATCGGTATGGATGTTTACACGTTTTGACGGTGCTATCTGGTGGTCAGAACCGCCATTGCGGATCACGTAGATCAAACCATCGCTGGTGATATAATTTACAAACCATGAAATTTCATCAGCGTGTGCTTCGATAACTACTTTGTAATCGGCTTTTGGGTTGATGATACCAACTGCGGTGCCGTAGTTGTCAACATAATGTGTATCGATATATGGTTTTAAGTATTCGAGCCAAAGTTCCTGGCCTTTCCATTCAAAACCGGTAGGCGAGGCGTTGTTAATATATTTTTCGAAAAAAGAGAGCGAAGTTTCGTTTACTATGGGAGTATGCTGTGGAGCGTCAGTTTTCTTTTTAGCCATGTTTATATTTCAAACAGTTATGTAATAAAGCAAATATAACAAAGCGGATGATATTGCCCTAAAATTGCGGGTTAATTAACTTCTACGATATTTGATCAGCTAATTAAACGTTTTTGAAAAAAATTAGTCACAATTATACCACCGAAGTGTTTTGATATAAAAATGACGTGCTATTCATGATGCATTCATGCTTATGTCATAACTTTCGCCCACTATTAAAACTATTAAAGTGAAATTGTTTAAGTTTATTCTGATCCTATTTGCTGCCGGCTTCCTGGCCTCATGCAGCGTGCCACAATATGTAAATGTTCCGGTTGATTATGCTCCTAAAATGCAGTTCCACACCGGGCGCACAACCATTGTGATCATTAACCATTACATGCCCGATTCAACCCGCACCCGTAATAAGAGAGTGCTGACCTCATTAAAGGCGGGCGCTTATACAGCTATAAGGGATGTGGCGCTGCAATTACATGCGCTTCCGGGAGTAAGGGTAGTGCAACTGGTTGATTCAGTAAATTTTGCAGCCAATACCGATTCGGCAAAAGCCATAGCTCAAAAATATAAAGCACGCTACGTGCTTTCGTTTGAGGATTTTAAAACTGAAACCGTTTGGGAACGCGAATACTATAATGGCCAGCCTATTGTTTACCGTACCATGATGCTTAATACAACTTTTTTATTGACCGAAGCTAATGGACTTTATTTTAGAAAGCTACAGGGCAAAGCGCCTATACAGGACGAAAATGGTTATGGTAATGCCTCAAGCTTGCTTGCCCATGGCGGCCCGCTGTATGATGCCATCAGAAACTCAGCCCTGGATGCATTGAAGGATTATTTGCCCTATACCGATTACCACGACAGGCCCCTGTACACCAATGGAGATCAGCTCCAAACATCTGTAGATTTAATCAAAACAGGCAAATTTGATAAAGCCTTCCAGGTCCTAAATCCGCTTATTGATGGTGCAGATACTAAACTGGCCAGTAGGGCGGCTTATAATTTGGCAGTTGTTTACGAAGCCCAGGGCGATATTGAGGCCGCGCTTGACGTGGCAAAGGTATCCAACCAAAAACAACCCAATGATTACGCTAAAGCCATTATTGCTGATTTGATGAAGGAGTAAGTTGCTTTTCGAGGATCTCGTAATTGAACCCGTTTTTTGAAAATAGCTGACCAGTGTGGGCAAAACCGTATTTTAAATAAAAACCGATGGCTGTATCCCGGGCGTTGCACCATAGCCGGGTGCCACCGCCGGTAGTGGCGAAATCGGTAATATGTTGCAGCATGGTTTTGCCTATGCCGATACTTTGTACGCTGGCATCGACGGCGAACTTGCGAAACTGCCAGTCGTTATCTTTATTAAACAGTGATACAACGGCTACGATATGATTATCCTTAAACGCGGCGAAGTGGTAGCCGTGATTATCTTCTTCCATTGCTATTTCAGATAAATTACTTTCGGGGTATAGTACTTGCTGCCTTAATTTCCAGGTAAGTTCGGGACGGATCTGTTCGATAACAACCATTTTCTTGAGGTAGATTTTGGAGGTAAAAAGATAAAAGCGAAAGGTAAAAGGTTTTTTTTGAAAGTGCCAAATTGTTGAACAAGGTGAAGTGGTAAAAAAGCCGTCCTTGCAAGTAAGTAAAAGCGGTCGCCTCCGAAGGATTATATGACATTAGGCGGGTCGGCCTGTCACCCTGAGCTCGTCGAAGGGGCGCGTGCAGAGGCCCTGCCCTCCATGCTTCGACAAGCTCAGCATGACAACCCTTTTTAACTTGTCATGGGTAGGTACGAAGCAATCGCGAACTATACAGGGCGGATTTGCCTCCGAGCGATTGCTTCGTACCTCGCAATGACATTTCTTAATACTCAAGGGCTATCTTTTGCCTTTAACCTTTCGCCTTTCACCTCTTTTTAAAGAGGAATATTCCCATGCTTTTTCCTCGGATTATTCACCACTTTATTCTCCAGCATTTTAAAGGCCTGGATCAGTTTAACCCTCGTTTCGGCAGGCTCGATCACTTCATCAATAAAGCCACGTTCGGCAGCACGGTAGGGGTTGGCGAACGTATCGGAGTATAGTTGTTCCATTTCCAGCCATTTAGCCTCATGGTCTTCCGCCTTGCTGATCTCGCGTTTAAAAATGATCTCGGCAGCACCTTTGGCACCCATTACAGCTATCTCGGCCGATGGCCAGGCGAAATTCATATCGGCACCGATGTGTTTGGAGTTCATCACGTCGTAAGCACCACCGTAAGCTTTGCGGGTAATTACGGTAACGCGTGGAACCGTAGCCTCGCAAAAAGCATATAATAGTTTAGCACCGTTGGTGATAATGGCATTCCATTCCTGGTCGGTACCGGGTAAAAAGCCGGGTACATCTTCAAACACCAGCAGGGGAATATTAAAGCAATCGCAAAAGCGTACAAAACGTGCTGCCTTGGTTGAGGAATGGATATCAAGAACCCCTGCTAAAAACGCCGGTTGATTGGCTACAATACCGATGCTGCGGCCTGCCAACCGGGCAAAGCCTACCACAATATTCTCAGCAAAATCTTTATGTACTTCTAAAAAAGAATTTTGATCTATAACCTGTTCAATAACCTCGCGGATATCATATGGAGTTGAAGCTACAGCGGGCAGGAGGGTATTCAGCTTAGGGCGAAGTTCGTCACCTGTTTCGTATGGTAGGGCAGGCGCTCTATCCTCACAATTCTGAGGCATATAGCTTAATAACTGTTTGATATGTTGAATAGCGGCTATTTCATTAGCGCAGGCAAAATGGGTAACGCCCGATTTGGTAGCGTGGGTATTAGCCCCACCCAATTCTTCGGAAGTTACTACCTCGTGCGTTACCGTTTTAACAACGTTCGGCCCGGTTACAAACATATAAGACGTATGCTCAACCATCAAAATAAAATCGGTAATGGCAGGCGAGTAAACAGCGCCGCCTGCGCAAGGCCCCATAATAGCCGAGATTTGCGGGATAACGCCCGATGCCATGGTATTGCGGTAAAAGATATCGGCATAACCACCTAATGATACCACACCCTCCTGGATGCGTGCCCCGCCCGAATCATTCAGGCCGACGAATGGCGCGCCGTTTTTAAGGGCAAGATCCATTACTTTGCAGATCTTTTCGGCATGGGTTTCGGACAGCGAGCCGCCGAATACGGTAAAATCCTGCGAGAAAACATATACCAACCTGCCGTTTATAGTACCATAACCGGTAACAACGCCATCGCCGGGATATTTTTCTTTCTCCATCCCGAAGTCTACAGAGCGGTGGGTAACCAGCATCCCTATCTCCTGAAACGAGCCTTCATCCAGTAAAAAGTGCAACCGCTCGCGTGCTGTTAATTTTCCTTTTTTATGCTGACTTTCAATACGGTGTGCGCCGCCGCCCTGCATGGCCTCCTCACGTTTGGCGCGTAGTAACTCAAGCTTTTTATCCACAATTCAGGTTATTAGTAATTAGCTAAAAATAGTAATTATATTGTAAGATTAGTTTTGATCATACAGGATAGCAGAAAATAGCTTTTAAAAAGGAGGCACCTACGGAGCCAAAATATTAAACAAATAAAATCCTATAAACACGGTACTCCTACGGAGTTTGGGATATTCGCCATATAACTCCGTAGGAGTACCATGTTTATAGACAAATTATAAGAACGATTTTTGGCTCCGTAGGTGCCTCCTAACAGCTTTTAAATTTAAAAGCGATTTTCCTTCACGCCACAACTATTGCCAACCATTTTTTTATATATTTGTGTGAGATGAAAATCCGGAATAATAAAATATGGGTAGTGGCGCTTTTTATGGCTGTCTTCGTGGTGAAGATGGGCATTTCGCTTGCTCCGGTATTTTTGTTTCTGGATAATAAAACGGTGAGCGCGGTGATCCTCCAGCTGGAGCAGGAAAGCAAAACTGAAAAGGATAGCCCCGAAAAAGATTTGATGAAGGAGAAAAAAACCTTCGATGATTATGACTTCCACACCGTTAGCTTCATCACCTACATAACCGAATCTAAAGTTCTCCATAACCAGGAAAACGCATTATATAAACAGGTGTATCACCCTGTTGTGCCCACGCCCCCTCCCAACGTATAAAATGATTTAACCGGATACTTCCCTATCCGGATAGCAACGCTTTTTAATCATTTTACAATCTTACAATTTCATTCTTATGCAAATCAAGCAAGGTGAGTCTGCTATGGGCAATCTCAACCTGAAAAAATATTTTTTGTCCAAAAATTTAAAAAGGGACATTCCTTCAAGTATCGTAGTATTCCTGGTGGCTTTGCCGCTGTGTTTAGGTATTGCGCTGGCCTCGGGCGCGCCGCTTTTTTCCGGTATTTTAACCGGTATTTTAGGTGGTATTATAGTAGGTACTCTAAGCGGTTCGCAACTGAGTGTTGCCGGACCGGCGGCTGGTTTAACCGTGATCGTTTTGAACGGAATCAAATCGTTAGGTGCTTATGATGTCTTTTTACTGGCCATTGTTATAGCCGGTGTTATCCAGATCATCTTAGGGTTGATCAAAGCCGGTACCATTGCCAATTACTTCCCCTCATCGGTTATTGAAGGGATGCTGGCGGCGATAGGCATTATCCTCATCATGAAACAGTTCCCTCATGCTGTTGGTTACGATGCCGATTTTGAAGGCGACGAAGGCTTTAGCCAGGCCGATGATCATAATACATTTTCGGGTATTACGCGGGCCTTTGCCCGAATAAACTACGGCGCCGTGGTCATTGCCCTGGTATCGTTGGCATTTATGATCTACTGGCCTAAGTTTAAGAAGCTGGCTGTGGTACCCGCCCCTTTATTGGTGGTAGTGGCCGGTATTGTTTTGAGTCTGGCTTTTTCCGGAACCAGTCTTGCCTTGCTTGATAAGCAGTTTGTACGCATTCCGCTGGTAAATAGCAGTGCTGAGTTTTTTGGCCTGTTTAAATCGCCGGATTTTAGCCAGATAGGTAATAAACAAGTTTGGATAACTGCTGCCACTATTGCCATTGTGGCCAGTTTGGAAACCCTGCTGAGCCTTGAAGCTGTAGATAAAATAGATCCTATTAAAAGAATTTCGCCAACCAACCGCGAACTGCTTGCCCAGGGTGTGGGTAATATAGTTAGCGGTATGCTTGGCGGTTTACCCATGACTGCCGTTATTGTACGTTCATCGGCCAACGTAAATGCCGGAGCACGTACAAAAATGAGTGCTATTATTCATGGTATGTTATTATTGGTTGCATTATTGGCAATTCCGGCCTTGATTAACCATATCCCGCTGTCGTGTCTGGCAGCGATCCTGCTGATGACTGGGTATAAACTGGCTCGTATAAGCCTTTTCAAGCACATGTGGCACCAGGGCTTGAGCCAGTTTATCCCATTTGTGGTAACTATTGTGGCAGTAGTAATGACAGATCTGCTTATTGGCGTAGGTATAGGCATGCTGGTAGGGGTCTTTTACATTCTGCGCACCAATTTACGCAACCCTTATTTTTATCGAATTGAAAAAAATGGCAGCAAGGAAGTTATCAAACTAAAGCTGGCCGAAGAAGTATCCTTCCTGAATAAAGCCGCCATACAGGTAACGCTTACCAGCTTACCCGAAGGCAGTGAAGTGGTGATTGACGGATCGAACTCTCGCTACATCGACCCTGATGTATTGGAGATCATCCATAACTATAAGCATAATGCCTACACCAAGGGCATTATAGTGCAATTGCAAGATGTAAAGGAAAAGTACGATGTACCTCCTTTAAAAGAACTGATTTATAATCCTAACTAAAAACAGAAGAAACAATGTCAACACAAGAAAATAAAAACGGCAAAGCCGCTATAGATACCAGCAGTTTGAAACTGGCCCAATCAGAAAGCTATAATCAATTAATAAAAAACAACGCCGCCTGGGTTGAGCGTAAGCTATCTGAAGATAGTGAGTTTTTCAAAAACCTGGCGAAGGGCCAAAGCCCCGAAGTGCTGTGGATAGGTTGTTCAGACAGCCGTGTACCGGCCAATGAGGTAACCGGCACAAAACCGGGCGAAGTGTTTGTACACCGCAACATTGCCAACGTATGTGTACACTCGGATATGAACATGCTAAGTGTGTTGGATTACGCCGTGAACGTACTTAAGGTAAAGCACGTTATTGTAGCCGGCCATTACGGCTGCGGTGGCGTTGCTGCCGCTATGAGCCACAAACAATTTGGTTTGATAGATAACTGGTTGCGCCACATTAAAGATGTTTACCGTTTACACGCCCACGAACTTGACCGCATTACCGACCAAACCGCGAAAGTTAACCGCCTGGTTGAGCTGAACGTTACAGAGCAGGTGTATAACCTGTGCAAAACCACCATTATCCAAAATGCCTGGAAAATACGCCACGATCTGGAAGTGCACGGCTGGGTTATTGACCTGGCCAGCGGTTTGGTGAAAGACCTAAAAGTAAGCAGCAGCAGCTCGGATAACCTTGGCTATATGTACGAGTTTGATGTGGAAGCAGCAACCACTGCGCACTAAAATATAATTTGATCAGTGCTTCCGACGCTGTAAGGGGCGGAGGGAGGTTTGATTGTTAAGTTGATCCCGGTACTTAGGAAGTTGCCGGGATTTTTTTGTGCATTATTGTTTTTAATATTTGCCGGTTGAGCCAATGGTGTATATTTATGATATGAAAATATTTGCAATATTGTTTTTCTTGATCGGCTCAGTCTCATTTTGCGATGCTCAAAGCAGCGATGTTAAACAAGTGCCGGAAACAAATCCCAATGCCATTTTTAGTTCAGCAGAGAAAGTTCCGGAATTTACGGGTGGTGTAACTGAGTTTACTAAGTTCATTGATAAAAATGTAAAATATCCTGAAAAAGATAAGATAGCCAAAATTGAAGGAAGGGTCATTGCCACTTTTGTTGTTGAGCGTGATGGCAGCCTTACCGATATTAAAATAATCAGAAGCCCGACACCTGAAATGGGTAAGGAAGCTTTACGTTTATTGAAATTATCACCTAAGTGGCAAACGGCAATGCAAAATGGCGCTGCTGTGAGGTTTCAATATGCAGTACCTATCTACTTTAAACTACCGAAGCCATAGTATTACTCCCTTTCTGTTTAAAATATTATCAGTAGCCTCAAACAAGCACCCGCTGATTCGGTTAAGATTTTTGTAATTTTAACAGAGCACCACGTGCCGTAAACAGCTATGCTTAAAGCAATAAAAGATCAACGTACCCTAAAAGAAAACCTGATGCTGGCCTCATCTACCGCCTTTGTGGCCGGTGTTACCAATGTAGCCGGGATGCTGGCTTTTTTGGTGTTTACATCCAACGTTACCGGGCATGTGGCCAACCTTGCTAAGCATATTGTTGAGCAGAACTACCACCAGATGATCATTTTTGTAGTATGGCTGCTGATGTTTTTTGCAGGAGCGTTTGTATCCAGCTTTATTATCCGGTCGTTCAGCGATAAGAGTCGGTGGAGGGCAAATTCAACTCCTATGGTGATCGAGGCTATTATATTGCTGGCCGTTGCCATCTACGGTCATAACTTTTATAAGGAAACTGATACCGAGCGCGAGATAGTGATCTGCGCCGTTTTATTTTCGATGGGATTGCAGAATAGTTTGGTATCAAACATATCGGGCGGACTGATCAAATCGAGCCATTTAACCGGCTTGTTTACCGATTTGGGCAGCGAGGTGGCCGAGCGTTTTCACCCCACAACCAAAGATGTTAAACCGGTAGAGAATAAGATCCTGATCAGGTGTACTGTATTGGGCTTTTATTTATTTGGAGGACTGGTTGGCGGTTACTTTTTCGACCTGTACGAGTTTACCGTATTTTACTTCATCCCCGTAATTTTGCTTACCATAATGTATTATGACGTTTCGCCGCTTGCTTTGCATAAACTAAGCCGTATGTTTGCATCGGGCAAACGCCAAACCGCATCTTAAAACATCAATCTTTAAACTATGAGTTCTGAAATTCACGACACCAGCCACATCACCTACGAAGGCCTGCTGGAAGGAAACAAAAAGTTCATCGCCGGTGCCTTAGCCGAAGATCCGGAATACTTTGATAAACTCGCCAACGGCCAAAAACCGCCCGTATTGTGGATAGGTTGCGCCGATAGCCGTGTGCCTGCCAACCAGATCACCAACACCGCTCCGGGCGAGATCTTTGTGCACCGTAACATTGCCAATATGGTGATCCACTCGGACATGAACATGTTATCTGTACTGGATTACGCGGTGAACGTATTGAAAGTAAAACACGTAATTGTAACCGGCCATTACGGCTGCGGTGGTGTAAATGCCGCTATGGGTAACAACCAGTTCGGCCTGATTGATAACTGGCTGCGCCACATTAAAGACGTTTACCGTTTACACGCCGACGAGCTTGATGCCATCGAAAACGAAACCGAACGGAGCAACCGCCTGGTTGAGTTAAACGTGATCGAGAACGTTAACAACCTATGCAAAACATCGATAGTACAAAACGCCTGGGCAAACGGTCAGCCGCTTGCTGTACATGGCTGGGTTTACAGCCTCAGCACCGGTGTTATTAATGATATGAAAGTAAGCACATCCAGCAATGAGAATATGGATGCTGTGTTTAAGTTTAAATAAGCCCCTGGCCCCCTGAAGGGGGAGGGAAAGCGTATAATAAAAAAGGGAAGTCCATTGATATTATTATCAGTGAACTTCCCCTTTTTCTAATTATTGGAGAATCAAAAAGGCGTAAGCAGGAAAAAAGATTTTTGATTTAGCTTGTAACGCTATTTAACAATAGGAGGCTTTATTGTATATTCTTGTTGCAGATCAGTAACAAAGTCTCTTTCATTGCGGGGTAAGAAAAATCCTTTAATGCAATTCAAATTTCGGATGCAAATCTGGATATGACTTTTCTTGCTGATAGCAGAACCAGGAAATGCTTCCCCTCCTTCCATAAAAACACCTCTTGTTGAATCGAAAAGCTTAATATTTGTAAAGCCTCCAGTATTTGTCGTTTCTTCCTGAAATTGAGAGAAAACCTGCTCATGCATGAACTCGATAGTGGAGCAATCTAATTCACGTAACAATCTATCTTTATGTCGATCTTTTAAAACGTCTCTGTTTTGAGGCAGCTCTTTGCCGAGCGCTTTATAATTAGCTTCCATCAATTCATAATAGATAGCAACAAGTTCAATGTATTTGCTGTCTAAAAAATCAAGGCAATTCCCTAAATGTAATACCGCACCTATTACCGCTGCTCGTTCTATTTTACCGCGTTTCTGCTTGTCTTCTGCCATTTCCAGGCTCTTTCAAGATTGTTTTCCCAAAAGTACATGCCATGTCCAAGCCAGTCATACGGTTTTTCACTCTTTGCAACTAAAGAAGGATCGGTTAAAAGTTTATTGGAGACAGAAATATCGCATCCATGAAAACCAAGGACAAGGTTAGGTCGGAAATCGTACATAAACGGGTTTAGTTAAGAAGCAAGTTCTTCTAACTGGCGATAAGGCTCAGTATATTCACCTTGAGTATCCATAATTCCTGCTTTAACAAAAGACTCTATAGCATCTTCTTTAGATACCCCTTTCCTGAGCTTCTCCTTTGCTAATTCTACAAGTAATTCAAGATCTTTATCACTCATGGTTCAATAACTAAGTTATTATATTAGTAGTTATAATATTAACTACTAACACAAATATACCACTTTCGTTTTGGAACTTCAATAGCTCAACCTATCTTCTTAATCTTAAACCCGCTAACCCAACTCCATCATCTTTTATAATTTGGGCATGACCTGTAACTTCATTAAATAAAAAAAGCGATGAGTTATCCTCATCGCTTAAATATCTATCCACCATTCCTCCCCCTTCAGGAGGCCGGGGGCTTAAACCTCTTTCGCCAAAAACGGATATCTGTAATCCTTCGGCGGATCAAAAGTTTCTTTAATGGTGCGTGGAGATACCCAACGCAACAGGTTGATCATCGATCCGGCTTTATCATTGGTGCCCGAACCCCTCGCGCCGCCAAATGGCTGCTGACCAACTACCGCGCCTGTAGGTTTATCATTAATGTAGAAGTTACCTGCCGCGTTGCGTAACCGGGTAGTAGCTTTCTCAATAGCATACCTATCCTGAGAGATAATTGAACCTGTAAGCGCGTAGATCGAAGTTTTATCTACTACGTCAAGGATCTCATCAAATTTATCATCTTCGTACACATAGATAGTCAGTACCGGGCCGAAAAGCTCTTCGCACATGGTTACGTAATACGGATCTTCAACTTTTAATACGGTTGGCTCAATGAACCAGCCTTGCGATTTATCGTAATTACCACCGGCAACAATTTCAACACCTTCATCGGCTTTGGCAGCGTCAATGTATTTGGCCAGTTTATCAAATGATACTTCGGTGATTACGGCGTTCACAAAATTTTCAAAATCCTCTACCGGACCAATTTTAAACGAAGTGATATCGCGCTGCATGTTTTCCTTAACCGCAGGCCATAACGAAGCAGGGATGTAAGCGCGTGAAGCGGCCGAACATTTTTGTCCCTGGTATTCAAAAGCGCCGCGAACAAGGGCGGTGCTCACTACATCGGCATTGGCGCTTGGGTGGGCAAGCACAAAGTCTTTACCGCCGGTTTCGCCTACAATGCGTGGGTAGGTTTTGTATTTATGGATATTGGTACCAATAGTTTGCCAGATGTTCTGGAATACCTTGGTTGAGCCTGTAAAGTGGATGCCTGCAAAATCGGGATGGTTGAAGATCACCTCGCCTGCAACCGGGCCATCAACATAAATAAGGTTGATAACACCATCTGGTACACCGGCTTCTTTAAAAATCTTCATGATCACGTTAGCGGCGTAGATTTGCGGGTAAGCAGGTTTCCAAACCACAACGTTACCCATCATAGCTGCTGATGCAGGCAGGTTACCTGCGATAGCCGTAAAGTTGAACGGAGTTAAAGCGAATACGAAACCTTCCAGCGGGCGTTGCTCCACACGGTTCCAAACACCTTTGCCAGATACCGGCGGCTGTTGTTTGTAGATCTCGGTCATGTACTCTACGTTGAAACGCAGAAAATCGATCAGCTCGCAAGCCGAATCAATCTCGGCCTGGTAGGCATTTTTTGATTGACCAAGCATGGTTGCCGCGTTAATTTCGGCGCGGTATGGGCCGGCAACTAAATCTGCAGCTTTCAGGAAAATGGCGGCACGTTGTTCCCAGGCCAGGTTTTCCCAGTCGGCTTTAGCTGCAAGGGCAGCATCAATAGCGGCAGTAACATGGCTCGCGTCGCCCTCGCTAAAGGTGGCCAGCAAATGTTTATGATCATGCGGCGGACGGATCTCCAATTTAGTGTTGGTGCGCACTTCCTTGCCGCCAATGTACATAGGTATATCAATCTGTTGCGCGCGACCGGCCTCCAAAGCTGCCTTCAACGCAACACGCTCCAAACTCCGCGGACCGTAATTCAATACGGGCTCATTAACCGGAGCCGGAACATTAAAAAATCCTTTTAGCATAGTGGGTAATTTATGTTGCCGCAAAGATAGGGATTTTGCGGGTGATGGGGGAACGGCTAAATGTCAAAATAATGACGAAGATTAACAACCAATAACACTATCTTTAAAACACTAAGCCAACGATGCACCTCACCCCAATAGATCAATTCTACCTCACCAAAAATGAACCCAACCGCGGCTGCCTGTTAGCCATGCGCGATATTATCCTGGCACAGGATCCCGATATCACCGCTGAATGGAAATATAATATGCCTTTCTTTTGCTATAAAGGCAAAATGTTTTGCTACCTGTGGATCCATAAAAAAACGCAGCTTCCGTTTTTAGGCATGGTTGAGGGCAAGCACCTGCACCATCCTGAATTGACGTATGAAGATCGTTCCCGGATCAAGATCATGATCATTGATCCAGAAGCTGATTTGCCGGTTGATACCATCCGTTTTATTTTGAATGAGGCGCTTGATTTGTACCGCTCGGGCTTAATCAAAGTACCCAAGCGGAAGTAAAATAACATTGGTTGCTCGGATTTGCAATAACTGGTTTTATAGCTAAATTAGCCCCGGTTGGATATGAAATCCGCCCACAACTAAACGCTTATCATGAACGATCCCTTACAACAAAAAATAAAAGGTTTTGCCGTTGCCAATATTTTCGCAGTAGCGCTTGTTGCGGTAACCTCTTTATTTAAGCCCTACAGCGGTTTGCTTGTATTTTCGGAGTTTATTATAGTACCGATATTCATCGGTATTATTGTAGCTTATTTTCTGCGTAATGTGCCCGCTATCAGCACCCGTAAGCTGGTGAGCTATTCGGTTTATAATACGCTTATCGCTATAGCGTTAAGTGCTGTTTTTTTACATGAGGGTGCAATTTGCCTGGTCATTGTATCGCCCCTGCTTATTGTTTTTATTTTCCTGGGGATGCTTGGCGGACGGGGAATGTTCCATCGGGATAATGATACCTTGAATATAAGTATCGTGGGTTTGCTAATGCTTATATTTATTGTCGATTCGGTATCCAAACACGATTATACCAATATGGTGGCCGATAAAATGGTGATCAAGGCCCCGGTTAGCGAAGTATGGAAACATGTGGTAGCTTATAAACGGATAACTGCACCGGATAAATACTGGCTATTTCAGATAGGCATGCCAAGCCCTGTTGAGTCGACCGCCGAAGGGTATTATCTTGGTGCTAAACGTAAATGTATTTTCAGCAACGGTTATGTGTTTGACGAAAAGATAACAACCTACGATGAAAACAAAAACCTCACCTTCGATATCACCAACCAACCCCGCGACCCAGAGATCATGGGGCATATCGATATCTTGCGCGGGCAGTTCCTGTTGCATGATAATGGCGATAATACCACCACCCTGATCGGTAACAGTTGGTATAAGCTTTACGTGTTCCCTACCTGGTATTACGATATCTGGGCTAAAAGCATTACCCGCAATGTGCATTTAAGGGTGATGGGGCATATCAAGGAACTAAGCGAGAATAAATAGCATGTTCCTGTTTGTGAGGAAATACCTTGGCTTCCTGAAATTTATTCCGGGATTGGCTATTGTATTTGATGGCCTGCTTAAATTAGGCTCGTTTGTAACCAAACCTGTATTGCTCGATTGGATGGATAAGATAGAAGCGGCGGTTATTACCTGGCCCCAAGCCATAGCTACCACCCATAAATACGGCGGCCTGCAATTTAATTATATTAATGCCGAAATAGGCCACATTCATGGCAATGGTTTGTTAGATATGCCGCTAAGCCGTAAAGTAAAAGCGGAGTTAATGGCCGATGGCCGGATAGAAGATCATCATACTTTTAAAAATACGGGTTGGATAAGTTTCTATATCCGCAACTATGATGATGTTACTTATGCGCTTGACTTGTTGAGGCTGGGGTATGAGCGGTTGGATGGAAAGAATATTGATAATTAAACTTGTATCAGTAAATGAAACTTAAACTATTGGTAATAAGAACCCCGGATATGCAACGACTGGTCGATTTTTACATGCTTTTAGGTTTTAGTTTCGATTATCATAAGCATGGTAATTCGCCTTATCATTATTCTGCCACTGTTGATGGAACTGTGATTGAAGTTTATCCGCTTGCTAAAAGCCAGGTAGAAGCTGATATTGATTTACGATTGGGTTTTGAATTGGATGATTTTGACAAGGCTATCCTCTTGCTGAAAGAGGCCGAAGCGCAATTTATTTCCGAGCCGGTGCAAACTGATTTTGGTTTTTTGGCTGTGGTTGTTGATCCGGATGGCAGGAAGTTAGAGTTATATAGGAAGTAAATTCTTTTGTCATTTCGACTGAGCTGAGATGGGATGAGCGCGGGGTGCGAAAGAGAAATCTTGTACGCCCTGCAAATCCGATAGGCATGGCGGCTTGGCAGGGCGTACAAGATTTCTCACTCGTTCCTCGTTCGAAATGACATTTTGGGGTTTTAGAGATAAAAAAGCCCGGTGTTTTGCAACGCAAAACACCGGGCTTAAATGCTATTCAGATACCTCCGCCAGTTGGCGGAGACGGAGGGGCTACACCACCATATTAACAATCCTGCCTTTCACCACGATCATCTTTTTAGGTGCTTTACCATCCAAATATTTCTGTACATCGGCATTCGCCAAAACAAATTCTTCTGTAGCTTTTACATCTAAACTTAATGAAATGCTCAGGTTCATTTTCATTTTACCATTGATGGAGATCGGGTAAGCAAACTCATCCTCAACCAGATATTCACCGTTAAATTTAGGGAACGGAGCATATGATAAACTGCCATCGGCATTACCCAATAACGACCATAACTCTTCGCAAATGTGCGGAGCGTATGATGAAAGGAGAATTACCAGATCCTGCAATATCGCGCGATTATTGCATTTCAAGTCTGTTAATTCGTTAACCGCTATCATGAAGCTGGAAACTGAAGTATTGAACGAGAAACGTTCCACATCTTCTTCCACTTTTTTGATGATCTTGTGTAACGATTTCAATTCTGCTTTTGATGGTGCTGCGTCGCTTACACCAAATTCCCAGGCATCGTTATGGAACAACCTCCAGAATTTGCGGAGGAACTTGAACACACCCTCAATACCATTGGTATTCCATGGCTTACTCTGTTCCAGCGGACCTAAAAACATCTCGTACATGCGCAGGGTATCGGCACCGTACCGGCTGATAATATCGTCAGGGTTCACTACGTTGAACTTCGATTTCGACATTTTTTCAACCTCAACACCACAGATGTATTTGCCGTTTTCAAGGATAAACTCAGCATCAGCAAATTCAGAACGCCATTGTTTAAATTTCTCGATGTTCAATACTTCGTTCTCCACAATGTTCACATCAACATGCAAAGGCGAAGTTTTGTATTGCTTGATCAAACCGTGCGATACTAGTGTATTTGTTCCGCGGCCTTCTTCGTCAATCAGCCTGTAAACAAAATTACTGCGGCCCTGGATCATGCCCTGGTTAATCAATTTTTTGAAAGGCTCTTCTTCAACAACCAAATCCAGATCTTTTAAAAATTTGTTCCAGAAACGGCTGTACAACAGGTGACCGGTAGCATGTTCGCTGCCGCCGATATACAAATCCACATCTTTCCAATATTCAATAGCCTCGCGAGATGCAAACTCTTTATCATTCTGCGCATCCATATAGCGATACCAGTACCAGCTTGAACCAGCCCAACCCGGCATGGTGCTTAGCTCGTAAGCTAAACTGCCTTCATATTTCCAATCTTCGGCACGACCAAGTGGTGGTTCACCGGTTTCGGTTGGGAGGTATTTATCAATCTCAGGCAATAGCAATGGCAGGTGGCTTTCGTCAATTAAATATGGCAAACCATCTTTAAAATAAACCGGCACCGGCTCGCCCCAATAACGTTGACGGCCAAAAATGGCATCGCGCATCCTGAAGTTAACTTTAGCCTTACCTGCGTTAATTTTTTCTAACTCAGCAACCACTGCAGCGGTAGCTTCTTTATAAGTTAATCCGTTAATGAAATCGGAGTTGATGTATTTACCTTCTTTGGTTGGATCGGCCTCTGTTTCGATGTTTTGAATATCGATGATAGGTACTATTGGCAAATTAAAATGTTTCGCGAAAAGGTAATCGCGCTGATCGCCGGATGGTACAGCCATTACCGCGCCTGTTCCGTATCCTGCTAAAACATAATCAGCAATCCAGATCGGGATCTGCTGACCGTTCAGCGGGTTTAATACGTAGCTACCGGTAAATGCGCCAGAAACAGTTTTGGCATCAGCCATCCTGTCCAATTCCGATTTCTTTTTAGTTTGGGTGATGTATGCTTCGATCTCTGCTTTTTGTTCAGGAGTAGTTAATGAAGCTACCAGTTCGTGCTCAGGAGCAATAACTAAAAATGTAACACCGAATATAGTATCAACCCTTGTAGTGAATACCTCAATATAGTTGGTATCCAAAGCGGCGTTATGGCCCGATTTATCTATCGGAAATTTGACACTTGCACCGGTACTTTTACCTATCCAGTTCCTTTGCATTTCTTTCAAAGGTTCGGGCCAGTCAATCGTATCAAGGCCTTGCAATAACCTTTCGGCATAGGCGGTGATGCGCATGCTCCATTGGGTCATTTTCTTTTGCTCAACCGGGAAGCCGCCGCGCTCGCTGAAGCCGTCTTTTACTTCATCGTTAGCCAATACCGTACCCAAGGCCGGGCACCAGTTCACGGTGCTTTCGCGCAGGTAGGTAATACGGTATTTTAATAGTTCGGCTTGCTGTTCCTGGTTGCTGAACGCTTTCCATTCATCGGCAGTAAAACTTAAAATTTCCTCGTCGCTCACAGCATTGATACCTGTCGATCCGTTTGCCTCAAAGTGAGCAACCAGTTTATCTATCGATTCGGCTTTATCGGCATCTTTATTATACCAGCTGTTAAACAGCTGCATAAAGATCCACTGCGTCCATTTATAATAATCGGGCGAGCTGGTGCGCACCTCGCGGTTCCAATCAAACGAGAAACCGATCTGATCCAACTGGCGGCGATAGGTGGCAATATTATCTTCGGTAGTGATAGCTGGGTGCTGACCGGTTTGTATAGCGTACTGCTCGGCCGGTAAACCGAAGCTATCGTAGCCCATAGGGTGCAATACGTTAAAACCTTTTAGGCGTTTATAACGTGAAAAAATATCAGAAGCGATATAGCCCAGCGGGTGCCCTACGTGCAGACCGGCTCCTGATGGGTAAGGGAACATATCCAGCACATAATACTTGGGTTTAGCTGATTTATCTTCGGCTTTAAAGGTTTGGTTTTGGGCCCAAAACTGCTGCCATTTTTGCTCTATCTCTTTAAATTGGTAGTCCATTGTATAATTTACACTGTGAAATTGCGAAAATAATCATTTCCCTATTAGTTTAGTAGTTATTAGTGGATTAGTTATGGGATGGATCGTGTTTTTTGATGTCTTTATAGCCGAGCCTATCTCGATCTGATAAGCTAACCTTTCATCTCCCAAATCCGTACAAGTTCAAAACAAGGGTTATCTTCCCCATCAACCCTTAAAAACTTGAAACTTTTTTTAATTATCTGATAATAAGTTAACTTTGTACGGAATAAAAATCCTAAACATGAAACACAACTACAAGATCATTGTACTGCTGCTTGCAGGTATAGCAGCTATTTACACTTCCTGCCACAAACTTGAGCAGACCAACAGCACCAAAAGCACCGTTAGTAAAAAAGACGCCAGCATCCAGATAGCGCAAAGCCTTGCGGGGATTTTTAACCCGGAAAACGGCGGCTTCGATTTTAAGAACGGACTGAGTATCCCTACCGATTTTGTGATGAACAAAAAAGGTAAAATCAAAATACAGTCGGTTAATTCAACACCTAAATGCGGTGCTAAACTGGATACAACTGTTACCCTTAACATGGATTTAAGTGATACTTCGAAGTTTGATATCTGGGTAAAAGTTAATTACGAATTGCTTTGTACAGGCGGTGTGCCATCAGGCCTTACCGCCCGTGACAGCGCCGTGGTTTCGATAGTTACCGGCGACACTAAGGCTTGGGTTAAAGTGGGGGAAAACCTTACTTTGAGAAGTCTTAACCCAGGTGTGGCAAATGCTCAATATTCGTTTGACGGGCCGGTGAACTATTATGCAAAAGTTGAGTACAACAAACCAACCATCGCTGATCCCAATATTGAGGGCACCTTTAATTATACCTTTAAATCGATCATTGTTGATCCTACAAAAGATCCCGATTTTATTGTAAGTGGCTCGGCAACGTTTGCCACCAAAGGTACTATAGGCAAAAACGTGTGGAACTATAAAGGTACCATCCAGTTTTTGGGTGGACATAAGGCCAAGATCACCATTGATGGCACCGTTTATACTGCCGATCTGTTAACCGGCGAGGTAAACTAATAATCAACATTTAAAAATATTTTATAGCCCCGTGCCAATAAATGCACGGGGCTTTTTTATTGGGTTTCATTTGTGAAGCAAACCGCATTTTATGTCACAAACGTGAAATTTTATCGCCTTGTATTAGTGGTGGTAATTGTAATAAAGTTGTTTCAAATGAGTGTAGTTTAAATATGGCATGATTTTATTTTGAAAAATGGCGACACTCAACAGGTAATATTTTCCACACTATTTTTCCCGATGCGGGTAAAAGATACCTTGATGAATATACCAGTATGGTATAAATTGAATTAATAAAATAAACTGAAGGTTTAATAAAGGGATGATATTACCCTCATTGCTATGATATTCAGCTATGTGGGCAATATTCGTTTTAGCTATGGTATGCTTGTTGCCTAATACGGGCAGAAAACTATCTAAACTTTAACATACCATTATGAAACTAACCTTACGCAGCGTATTACCCTTATTAGCGGGTGTGGCTGTTTTGTATTCAGCCTGTACCAAAACATCAAGCTCAGTAAACCCTACATCAACCGATAAAAAAGCAAGTGATAACGTAGCAAGTTCGGCTATTGCCAACAACCTTGCACAATCATTAGCGGGTGCATTTGGTGGTGCCAGCATTAAAGATGGCGTTACCCCATCAACAAACGCTACCTCATCAAAAATTAAAGTACAAAGCAGTGATTACCGTTGTGGTTTTTATGTAGATACAAGCCTTAACCTTGTTTTTAACCAGGGCGATACCCTTAAAGCAACCAAAACAGGCGGTGTTAAATACTACTTTGTATGTAACGATAACAAAACCATCGGTTATGATTCGGTAGATTCATTGAACACTACCGGTAGCGGTCCGGGTTACTCATACATCTATAACATTGTACAGAAGTATAAAGTAAGAGGGCTGAACCTTAACAACTCAAACTTTTCGTTAGATGGCCCGATGAAGGCTTATATCGATAACGAATACCCTAAATACAAAACCTTTAGCAGGGTACACAATACCTACGTATTCAGCAACCTTTATGTACATGGCGATGATAACTTTGATATCACCAGCGGTACAGCAACTTTCCGCTCGCAAGGCCAAACCAATGGTGGTGGCTGGGATTACAGCGGTACCATTACCTTTTTGGGTAACCATAAAGCTAAGCTGTTTTTCCTGAACAAAACGTTCCTGATCAACATGCTAACCGGCGAAGCAACACCGGCATAAACACGCAACCTTTCAACCAAAATACATCACAATGTGCCCTGTATCGGAAAACCGGTACGGGGTTTTTTGTGCATCAATATTAACTTGCTATATTGCTACCCAAAGCCAATAACTCCTCCTTTAGGGGGTTGGGGGGAATCATGAAACGCCTATTATCCAACTTAACAATCCAGGTACTTATTGCCATTGCCCTCGGGGTGATCGCCGGTTTGTACATTAAAAATATCGCGCCCACTGCCGAGTTGATCAGCAAAACATTCATCAGCCTGATCACCATGCTGATAGCGCCTATTATATTTTTAACCATTGTGCTTGGCATTGCCGGCATGAGCGATATGAAAAAGGTAGGCAGGGTAGGCGGCAAAGCTTTGCTATACTTCGAGATCGTGACCACCTTCGCGCTTGTTATTGGTGTTACTGTGGCCAATATTATTAAGCCCGGTGCCGGTTTTGAAAACCACGCTGCCAAAATGGATACCGGCAAACTGGCTGTTTACGAAAAGGCCGCTTCTGAAATGCATTGGGGCGATTTTTTGGCCCATATAGTCCCCTCAAATATGTTTAAAGCATTTGCCGAGGGGGATATTTTACAAATCCTGTTTTTCGCGGTGTTATTCGGTTTCGGACTGAGTAAAATGGGCGAGACCGGACAATCGGTGATCCAGTTATTTGATAAGCTATCAAAGGTATTTTTCAATATCATGAAGATAGTAATGAAGGTTGCGCCGATAGGTGCTTTTGCTGGGATGGCTTTTACCGTAAGTAAATATGGTATCCAAACGCTTAAACCGTTGGCCTTGCTGATGGGTTCGGTGTACCTCACTATGGCGCTTTTTATTTTTGTGGTACTTAATATTATTTGCAGGCTGTTTAAATTCAGTTTGTGGGAATACCTTAAATATATCCGCCAGGAGATCCTGATCGTGCTGGGCACATCCTCGTCCGAATCGGCTCTGCCGGCTATGATGGAGAAGCTGGAAAAGTTTGGCTGCTCTAAATCGGTAGTGGGTTTAGTGATCCCTACAGGGTATTCGTTCAATTTAGATGGCACTACTATTTACCTATCCATGTGTGTGATATTTTTGGCGCAGGTGTTTAATATCCCACTCTCGTTGGGGCAGGAGCTGACTATTATTGGTATTTTAATGGTAACCTCCAAGGGTGCGGCTGGTGTTACCGGGAGCGGTTTTATTGTGCTTACCAGTACGCTTACAGCTATCAAGGTTATCCCGGTTGAAGGTTTGGCGATATTGATTGGAGTAGATAGGTTTATGTCGGAAGCAAGGGCTATTACCAATGTGATTGGTAATGGCGTAGCTACTATTGTAATTGCTAAAAGTGAGGGGGAGTTTAGGCGTGAGGTCTGAACTGGGATTTTGGGGGGATTTTGTCTGAACTCGAATTTATGGAATTGAGGAATGGGCAGAATGCTAAGCAAATTCAAAAAATTCTAATAATTCCCCCAAATTCGAGTTCAGACAAAATCACGGTAATCTTTTAATCCTATAAATCATGGTTCAGACAATTCCCCTTTTCCCCAAAAGTCACTTTTGTGTTAACATATAAATTTAGATTGTAATAGGGTTTGACATTCGGGCAAAAACTTTAGCTTTGCCGTACTAAAACGAAAAAACCAATGAGTGTACTCGTAAATAAAGATTCAAAAGTTATTGTACAAGGTTTCACCGGTAAAGAAGGTTCATACCATGCTGAGCAAATGATTGCTTACGGTACCCTGTTAGTTGGTGGTGTTACACCAGGTAAAGGTGGTCAGAGCCATTTAGACAGGCCGGTTTTTAACACGGTTAAAGATGCCGTAGTTGCAACCGGTGCCGATGTATCTATCATATTTGTACCTCCTGCTTTTGGCGCTGATGCCATTATGGAAGCTGCCGAAGCCGGCATTAAGGTTATTGTTTGTATTACCGAAGGTATCCCTACAAAGGATATGATAGCGGTTAAAGAATATTTATCGGATAAGGATGCACGCCTGATCGGTCCTAACTGCCCGGGTGTTATTACTGCCGATGAAAGTAAAATTGGTATCATGCCAGGTTTTATCTTCAAAAAAGGTAATGTAGGTGTGGTTTCAAAATCAGGTACGTTAACTTACGAAGCGGTTGACCAGGTGGTTAAAGCCGGTTTGGGTATCACTACAGCTATCGGCATCGGTGGCGACCCAATCATTGGTACACCAACTAAGGAAGCCGTTGAATTGTTAATGAACGATCCGGAAACTCATGGTATTATCATGATCGGTGAAATTGGTGGAAACATGGAAGCTGATGCTGCCCGTTGGATCAAAGAAAACGGTACTAAACCGGTTGTAGGCTTTATTGCAGGTCAAACAGCGCCTCCGGGTCGCCGTATGGGCCACGCAGGTGCTATTGTTGGCGGTGCTGATGATACTGCTGCTGCTAAAATGAAAATTATGGCCGAGTGCGGTATCCGCGTGGTAGAATCACCAGCTGAAATTGGTGCTGCTATGGCTGAAGAATTGGCTAAGTTATCTTAAGGCTGAAAGCTTTATAATATTGAAAATCCCGGTCAGGTTATCTGATCGGGATTTTTTTATGCGTCGTCACCCCATGTCATTGCTGTAAAGGTTAGATAATTCGGTAACAGAATTAACAAGCAATAAAAAACGTTAATTCAATTATGCGGAACATCAATAATGATCTAACCTTAAAGCGGAATTATCTGAGTAAA